>DAIPLK010000216.1:0-1933 GCA_036769285.1 Gemmatimonadales bacterium | reverse complement strand
GAGGTACGAATCCATTACGCGGGTCCCGTTCATGGCTCCTGGAAGATGCGGGAGGGGTAGGGATGGTCGCAAAGGCGGACGGCGGCGAGCGGCGAGCGGCGAGTCACTCGCCGCTTACTGGTCACCGCCGCATCTCGCTATATATCGCCCATGCCTTCAGTCACCCCCGCACCCCACATCTGGCTGCACCACCTCGAGGACGAGGCCGACGCGGCCTTCCTCTACCGCGAGCTGGCCCAGGCGGAGCACGATGCCGGCAAGGCCGAGCTGTACCGGAAGCTGGCCCAGGTCGAGGACCGCCACGTCGAGATGTGGCGCAAGCTGCTGGCCGAGTCCGGACACCAGGTCGAGCCCCCGCCTCCGTCGCGGGGGGCACGGTTCCGCGCCTGGGTGGCGCGGCGCATCGGGGCCAGCGTGCTGCTGCCGATGCTGCTTCAGGAGGAGGGGCGCGAGGTCAAAGGCTACCTGAGCCTCTATCGCGAGTCGCCGGACGGCGTGGTGGGGCCCACCGCGCTCAAGCTGGCCAAGGAGTCGAAGGAGCACGCGGAGACGCTGGCGGCGATGAGCGGAGCGCACGGCGAGCCGTGGCACAAGACCGGGGCCGGCGGCTTTCTGCGGAACGTGGTCTACGGGTTCAACGACGGGTTGACCGCCAACTTCGGGTTGGTGGCCGGCATGATCGGCGCGCAGGGCAACCTGCAGACGGCGGGCCACGCGGTGGTGCTGGCCGGCCTCGCCGGCATGGCGGCGGATGCGCTCTCCATGGGCTCGTCGGGCTATCTCGCGGCGAAGAGCGAGCGCGAGGTGTTCGAGCACGAGATTGCGATGGAGAAGGAGGAGATCCGGCTGATGCCGGAGCTCGAGCAGGAGGAGCTGAGCCTGCTCTACCAGGCCAAGGGGGTGCCCGTCGCGCAGTCGGAGGCGCTGGCCGCCCAGATCATGCTGGACCCGGCCCGGGCCCTCTCCGAGCAGGTGCGCGAGGAGCTCAATATCGGCGAGGCCACGAGCACGCCGATGCGCGAGGCCTGGGTGACCGGAATCGCCACCGCGCTCGGCGCGGTCATCCCGGTCGCGCCGCTGCTGGTGAGCACGGGACCGGTCGCCATCTGGACCTCGTTCGCGCTCGCCATGCTGTCGCACTTCGCCGTGGGCGCGGCGCGGAGCTTCTTCACCGGGCGCGGCGTCATCCGGAGCGGGATGGACATGTTCCTCGTCGGGCTCGGTGTGGCCGGCATCGGCTACGTCCTGGGGGACTGGATCGTGCGACTGCTGTGAGAGCGTGGGGTGTGAGGAGTCACCCTGAGCTGTTCGTTCCTCAGGGCAGGCTCCGCGAAGGGGGCATGCGTTAGGGTATGTCCCCTTCACTGCGTTCAGGGTGACTCCTGAGTGACACCAAGTTCAGCCCGTCCTCCCCTAAGCCACTACCAGATTCAGCAAGCGCTTCGCAGGGTCGCATCCTGCTGCGCCGCGGCCACCGCAGCCCCCAAGCAGCGTCAGCACTGCCACAAGCGTCGAGGTACGGATGGGGCCTGCGATGGACTCGGACCGCGCGATCTGCGGTGAATGGCTAAGAGCCTGGTCAGATCACGCCGCGGGGCAGGCGGCCAGAGCACCTCGATGCGCCGCCAGCCCCTCGGTACTTGCCAAGCCGGTCTGGGCGGGTAGGATCTGCCGCTGGGGCATTCGGCCTTAGACCACGGCAAGGGGGATTCCATGCGCCGCATCCAGTTTCTGTCGAGCGTCGTCGCGACCGGTCTGTTCCTGGCAGTCGCCCCGTCACCCGCCGGCGCGCAGGCCGGCGTCCCCCCGGCCATCAGCGAGCGCCAGTTCACGAGCGGCAGCGTCAAGGTGACGGTCACCGGGTCGGCCACTATCGACCAGGAGATCGCGATCAACACCAAGGCGAGCTACGCGGACGGCGGGATGACCTGGC
>DAIPLK010000142.1:0-6414 GCA_036769285.1 Gemmatimonadales bacterium | reverse complement strand
GTGGGACCGCCTGGCCCGGCGCGGCTTCCACCTGCACGCCTGGTTCGCCGCCGCGGAGCGGTGCGGCTGGCGCGCGCGACACATCGCCGTCCGGGACCCTGCCGGCGTGCGAGCCGTGGTGCCGGCCTATCTCATCGGAGTGGGCACCGCGCACGACCTGCACGACCGGTGGCTCGGGCCGCTCCGGGATCTCGCGACGCTGACGGGGCTCGGGCTCCGCCCGATCCTGTCGGTGCAGTCCCCGTTCGCGCAGATCTCGGAGCCGCTCGGCGAGCCCGGCGCGCTGCCGGACCATCTGCTCCACCAGGTGTTCGCGATGCTGGAGCGGGAGGCGGAGCGAGCCGGCGCGAAGGCCGTCGCGTGGCCCTACGTGGACGCGGCGCGCGGCGACCTGATCGGCATGGCGCGCGAGCGCGGATATGCCGTGCTCTACGCGGGCGCCACCGCCTGGCTGCCCGTGCGGTGGGCCTCGTTCGACGACTATCTCGCCTCGCGCAGCAAGAACGTCCGCCGGACCATTCGCGCCGATCTCCGGGCGCTGGCGGACGCGCGGCTCCGAACCGGCCTGGTGGCCGACTTCCGGCGCGAGGCCGCCGCCATGGACCGGCTCTATCGCGACGCCTTCCACCGGCGGAACGGACGCGCGGCACCGACCCCGGGGGATCTGTTCGAGCGGCTGGCGGTGCCGGGTTGGCCCCGGCGGCTGGCGCATCTCACCTGGGACGGCGACCGGCTGGTGGGCACGAGTCTCAATGTCTGGACGCCGGAGGTGCTCGACGGGACCTTCGCCGCGTTCACGCCCGATCACCGCGGCGGCCCGGCGTACTTCAACGACGTCTGCTACGAGCCCGTGCGCCTGGCCTGCGCCAACGGGATCGCGGCGGTGGATCTCGGCGCGAGCGCGCTCTACGCCAAGGTGCTGCGCGGCGCGGTGCTGCGCCGCCGCATGGTGCTCGTCCGCGGCACGTCCCCGGCACTGCACCGCGCCTTGCGCGCGCTGGGACGCCTGGCCGCAAGCCGTACCCAGGCCAAGGAGCGCCGCGCGCTGGGCGCGCTCTGGGGGCCGCGCTGCTTCGACGACGAGGAGGGCATGTGAACCAGGCCTGGTGGGGCAAGTACGCGTGCGACATCCGCACCTTCCCGGGCGATGCCGCGCTCGCCTGGCGGCACGAGCGCTGGCGGGGGATCTGGAACGCGCTCGCGCCGCGGTCGTTCCACCGGGTGTTCCGGACCGGGCGCATGGTGGTGTTCGCGCAGCCGCTGGCCTCGGCGCGGGAGATCCCGCCGCCCGAGGGGGTGACGCTCGCGCGGCTCCGGGAGCAGGACTGGCCCGCGCTCGCGAAGCTCGTCACCCAGCGCGACCTCGAGCGGTTTCGCCTGCTGGCCGGCCGCGGGCACGTCTGCATCGTGGCGTGGCGGGGGCCCCGGCCGATCGGCTACGCGTGGGTGGCGGTGCGGATGGAGCCGGAGGTCTCGCTCTGCCCGGTGCCGCTGCCGGCGGACGCCGCGTACTTGTGGGACCTCTACGTCGTGCCGGCCGAGCGGAGCAGCGGCGTCGGCTCCGCACTGGCGAGCGCCCGGCTGCGGATCGCCCGCGAGCGGGGCTACCGGGAGGGGTGGCGCATGATCGCCGGGAGCAACCGCCCGTCCATCAGGACGCTGGCCAAGACCGCCGGCGATACCCGCATCGTCGGGGAAGTGCGCTTCGTCAAGCTGCTGTCGCGCCTGCGCTCGCGCTTCGTCCCGGCCGCGGCCGGACAACCGGAGGCAATCTGAGCGCGGTCGAAGTCGGCCTCGACGCGGGCGTCGAGCTGCCGGCGCCGGCTGTTTCCGCACGCCGGCGCGGCGGGCTGTGGCGCCGGGTCGCGGCGTACGCGGTCACCCGCGGAGCGACGGAGGGACTGCTGGCGGCGCGCGGGATCCTGCTCGCGGCGCTGCTCGGGCCGGCCGCGTTCGGCAGCTGGGCGCTGTTGCGGGTGGGCATGCGCTATGCCGCGCTCGGCGGGCTCGGCATCTCGCGCGGGCTCGAGTTCGAGCTGCTGCACCCCGACGCCGAGCGTGACGACCGGTGGCGGGCGCCGGCCGGCGTGGCGCTCGGCTTCGTCCTGCTGGTGTCGGGCAGCCTCGCGGCGATCGCGCTGACCGCCAGCTTCGTCGTGGCTGGCGCGGACCTTCGCCTGCTGCTCCGCGGCTTCGCCGCGGCGGGCATCGCCGAGTCGGTGTACGGGTACGCGCTGGTCTCCACTCGGGTCCGCCGGAGCCTGCGCCACTACGCGGCGCTCGAGGCCGGCACGGCGGCGCTCCACCTGCTGGCCGCCGTCGGCCTGGCGCGCCTCTGGGGGCTCCCGGGCGCGTACGCCGGTCTGGCCCTCGCCAACCTGGCCGGCCTCGCCGCCGCGTCGCCCTGGCTCGAGCTGCGCCCGCGGTGGAGCCCGGAGACCCTGGGTCGGCTGCTCCGGCGGGGGGTGCCGATCGCGCTCACCGGCGTCACCGGCGTGCTGCTGCTCACCGCCGACCGGTGGATCGTGGCCGGCTGGGGCGGCGCCACGATGCTCGGCTATTACGCCTTCGCCGGCTCGGTCGCCACCGCGGCGACCGTGCTGGCGCTGGTGGTCCGAACGGTCGTGTTCGCCGACGTGTACGGCGAGGCGCAGGCGGGCGAGGCGGCCACGGCCGTGCGTGCCCACCTGGAGCGGGCGGTGCTGCCGTTCGCCCGGCTGCTGCCCCCGCTGCTCGGCGCGCTCAGCCTGGCCGTCGGCCCGCTGGTGTCGCGCGGCATGCCCGGCTACGCGGCGGCGATCCCCGCGGCGCGGCTGTTCTTTCTCGGCGGCGCGGCGATGGGAATCGTGAGCCTGGGCTCGCTGGGCGCGGTCGCCGCCGGACTCCAGCGCCGGCTCCCGATGTACGGCCTCATGGCGCTCGCGGTCACGGTGGGGCTCGCGCTGCTGGCGCTCCGGCTCGGGCTGGGCCTCGAGGGCGTGGCCGGGGCGTCGGTGGCGGGGTTCGTCGTCTTCGCGGCGGCGGTGCTCCGGCTGGATGTCCGCGAGGCGGGTTTCGCCCGCCCGGGCCGCTTCGTCGCGATGGCACTGCTGCCGGTCGTCTGGTGCACCGCGGCGGTGGCGGTGGCGGGAAGGCTTCCCGGACACGATGCCCGCTCGACCACCGCCGCACTCGCGCTCTACGCGCTCCTGCTGCTTCCTCTCTCACCCACCTGGCGGACCGAGTGGCGCCGCCTGCGCCCGTGAGCGACGGTCTGGCGGTGGTGGTACTGACCTGCGGCCGCATGGGCGTGGAGGTGGCCGCGCGGCTCGCCGACCTGCCGGAGGTGCGGTCGCTCACGGTGGTGACCACCTGCGCCGCCCGCCGGCGGCAGAGCGCGGTCGAGAAGGCGCGGGTGATCCTCCGGTATGACGGCCCCTGGGCCGTCGTCCGGGCGGCCGCTGCGCGCCTCCGGCGCGGCGGCGCGGACGGCGGGCTCGCGGACGAGATCGGGAGGCGCTGCCCCGGCGCCGCGCACTTTCACTGCGACGACCTGCACGCGCCCGAGGCCCGCGCGCGCCTGGCGGCGCTCGGTGCCGACCTCGGCGTCGTGGCCGGCGCCTACGTGCTGAAGCCGGAGGTGTTCACCATCCCGCGGCTCGGCTGCCTCAATCTCCACCTCGGCCGGGCACCGGAGTTTCGCGGCTCCTCGCCGGGCTTCTACGAGATGCTCGAGGGGGTGCCGGAGGTGGGGGTGACCATCCACCGGGTGACCAGCGAGCTCGACGGGGGGTCGATCCTGGCGCAGGAGGCGTTTCCGCTCGAGGTCGCGCCGCCGGGCGATCCCATCGCGTACCTGCGGCGCTTCCAGCTGGAGACGCTGGTCCCGAACGGCGCGCGGATGATGGCGTCGGTGGTGGCGGGGCTGGCCCGTGGCCCGGTGCCGGAGCGGGCCCAGGCGCCTCGGTGCGGCCGCCCCCGGCGCCGCTCCACCTGGCGCCTCAAGCGCGAGCTGCGGCGCGTGGTGCGGGCGCGGGAGGGCGCCGGCCTGGTCCTGCCACCCGACTGGTTGACATACGACCGGATGGACCCCTATGTTGACTAATTCACTCGGGAATGAGAACCGCCCGATGCCGCGCGCGCACGCCGCTCTCCTCTGTTGCCGTATCGTCTGTCCGGCCCCGGGCCGGGGGGCAGGCGCCGTCGTACGCTAGCTCTGCGGGATCTTCGAGTCTGGCCGGCCGCGCTCCCTCCCGGGGGAACCGCGGCCGGCTCGTTATTCGGGTCGCTCCAGGGATTCGTTCGCTCATGTGTGCAAGGAGGCAGTCATGACCCCCGCAGCAACCGTCCCGCCGGTGACGCCGATCGAGCAGCGGGGCTATGCCCACCCTGAGGTGCTGGTCTCGACCGACTGGGTGAGCAAGCATCTCGACGACCCGAAGGTGCGGCTGGTCGAGTCCAACGAGGACATCCTGCTGTACGACACCGGGCACATCCCGGGCGCGGTGAAGGTGGACTGGACCACGGACCTCAATGATCAGGTGGTCCGCGACTACGTGGACCGCGAGCAGCTGCAGGCGCTGCTCCGGTCGAGGGGCATCAACAGGGACACCACGATCGTGTTCTACGGCGACAAGAACAACTGGTGGGCCACGTATGCCCTCTGGGTGCTGCAGCTGTTCGGGATCACCAACGTGAAGATCCTGGACGGCGGGCGGCTCAGGTGGGTGGACGAGGGGCGGAAGCTCTCCACCGACAAGCCCGGCTACCCGGCGGGCAACATCACCGTGGGCGAGCGGAACGACGCGCGGATCCGCGCCTTCCGGGATGACGTGCTGGAGCACCTGACGCGGAAGGGCCAGCTGGTGGACGTGCGGAGCCCGGAGGAGTTCCGGGGGGAGAAGACCCACATGCCGGAGTATCCGCAGGAGGGCTGCCTCCGGGGCGGGCACATTCCGGGTGCCAGGAGCATCCCGTGGGCCAGGGCGGTGGACCCGGAGACGCACACCTTCAAGCCGGCGGCGGAGCTCCGGAAGCTGTACGAGCAGGACAACGGCCTCAAGCGGGACCGGGAGACGATCGCCTACTGCCGGATCGGCGAGCGGTCGAGCCACACCTGGTTCGCGCTCACCTACCTGCTGGGGTTCGACCGGGTGCGGAACTACGACGGGTCGTGGACGGAGTGGGGGAACGCGGTAAGGTTGCCGGTGGAGAAGCCGTAAAGGCTGCGCCGCTCGCCGATCGGGTCCAGTAGGGAAGCATGACGGCGACTGCGAAACTTGGCAGTCGCCGTCAGTCGTTTTCTGAGGGGCCGGGAACCCGCCAGCGCTGCGACAACTTGCAGCAGGTGCTGTGGCGCTCGCACGCTCTTCGTTGTGGTCGCGCCTCGCCACCCGGTTCCCGAACGCTTCGACCGCGCCCCGCCTAAGTCCCTGCGAACTCGCGGGATCGTTTCGCCCCCGCCCGCTGGCCCGCCTCCTGCGTTCTTCCGCGACCGCCAATACCCAACGAATCAACCCACGGTCTCGCTTCCGGGAGGTCCCGAAGCGGGTCCGTTCTTCGCCCCCGGGGGGTCTGGCCGGAGGCACGTCCCGAAGTCGTCCCGACGGAGGAAGCCATGAAAGGCCGCATCACGCTCGCCCTGGTTCTGGCGCTCGCAGCCACCGGGTGTGGCGACAACATCCTGAAGGAGCGGCCGGTGGCCAAGGCCGTCCGGACGGCGTCCGTCAAACCCACGTTCTCGGCCACCGGCAACGCGCGCGGCGGCTCGAGCGTGTGCGGCGCGTACCGCCGGCAGCTCAGGGTGATCGAGCTCCGGCTGCTGACGCAGTCGGGCAAGGCCCAGGCCGACGAGCTGAAGGCGAAGCAGCTGTCGCTCAACGCCGTGATCGCCGACGCCTGCGAGTAGTCCACCTCCACCGCTGAGACCACCCATGTTCCGGACCCTGTCTCTCCGGCTGGCGGCGCTCGTGGCCGCGGCCCTGACCCTCGCGACCCCGGCCCCGCTGCACGCGCAGAAGGCCCTCGTCTACTGTCCGGTCGGCATCGACGCCACCGGCTGCAACGCCATCGTCGCCGCGCTGGCCGCCGACACCGCGCTCTTCTCGGGCGGGGTGGATGCCGGCTATGACGGCACGAGCGGAACGGTGGACCTGGCCGGCGCCGATCTCTCCGGATACAGCGTGTTCCTGGTGCCGTCGCTCGCCGACGGACCGGACGTGCAGCCCTACACGCTGCTCCGGAACGCGACGATTGCGGCGCGGTTGCAGGCGGCGTTCATGGGCCGGGTGGCGGTGTGGTCGGGGACGCCGGACGTGGGGTCGACCAATCGGAGCGCCAAGGACGGGCTGATCCGGAACCTGGCCCGCTGGGCCAAGCCGGACTCGGCCGGGACCCACGGTCCCGGCGTGGTGGTGCTGCAGGACAACTCGGACG
>DAIPLK010000141.1:0-6423 GCA_036769285.1 Gemmatimonadales bacterium | reverse complement strand
CCGACACCGTGGCGACCTCGAAGGACCCTCGGGCCTTGTGGCCGTCCATGCCGGAGAACGCGCCATGCGGCGCCATGGCCATGGCTTCCTTGCCCATCATGTCCTGACCCATCTCGTCATGACCCATGGCGTCCTTCGCCATGGCCGTGTCCTTCGCCATGTCGTCCTTCATGCCGGCCTGGGCACGGGCCGGCCGTGCCCCCGCGAAGCACACGATCGCCGCGAGCACGCCCGCCGAGACCCACCGCATTCCTGTCCGCATTCGGAGCCCCCTGGTGTTCAGTGATTGGCGACGGCGGCGTGGTGCCGCGTCACCCGGGGAAACGACCTCGAGGAGCATCCGGTTCTCCGGGTGCCGAGTCCCCGCCCTGGCGGCATGGCAATCGCCGGTGCATCGTGGAGGCATTCGGCCGAGCGCTTCCCGCCGAGGCCATGTTGCGTCAACCAGACGGAGAGTCCCACCTATGCGCATGCGAATCTTGGTGGCGTCCGCGGCGATCGTCGTTGCCGCGTGCGACCGCCCAGCCACGGCTCCGGTCGATGCTGGCTCACCCTCGCTGGCCCAGTCCACGGCGAGCGGCGATCCCGCCATTCTCGCGCTGATGGGGAAGGCCAACGCCAAGCTCCGCGCGCGAGGGTTCCACATCGCCGTCGAGGCCATGCAGTACTTCACCGACGGACTCGGGCGCCCCAGCAATCGGCTTCACCAGCAGGAATTTCGCTGGGTGCCCAGCGATCCGCGGCGCCTCGCACAAGGCGACGACATCACCTACATGGTGGCGACCAACCGCGGCACCACCGCGAGTGGACTGACGGCCGCGCAGACCACGGGCGCGATTCAGCGTGCCCTCGCGACGTGGAGCGTCGACGCGGCGCTCAAGAAGGTGCAGCTCGTCGAGCGGGCATACCCGGGCGGGGACGTCACGATTTTCGACGAAATCATAGATCAGACCGCGGGCTCCTCGTTCGACGACTTCCGCCGGCAGGATGGGAATCCACTGGTGGCGGATGTCGTGAACGCCGGCTGGCTTCCACGCGACTACTTCGAGACCGTCGGCGGGCCCGGCGGCGGGCGCGGCATCCTCGCGTTTTCGGTCAGCTTCGTCTTCATCGACGACAACGGTGCTCCGACCGACATCAACGGGGACAACTATCTCGATACGGCCCTGAACGAGGTGTACTACAACAACACGTTCGGTGATCCGAAGGCGCCCGACAACCGGAAGGACCGTCCGTGGGGCATCGACATCGCCCCTCCGGCTATCGACGTCGAGACCGTGGCCCTGCACGAGAACGGCCACTCCCTGGGGCTGGGGCATTTCGGGCCTGAGCCCGAGGCGGTCATGAACCCGGTGTACGCCGGCATCCGCCACGTCCCGCTGCCGGCGGACGACGCGGGCATGAGCGCCGTGTGGGCGAGCTGGCCCAACCCGTGAGTGGGTGGATCGGAGCGTGAGGGGAGGGGGCATGACCTGAGTCATGCCCCCTTCGCGTCGCTCGGGGTGACTTCAGGGCGCTCGTCGGCGGCGACCCCGCTGGGTTCGCGGGCCGCGCTTGGCGGGCGCCTGCGACGAGGAGAGATTCAGGGACCCCGAAGCTCGAGCAGCACCCGAAGCCACCCCACCGGAGGTCAGCCGACGCATGGCGACTCTAGCCGCCCCGCAAGCGCCGCACGCGGACCCAGCGTACGAGCCGTTCGTTCCTCCCACTCAATCCCCCGCCGAGCTCACCTTTCGCGCCCTGCTCCTCGGCGCCCTGCTCGGCATCGTCTTCGCCGCCTCGAGCGTCTACCTGGCGCTCAAGATCGGCCTCACGGTCTCCGCCTCGATCCCGATCGCCGTGCTCTCGGTGGCGTTCTTCCGGACCCTGGGCCACTCGACGATCCTCGAGAACAACATCGTGCAGACCACCGGCTCGGCCGGAGAGTCCATTGCGGCGGGGATCGTCTTCACCCTGCCCGCGATCCTGCTCATGGGCTACGACCTGAGTGTCGGGAAGGTGGCGATCATCGCGGTGGTGGGCGGCGTGATGGGCATCCTGCTGATGATTCCGCTCCGGCGCGCGCTCATCGTGAAGGAGCACGGGCGGCTCACCTACCCCGAGGGCACGGCCTGCGCCGAGGTGCTCGTGGCGGGCGAGAAGGGCGGCCTGCAGGCGCGGCGGCTGTTCCAGGCGTTCGGGGTGGCCTTCGTCTACAAGTTCCTGGTGGCGGGGTTCAAGACGTGGAAGGAGTATCCGGGCTGGGTCTCCACCTCGTACAAGGGGGCGTCGATTTCCGCCGAGGTCTCGCCCGAGCTGCTCGGCGTCGGGTACATCATCGGGCCGAGGATCGCCGGCTACCTCTTCTCCGGCGGCTGCCTGGCCTATCTCGTCCTGATCCCCGCCATCAAGCTGTTCGGGAGCGGTCTCACCTCGCCCATCTTTGCGGAGACGAAGCTCATCGCGGACATGAGCCCGGGCGAGGTGCGCGCGAACTTCGTGTTCTACATCGGCGCCGGGGCGGTGGCCACCGCCGGCATCATCGCGCTCATCCGCGCCTTGCCGACGATCATCTCGGCGTTCCGCTCGGGCTTCCAGGACCTCCGCGGCAGCATCGGCGAGAGCGCCACGCGGCTCCGGACCGATCTCGACCTGCCGATCTGGGTGACCCTGGTCGGCGCGGTGGCGCTCGCCCTGCTGCTCACCGTGCTGCCGCAGCTGGCCGTCAGCCTGCTCGGCGCCGTTCTCATCGTCGTGTTCGGCTTCTTCTTCGTGGTGGTCTCCTCGCGCATCACCGGCGAAATCGGTTCCAGTGCGAACCCGATCAGCGGCATGACCATCGCCGCGCTCATCGGCACGACGGCGATCTTCCTGCTGATCGGGTGGACGGGCGTGGATCACCGGGTCGGCGCCATCTCGATCGCGGGGGTGATCGCCGTCGCCGCCGGCAATGCCGGCGCCACGAGCCAGGACCTGAAGACCGGCTTCCTCGTCGGCGCCACGCCGCGACGCCAGCAGCTCGCGATCATGGTGGGCGCCGTCACCTCCGCGCTCGTGATCGGCTGGACCCTCACCCTGCTCAACAACACCTACACCACCATCGTCCCCGAGCGGCACCCGGGCGTAAGGGTACAGGCCTCCGCGCCCGACGCCCCGACGCGATCGGTCACCGCGCTCGGCGAGCGGATGCAGCACGACGGCCGCGAGTGGGAGGTCGTCCGCGTCAACCTGCCGATCGGGGGAATCCAGCCCGGGAAGTACCTGGTGGACTCGGCGTCGCGCGAGGTCGCGTATCTTGTGGACCCCGGCATCGGTGGCCGGATCCGGGAGATCGACGGTCGTCCGATCACCAAGCTCGACTCGCCCAAGGCGACCATCATGGCGCTGGTGACCGACGGCATCCTTACCCAGAAGCTGCCGTGGGGGCTCGTCCTCATCGGGGTGTTCCTCACCTTCGCGATCGAGCTGATGGGACTGCAATCGCTGCCGATCGCGGTCGGTGTCTACCTGCCCGTCTCGACCTCCTCGGCCATGTTCGCCGGCGGCGTGGTACGCTGGCTGGTGGAGCGGCACGCGCGCGGGGCGGAGCGGTCGATCGCCGAGGTCGAGTCGGGGCCGGGGGTCCTCTTTTCCAGCGGCCTGATCGCGGGCGGCGCGCTGGCCGGGGTGGCGGTCGCCGGCGTGGCGGCGGCCCTGGCGCGGCGCGCGGGGGCGGCCCAGGTGCCGGCCGCGGACTACCTGGCGCATGTCGCGGGCCTGCAGAACGCCCTCGGTGCGGCCGCCCAGAACGATCTCGTGGCCCTGGCCGCGTTCGCCTGCCTGGCGGGCGCCCTCTACCGGGTAGCCAAACGCTGAGCCATGGCCGAGGCGGCGCCCATCAAGCGCGGCGGGCTGGCGCGATGGCTCTCCGAGCCGTGACAGTCTCCATCGAATTGGTGCGGGACGATGCGATGCTGGGGGAGGCACGGACCTTGTTCGAGGAGTATGCCAAGGCGCTCGGCATCGATCTTGGCTTTCAGGGATTCGGCGAGGAGCTGGCCACCCTGCCCGGGGCGTATGCGCCGCCCCACGGCAGACTGCTCGTGGCGAGAGTGAACGGGACGGCCGTGGGGTGCGTCGCCGTCCGGCCGCTCGAGCCGGGCATTTGCGAGATGAAACGCCTGTACCTCCGGCCGGGCTACCGGGGCTCGGGCATCGGCCGGGGGCTCGTGGAGGCCGTCGTCCGGGAGGCACGGGTGGCGGGGTACCGCTCGATGCGGCTCGACACGCTCGAGACCATGGCCCGCGCGCGAAGCCTGTACCGAACGCTGGGCTTCCGCCCCACCGCACCCTACCGACACAATCCGCTGCCCGGCGCCGAATTCCTGGAGCTGGATCTTCTCACAGCCGAGGGGTAGACAACGAGGCCGCGGTCCGCGACCTTTGGCGGTCTCCCACCATCCCGGATTATGACACCCGAATCGCTCGCTTTCCTCAAATCGCTGCTCGATACGCCCGGCCCTTCCGCCTTCGAGGCCGCCCCCGCACGCGTCTGGCGGGCGGAAGCGGCGCGGTTCGCCGACGGCGTGCGAGCCGACGTAGCCGGCAACTCCTTTGCCACGCTGAATCCCGACGGCCGGCCGCGCGTGATGCTCGCCGGTCACATCGACGAGATCGGCGTCATGGTCAGCCACATCGACGACGACGGCTACCTGAGCTTCGACACCATCGGGGGATGGGACCACCAGGTGTTCGTGGGCCAGCGCGTCCATCTGCTCGGCCGCCAGGGACCCGTCACGGGCGTCGTCGGGAAGAAGGCGATCCACCTGATGGAGAAGGACGACCGCGAAAAGGTGTCGAAGGTGGAAGACCTGTGGATCGACGTCGGCGCCACCAGCCGCGCCGAGGCGGAGCGCCAGCTCCGGATCGGGGATCCCGGCGTCCTGGCGGCCGGGGTGCTCGAGTTCCCGAATGGACGGCTGGTGAGCCGGTGCATCGACAACCGCATCGGCGCGTTCGTGGTGCTCGAGGCGCTGCGCCACCTGGCAGGCGGCACCAGGGCCGCGGCGGCGGTGACCGCCGTCGCGACGACCCGGGAAGAGATCGCCGCCACCGGCGGCGGCGCGCGCTCATCGGCGGCCACGCTCGAGCCGGATGTGGCCATCGTGATCGATGTGACCCACGCGACGGACTACCCCGGCATCGACAAGCGCCGGCACGGCGACTACCGGCTCGGCGGCGGACCGGTCCTCTCCCGTGGGGCGTCGGTCAGCGAGATGGTCTTCGACCGGCTGGCCGAGGCGGCGGACGCGGAGAAGATCCCCTACACCATCGAGGCGGCCTCGCGCGACACCCATACCGACGCCGAGGCGATCTTCAACGCCCACCGGGGTGTGGCCACGGCGTTGGTCTCCGTCCCCAACCGATACATGCACAGTCCCAACGAGATGATCGCGCTCGAGGACCTGGACCGGACGGCCCGCCTCCTGGCCGCCTTCGTGCGCCGACTCGCGCCCGACAGCGATTTCGTGCCGCGCTGAGCGGCGTGATTATTGTTCGACCGTATGTCCGTCCCCCCCCGACCCGCCGCTTGGCTCGCCGTCCTGGCCCTGGCCGCAGCTACCCGCCTGGGCGCCCAGCAGATGGGCACCGCCCCGCACGAGCTGGTTCGCCCGGTCCCGCCGCCGGTGTTGGCGCTCGATGACATCAGGTTCCTGAGCGACGACCGGCTCGACGGACGCCTGACCGGAAGCGCCGGGGCCGACACCGCCGCCGCCTACCTGGCGCGTCGGTTCGGCGCCGTGGGGCTCCAGCCCGCCGCGGGGGGGTGGTTTCAGACGTTCACCATATCGCGCGAAGCCCCGGTGGCCCAACACGCGCACGTGTCGGGGCTCAAGGGCAGCAACGTGATCGGCCTGCTGCCCGGACGCGACCCGACATTGCGAAACGAGGCGGTCATCGTCGGCGCGCACTACGACCATCTCGGCCTCGGCGGCTTCGGGAGCCTCGACCCCGACAGCACCGGCAAGGTGCACAACGGCGCCGACGACAACGCCTCGGGTGCGGCGATGCTGATCCAGATCGCGGCGCGCCTCGCGTCAGCGCCGCCCGCGCGGACGGTGGTGTTCATCGCGTTCAGCGGCGAGGAGCTCGGCCTCCTCGGCTCGTCGTACTACGTGAAGCAGCCGATCTACCCGCTCGCCACCACCCTGGCGATGATCAACCTCGACATGGTGGGCCGACTCCGGCACAAGCGGCTGATCGTCTACGGCTCCCAGACCGCGAAGGAGTTCCCCGCGCTGCTCGACTCGCTCAACTGGCATGCGGGACTCGACCTCAAGGCCCAAGGCGACGGCTACGGGCCCAGCGACCAGTCCTCCTTCTACGCCGCCGGTCGGCCGGTGCTGCACTTCTTCACCGACCTGCACGAGGATTACCACCGCGCCACCGATGACTGGCAGAAGA
>DAIPLK010000038.1:4690-21093 GCA_036769285.1 Gemmatimonadales bacterium | reverse complement strand
GTCGTGGATCCGAACGTCTTCGAAACCGCCAACGCCGGCTTCGCGCAAGCCATGTACGAGGAGTTCCTCCGGGACCCCGCGGCCGTGGGGCCAGAGTGGCGCCGGCTCTTCGAGAGCGGGGTCGTCGGCGAGCGACCAGACGGCAACGGCGCCGCCGCGCCGGTGCCGCGTGAGGCGTCGGAGCCGCGTCCGGCCGTGGTGGCCGCGATGCCTCCCGCTCCCGCTACGGTTCCCGCCGGCGCGTCCGCCATCAAGGGCCCCGCCGCCAAGCTCGTCGCCAACATGACCGAGAGCCTGACGGTCCCCACGGCCACCACCTTCCGCGTGCTGCCGGTCGGCGCGCTGGAGCAGAAGCGGCGGGAGCTCAACCAGGGGCTGCAGGCGGCGGGCAAGCCGGGGAAGATCTCGTTCACCCACCTCATCGCCTTCGCGCTGGTCCAGGCCTCCAAGCAGCACCCGGTCATGGGGCACACGCTCGCCATGCAGGACGGCACGCCCTACCGCGTGGCGCCCGAAGGGATCGCGCTCGGGCTGGCGGTGGACGTGCAGCGGAAGGACGGGAGCCGCGGGCTCGTCGTGCCGGTGATCAAGCGCGCCGACACGATGGACTTCGCCGCGTTCCACGCCGCGTACGAGGCGCTGGTCGAGAAGGCGCGCACCAACCGCCTCATGCCCGACGACTTCGCCGGCGCCACCATCTCGCTCACGAACCCCGGCGGGCTCGGCACGGCCGCCTCGGTGCCGCGGCTCATGGCCGGCCAGGGCAGCATCATCGCGGTTGGCGCGATCGGCTACCCGGCCGAGTTTGCCGCGGTCTCCGAGGAGCGGCTTCGTGACTTCGGCATCAGCAAGGTCATGACCGTCACGAGCACCTACGACCATCGCGTGATCCAGGGCGCGGAGTCGGGGACGTTTCTCGCCACGGTGGACCACCTGCTCCAGGGAGACCAGGGCTTCTTCGAGCTGATCGCCGAAAGTCTGGGCCTGGGCGAGGCCGGTTACCAACTGGCACGCCCGAAGCCAACCGCGCAGCCCGGCCAGGAGGCCGTCGGGCCCGTCGCGCCGGAGATGCTGTATCACGTCGCCGCGGCCATGGCGCTGGTCAAGGCGTTCCGGATGCACGGACACCTGGCCGCCCATCTCGACCCGCTCGGCACTCCGCCCATCGGCGATCCGGCGCTCGACCCCGGCTCCCTCGACCTCACCCCGGAGGTGATGGCCGCCATTCCGTCCAACGTGCTCCGGATCGCAGTGCCGGGCCGCACGCTCGCCGAAGCGCTGCCGTATCTCCAGGCCACCTACTGCGGCACGATGGCGTACGAGATCGAGCACATCTCGACCCACGAGGAGCGGGTCTGGCTCCGGGAGCAGATCGAAAGCGGCGCGTACCGGAAGCCGATGGCGCCGGACGAGCAGCGCCGGCTGCTCCAGCGCCTCACCGAGGTCGAGACGCTGGAGAAGTTCCTGCACAAGGCCTATCTGGGCCACAAGCGCTTCTCGATCGAGGGCGTGGACATGCTGGTCCCCATGCTCGACCTCACGATCGAGTGCGCGGCGGAGAGCGGCGCGCGCGACGTGGTCATCGGCATGGCGCACCGCGGGCGGCTCAACGTGCTCGCGCACACGGTGGGGCGGCCGTACGAGACGATCTTCGCGGAGTTCGAGGGCGGCCGGCACGTGGAAGCGGGCCAGCTCACCCCGGAAGGCGGCACGGGGGACGTGAAGTACCACCACGGCGCCGAGGGGGCGTACCGGACCGGAAGGAACAAGGCGATCACCGTCACCCTCTCGCCCAACCCGAGCCATCTCGAGTTCGTGGCGCCGGTGGTGGACGGGCGTGCGCGCGCAAAGCAGACGCAACGACGCGGCCGCGAGGCCCACCACGATCCGACGGCGGCCCTCCCGGTCACCATCCACGGCGACGCGGCGTTTGCCGGCCAGGGCGTCGTGGCCGAGACGCTCAACCTGGGCGCGCTCAAGGGATACCGCACCGGCGGGACGCTCCACATCATCACCGACAACCAGATCGGCTTCACCACCGACACGGAGGACGCCCGCTCGACCCGGTATGCGTCGGATCTCGCCAAGGGATTCGACATCCCGATCATTCACGTGAACGGCGACGACCCGGAGGCCTGCCTCAGCGCGGTGCGCCTCTCGATGGCCTACCGCGACCGCTTCCACCAAGACGTGCTGATCGATCTCGTCGGCTACCGGCGCCACGGACACAACGAAGGCGACGAGCCGGTCTACACCCAGCCGATCATGTACGAGCGGATCAAGGCGCTGCCTACCACGCGCGAGCTCTACGCGCGGGCCCTCGTGGCGGCCGGCGTGGTCTCCCAGGAGGAGGCGGACCGCCAGGCGTCGGAGGCCTACGACCGGCTGGTGGACATCCAGCAGGGGTTCAAGGCAAGCGTGAGCCGCGGCACGCCGAGCGAGCCGCCGCACAAGCTCCCGGGCGCCGGGCTGGAGGTGGACACCGCCCTCGCCGCCGAGTTCCTCGTCGCGCTCAACGAGCAGCTCCTGAGCTGGCCCGAGGGCTTCACCGTGCACCCCAAGCTGGTGAAGCAGCTCGAGCGGCGCCGCGCCGCGCTCGGTCCGGACGGTGGCATCGACTGGGCCCACGCGGAGGCGCTGGCGCTGGCCTCGCTGCTGACGGAAGGGGTGCCGGTCCGGCTGACGGGGCAGGACACCGAGCGCGGCACGTTCAGCCAGCGACACATGGTGCTGCATGACATCGCCACCGGGGAGCGGCTCGCGCCCATCCAGCGGCTCCCGGGCGCGCTTGCGCCGCTCGAGGTGCACAACAGTCCGCTGAGCGAGCTCGCCACTCTGGGCTTCGAGTACGGCTACAGTGCCGCGGCGCCGGACGCGCTGGTGCTGTGGGAGGCGCAGTTCGGCGACTTCATCAACGGCGCACAGGTCATCGTGGACCAGTTCCTGTCGGCGGGCCTCTCGAAGTGGGGACTCACCACGCGGCTCACCCTGCTCCTCCCGCATGGGTACGAGGGCCAAGGGCCCGAGCATTCGAGCGCGCGCCTCGAGCGGTTCCTGCAGCTCGCGGCGGAAGGGAACATTCGCGTCGCCAACCCGACGACGCCGGCACAGTACTTCCATTTGCTCCGCCGTCAGGCCCGGCGCACCCGGCAGCGGCCGCTCGTGGTGATGACCCCGAAGAGCCTGCTGCGGCTGCCCCAGGCCGCCTCACGGCTCGAGGAGCTGTCACAGGGGCGGTGGTTCCCGGTGCTCGACGACCCAGGCACGGCCGGTCGTGCCGACGGGATCACCCGGATGATCCTGTGCACCGGGAAGATCTACTACGATCTGCTGGCGGAGGCCGAGAAGCTGAAGGAGCAGCGGCCCGCCGTCGTGCGGCTCGAGCAGCTCTACTCGTTCCCGTGGGCTGAGATGCGGGCGCTACTCGCCCGGTACCCGCGCCTGGAGCAGCTACTCTGGGTGCAGGAGGAGCCACGGAACATGGGGGCCTGGAGCTACCTCGCCCTCAAGCTCCAGGAGCTCGCGCCGCCGGGTGTGCAGGTGAGCTACGTGGGTCGTCCCGAGCGGGCGAGCCCCGCCGAAGGGTACCCCGCGGCCCATGCCGGCGAGCAGAGCCGGATCATCCGCGAGGCGCTCGAGGGTGGCCGGCGGACTGCCGAACTGCCGACGATGGCGGCGGCGGGCGAGGCGGAGAGCTGATCCGGCGGTGGGGCGGACGCAAGAAGGGGCGGCCGTCATCGGCCGCCCCTTGTCGTTCCATCCCATCCGCCAGGTTCAATCCTTCGGCAACATCGGCCGTTCGGACGCCTGCCGGGCCAGCTCCTTCAGGGGCTCCGAGAGGTGCTCTCCGTAGTGCAGGAGGTAGACCCCACGCGTGCGCTTCTGCATCAGGAAGGCGACCAGCGGCGTATCCGCCTTGGCCGCGTTGCACTCCCTGCAGGCGAGGACCAGATTGTCTGGGCGGTCGTAGGCGGTCTGCCCACGGCGCGGACGGACATGGTCCAGCGTGATGGTTTCGGAGGGAGTCTCGGTCCCGCAATAGGCGCACACCGAACCATGCAGGTCGAGGAGCCAATCGCGGTGGGATTGCACGGAGCGGCCGGGTGACCGGCGGAAACTGGGGGTGGAAACTGCGGTTCGGTTACGTGATCTGCGTGCCACAAAAGTCCAATTTGAGGGTGAACATGAAGGCCTGCCATGCAGACCCAGGATCAACAACGCTCAAGTATAGCAAGATTAACGCCAGAATGACAGGCAGGGTGGCCTTGGGTGGGCTCCTGGTGCTGCTCGGGGGCATCCTGGCGGGGTGCGGCGGCCGGGGCAGGCCGGAGGAACCGGGCTCGAGAGAGGCGATCGAGTCGGCGGTCCGGCGTTACGTGGCCGCCTCAAATCAGGGCGACGTCAAGGCCCTGGCCGCGCTCTACGCCGACGACGCGATGCTCCTGCCACCCGACCGCGAGCCGATTCAGGGACGGGAGGCGATCGGGACCTTCTGGAGCCAGGGTACCGACCAGGGGCTCGAGGTCACGACGCTGGCGATCGAGGTCGACGGCGACCTGGGCTATCTGGTTGGCCGCTACAACCTTCCGGCCACCGACGAGGAGCCGGCCGACTCCGGCAAGTACGTGATGTGCCTGAAGCGGCAGCGGGACGGGTCGTGGAAGCTGACGGCCGACATCTGGAACCGGAGCGGAGACCCGGACGAGGGCGAGGACGGGTCCCCCGGGCCCGCAATCACTTGAACGACCATCACGGTGCCGCGAAGGGGGTCTCCATATAGGGGACTGACGCCCGGTAGCGGGCCTCGAGCAGCAGCCCCCAGCGGCGGTCGTAGGGGTGGACGTCCAAGGTGGGGCGTCCGTCCCGGAAGACCGGCCGATCCTCGTTGGCCCACTGAAAGATGCCCCCGGACAGATTCCGCACGTTGGTGTACCCCTGCCCCGCCAGCCAGTGCGCCAGGCGCGCGCTCCGGTAGCCGACGGAGGAGTAGACGACGATGGGCGTATCCTTGGGCAGGCTGGCGAGCGGGCGGAGGCTCGGCCGCCTCGCGTCCATCCGGACCGCATCGCGCAGGTGGCTCACCTCGTATTCCTGAGTCGTGCGGGCGTCGAGCACTGGCGGCTGGGGCCGGCCTGGATCCTCGCGCCAGCGGGCCAACTCCACACGGTCGACCCACTGAACCTCGGGGAACTTGTGCGTGGTACGGCGGCGGATCGCCTCGAACGCCACCACGCGTCCCGCGACGAGGACCACCGCGGCACCGACGAGAACCAGCACGCCCATGAGGACCAAGAGCACGCGGAGCCAGGGCCGCGCGCTCCGCGACCGCCGGGCCCGTTCCCACCGCCCCCCGCCGTCTTCCTCCAATATCGGTTCCATATCAGGGCTTCCCAGACCTCGAGGTCAGCCGCGTCCGCCGGCCATCCGTCTTGCCGTTCTTTAATCTGGCCGATCGGTCCGGCAAGCGACACCCTGGAGAGGCGGATTCAGCGGTCCCTCACGACCATGATCCAGAGCCCGTAGTAGAGGACGAGGGTCGCGGTCCACCCGACGACGCTCCAGCGGAGGAAGAGACGCCGAAGAGCGCCATCGTCGCCTGGCGCGAGGCGCTCGAGCCGCCACTGGTCGGGCAGCAGGAACACGAGCCAGAGCAGGGTGGAGAGGGCGAGTGCGGAGATGCCCCTGATGAGCCAGGGAGTCCGCATGACGGGGAGCCCGCGCTCCATGGCGAGCAGAATCCCGCTGACGGTGAGCAGCATGCCGCCGAGCAGGGTGAAGACCACGTCGGCCCACATGATCGCCCGGGCCACGGGGCGGAATGGAATGGTCGGGCGGGCCCGGTAGAGGAAGGTAGCCCAGAAACCCGTCACCGTGACGTTGCCGATCAGGAGGACAGCTCCCGTCACGTGCAGCGCGCGCAGGAGCGCGAGCCTATCCATTCCTGGCCTCGAACGGCCCGCGAAGCAGCCCGATGGCGTGTCGGAATCGGTCGAGCCGCTTGTTGACCGACAGCCTGCCCTCGGCGAGCGGCCGGAACTCCTCGATCCGCTCGGCGCTCACCAGCGCGTCCAACGCGTCCACCGTCGCGGCGAGCCGGCGCTCCATTTCCGCCATGAGCGGTACGCGGTCAGTGAAGGTGCCGGGCTGCAGAATCCACTCGTCGCCGAGCAGGAGGAACGCCTCGGGGAGCTGCTCGCCGAGGAAGGCATACCGGAACGCTACCGGGCAGATTCGGAGCGGGCCCCCGGCCTGGAGCGCGAGTTGAGCCGCGCCGCGCTCGCACCCCGCCAGCGGCTCGCGGGGCGGCCGGCGCTGGCCCTGGGGAAAGACCCAGAGCCCGGCGCCCGGCCGGAGGTACCCCGCAGCTGACATCAGGTCCTGGTATGCATGGCGCGGATGCCCGCGGCGCATCGGCAGCGCGCCGACCCGAAGGAACATCCGGTAGCGCGCGAGATGCCGCGCTTCCATCAGGACCTGGAACCGGAGCCCGAGGTGGCCGCTGAGCAGGCAGGCGAGGAAGCCGTCCCACCAGTTCGTATGGTTGGCGAGAAAGAGGGTCGGGAGGTCACGATCCCAGCGCTCCGGCCGGCCGCGCGCCGCCCAGTGCACGGCGGCGAAGCAGCGGCGAAGCTGCCGGCGAACATACCGGTCGAACAGCCGCGCGGCCGTGGCGGTCGGCGGCGGCGGGTACGTCGGGCTCACGATTGCTCGATCTCGGTGCGGAGCCGGAGCAGCGAATCCTCGGCGGCCACCAGCTCGCCGCGCGCATCGGTCAGCTCCTGCTGGGTGCTCTGCACGAAGCGCCGGTACGGCGCGATGGCCTGGTTGATCCGCTCGGCGGACTGCCTGATCTCGAGATGGACCTGGCGGGTGAGTCCGTCGCGGAGTCGGCTCCTGAGCTCGGCCACCCGGCCGGCGAACTCCCGCTGCGCCTGCCGGCGTCGGCGGGGGATGACGTAGAACCCGCTCACCGCGAGCGCGGTGGCGAGGAGGAGCCCGGTGACGTCGGCAGCGGCACTGGTGAGCAGCGTAACCACCAGCGTGCCAAGACCGAGCGCTCCGGCTCCGGCCAGCGCCGTGGTGGCGAACGTGCCCTGCACGTCGTTGGCGATCGCGCGGGCCTCGGCCTCGCGGTCATAGCTGCCGACTACCTCGCGCGCCACCCGGCCGATCGTGTCCAGCAGCGCCTGCCGGTTGTAGGTGAAGCTACCGCCGACCTCGCCGACCATGCCCTGGCGGTGACGCTCGATCTGTCGCCGGTCGATGTATCCGCTGACGTCCTGCCAGGCCTTGAGGTTGCGTTCGACGATCCAGTCGATGATCCGGCCGGTCTCGAGCTCGATCTGCGCCCCGGTGTCGCCGATGACCTCGTGCTGGAACGTGCGCCGGACGCCCTCGCTGTCCATCAGGCTCCTGATCCGGCCGATCCTGATCGTCTCCTCGAAGAACCGGTGACCCCGGCGCTCCATGTCGGCCAGGAGCAGGTCGAGCCGGGCCAGCCGCGGCTCGACGTCGCGGACCATCTCGTCGTGCACCAGGGCGAGCTGCCGGTCGATGCTCTGGATGGTCTCGATGTCCTGGGCCAGCAGCTTCAGCCGGTCGAACGCCACGTCCTTGTATCGCGCGGCCAGACGGAGTCCCACGTTGAGCGGATTGAGCAGCTTGAGCCGGATGCGCTCCTGCTGGTCGAGCGTGCGCACGAGGTATTCATCCACGGCGCCGTACCCGCTGGCCCCCCAGCCCTCGACCGAGCCCGAGGTCCGGGCCGCGATGGCGTCGCGGGCGGAGACGGCGAAGAGGCGCGGCGGCTCCCCCAGCAGCGCCTGCGCGTTGTCGCGCACGAAGTCGAGCACCTGCTGCCGGTCCTCGGCTCGGGGGAGGATGTCGATCTTGTTCACCACGAACACGATCTTCTTGCCCCATTCCCGGATCTGCTCCAGGAAGCCGCGCTCACTCTCGGTGAACGGCCGGTCCGCGCTGGTGACGAAGAACACCAGGTCGGCGCGCGGGATGAAATCGCGAGTGAGCTCTTCGTGCCGCCGAATGATGGCGTTGGTGCCCGGCGTATCGACGATCGTGATCTCCCGGAGCAGATCGGCGGGGTAGGTGCGTTCGAGCACGAATGCCTCGAGGAGCTGCTCCGAGACCTCCGCGCCATGGCGAAGCAGGTTGATCCGGTCGGTCGTGGGGGTGACGCCTTCGGGCAGCACGCGCTCGCCGAGGAGCGCGTTGATGAAGCTCGACTTGCCGGAATTGAACTCGCCGGCGACGACCAGCAGAAAGAGGCCGGTCAGCTGGTCGCGGGCGTCGCGGAAGCGGCGGAGGTCGTCGGGGTCCACATCGCCGCCGAACCGTCCGAGGGCGGTGGCGAGCCGGTCGAGCAGCTCCTGCTCGCGGGCCCGAAGATCCTGCTCGCGCTGCGAGAGGATCGCGCGGCGTCCCAGCAGTCTGCCGATCACGGAGGCGCCTCCCGGCACCGGCGCTATGCGGACCGGGCCCAGGACAGAGTGGAGCGAAGCGGGCGCTCGGTCCACAGGGCGCGACCGAGGATCACGAGCTTCCGCGGCCCGGAGACGTACGCGCGAGCCCGAAAGACATCATAACCCTGCCGCTCGATGCCGTCGAGAATTCCGGCGTAGGTGCGTTGCAGCAGTCGGACGGTCAGCCGGGAGCCGTCACGCGGGAAGAGTGCGACGACCGGATCGGCGGCGTCGAAGAGTGCGCGGGCGCGGGTGATCTGGAACCGCATGAACGCCACGAACTCCGGCGTCACCCGACGGCCTTCGAGCGCTGCCCGGTCGAGCCCGAACCGCGCCAGCTCGTCGGCGGGCAGATAGAGCCGGCCGGCATCGAGGTCCTCCCCCACGTCGCGCAGCACATTGGTCAGCTGCATCGCCACACCCAGGCCGACACCATGCTCGCGGAACCGGTGCGGGGCGGCGCCAAGCACGGGACCCAGCATCAGCCCCACCCCCCCAGCGACCAGACGGCAATAACGGTGGAGCGCGGTGTAATCGGGAAACATCACCTCGTCGAGGTCCATCCCCACGCCGTCGAGCAGGTCGAGCAGCGGGGCGAGCGGCACGTCGTAACGCCGGAGCGTGTCGGCCAGCGCGAGCCAGCGCTCGCCCCTGGGCGGGGCACCGGCGTGAATCGACCGCACCGTGGCCGCGAGCTCCTCGAGGTCGGCCAGGACCTGGGCGCGCGGGCGGTCGCCGCGGGCGTCCACGAGGTTGTCGGCGTGCCGGCAGTAGTCATACAAGGCGAACACCGCCCGCTTCTTCTCACGCGGCAGGAAGCGGCTCGCGAAATAGAAGCTCTTGGCCCACTCTGCCGTGGCGCGCTCCGCCCGGAGGTGGCTACGCTCCAGCGCCATCGCCGAACTCACGGCCGCACCCCCTGTTCCTCGGCCATCCGCTCGACCACGAGGCGGGAGGAGATCAGCACCATCGGAATGCCGCAGCCCGGGTGGGTGCTCTGGCCGACGAAGTAGAGGTTTCCGAGCCGCGGGTGCCGGTTGTGGGGCCGGAAGTACCCGACCTGATCGATCCCGTGCGCCAGGCCGAATGCCTCGCCGCGGGTAGCCGAGAACTCGAGGGCGAAATCGGCCGGGGTGAACGTGCGGCGGGTGACGATGTGCCGCCGCAGGTCGGTGAGGCCGAACCGCTCGAGCCGGTCGAGCATCTCGGCCTCGAGTCGCGGCCCGCGGATCGACCAGTCGATCTCGCGGCCCGGGAGCTGGCTCGGCACCGGCACCAGCACGTAGATGTTCTCAGAGCCCGGCGGCGCCAGGCTGGGGTCGGTCTTGCTCGGATTGCAGATGTAGTACGCCGGGTCGTCCGGCACCCGCCCGGAGAAGATGGCGTCGCAGGTCGCCCTGAGGTCCCGCGGCACCACGAGCGCGTGGTGCGTGAGCTCCGGATAGGAGCGGTTCACGCCCAGGTACATCAGGAACGCCGAGCAGCTGAAGTCGAATCGGTCGATACGGGGATACTTCTCCCCCAGCAGGGTCTCGTAGACGTAGGGGAGATCGGCGTTGGCCAGCACCAGGTCGGCCTCGACCCGCGACCCGTCGGCGAGGATCACCGCGCCGATCCGTCCGTCGGCTCGCTCGAACGACTCCACGTCCCGGCCGTATTCGATCCGCACGCCCATCTCCTCGGCCAGCCGCGCGAGTGCCCGGGGCATGGCGTGCATTCCACCCATCGGGAAGTAGAGGCCGCCGGCCACCTCGGCGTACGGCAGCAGGCTGTAGATGGCGGGCGAATCGAAGGGCGACAGACCCAGATAGAGCGACTGAAAGCTGAAGGTGTGCTGCAGCTTCTCGGTCGCGAAGTAGCGGCGCACCATCCGCTGGAGCTGCTCCATCGCCCGGGCGCGGAGCAGCAGCCCCGCGTTCCGGAGATTGAAGAAGTCGCCGCGGCGGTGGACGTTCCGGTCCACGAAACCGTCGAGGCCGATGCGGTAGAGGTGCGCCGTCTCCGACAGAAAGCGCAGAAACCGCGGGCCCGCGCCGGGCTCGATCCGCTCGATGCCCTCGAGCATCGCGTTGAGCCGGCTGGTGATGTCGAGCGTGGTCCCGTCGGCGTAGTGGACCCGGTAGTTCGGGTCGAGTTGCCGAAGCTCCAGGTAGCGCTCGATCGGACGCCCCACCTCGGCGAACAGCCCGCGCAGGTAGTCCACCATCAGAAGCAGTGTGGGCCCGGTGTCGAAGCGGAATCCCGCCGACTCCCACAGCCCGCACCGCCCACCCGGGTGCGCGTGCCGCTCCAGCACGGTGACCCGGAAGCCATGGTGCCGGAGGCGGATGGCGGCCGCCAGGCCGCCGAGGCCGGCGCCGATCACCGTGACGTGGCGGGCCGAGTCGGCCGGAGCGGAGGCGAGGGGGGTCGCCGGCCGGCGGAGGGAACGGGCGCGCGTGGTCGTCATCGGGATGTGCCCTTGCTGAATGCCTCCAGACCGATCCGGAAACCGTAGCCGCGCAGCACGCGGGCGTGCGGCTCCACCCCTCCGCCGCCGATCGCCGCCATGGTGTTGGGCGGAAGCTTGCCGGGCAGCGACGCGAGCGCCGGGAGGTTGGCGCGAACGATGGCGGGGTCACTGCCGCTGAACGCCACGGCCCGGGGGGAGAGCTTCCAGGCCGCCTCCACCACCTCCCCGACCGGCAGGTCGGCACCGAGGTAATGGATGCGCCAGCCGGCCTCCTGGATCACGGCGAGCGTGGCGAGGAGGCCCCATTCGTGGCGCTCGCCGGGGAGACAGGCGGAGACCACGAGCGGGCCGGGCCCTCGCGACATCCGGAGGCCACCCTTGAGCGCGTGGACGACGACCTCGCTGGCCAGGTGTTCCCCGGCGATGGAGATCTTGCCGAGCGCCCAGAGGTCGCCGACCGATCGCGCCAGCGGCAGGGCGACCTCCTCGGCGAACCCCCGGAGCCCCCGGAGCGCGAGCTGCTGGGCCACGAGCCCCTCGAGACGTTCGCGATCGAAGGCCCGCACCGCCTCCAGCAGGGCGGCCTGGGGAGACCCATCCAGCGCACGCGCCTCGGCCTGTGCCAGGACAGCCTCGCGCGGGCGGGAGACAAGATCTCCGATCCGGTCGCCCCGATCGATCAGCCGGGCGAAGGCCCGGAGCAGGGCGACCTGATCGGCGGTGTAGGCCCGATAGCCGTTGGGAAGGCGCCGGGGACGCACGACCTCGTGCCGGCGCTCCCAGGCCCGGAGACGCGCCGGGGCCAGGCCCGTGAGCTCGGCCACCTCGTGGATCTCGTAGGTTCGGTCGGGTCGGGTCACCGGCGTAATGGCAGCGAACATGGCTGGGCAAGGATGAAGGTACGGGCAGCCGGCACGGAGCGACAGGAGGTTGTACCACGGGCGGGCCAGGATGATCCACGCCTCCTGCCCGGCGCTTTGCGGGGCGGTTATCTTCCCCGTCGCCTTTCCTCCGCTCGTCGCTCAGCGCCCGGTTCCCGCGCGCGAAAGGAGTTCGTTCTGACCGCAGAGAGCACTGGCACTCGAGCTGCGCGAGCCGACGGCGCCCTGAGCGCGCCCGCCCCGGACGCGCTGCCCGACGCGGCGGCCTGGCGGAGCATCAACGCCATTCGCGCGCTGGCGATGGACGCGGTCGAGGCGGCGCAGTCCGGGCACCCGGGCACGCCGATGGCCCTGGCCCCCGCCGCCTACGTGCTGTGGCACCGGTTTCTCCGGCACGACCCGCAGCACCCCGACTGGCCCGACCGTGACCGCTTCGTGCTCTCCTGCGGCCACGCCTCGATGCTCCTCTACGCGCTGCTTCATCTCTCGGGGTACGACCTCTCTCTCGACGATATCAAGGCGTTCCGGCAGTGGGGCTCGAAGACCCCGGGGCACCCGGAGCGCGGGCACACGCCGGGCGTCGAGACTACGACCGGGCCGCTGGGCCAGGGGGTGGGCAACGCGGTCGGCATGGCGATCGCCGAGCGCTTCCTCGCCGAGCACTTCAATCGGCCGGACCACCGAATCGTCGATCACCGCACCTGGGCGTTCGTCAGCGACGGCGACCTGATGGAAGGGGTGGCGAGCGAGGCCGCCTCCATCGCAGGGCACCTCCGCCTCGGCAAGCTCACGCTCGTCTACGATGACAACCACATCACCATCGACGGCGACACCGCGCTCTCCTTCAGCGAGGACGTGCAGCGCCGCTTCGAGGCCTACGGCTGGCACGTCGCCCGGGTGGGCGACGGGAACGACCTCCCGGCGATCGCCGCCGCGCTCGAGGCGGCCCGCGCCGAAACCGCCCGCCCGACGCTGGTCATCCTCCGCACCCACATCGCCGATCCCGCCCCGACCAAACGCAACAACTCGAAGGCCCACGGCGAGCCGCTCGGCGCCGAGGAGGTCCGCCGCACCAAGGAGATCATGGGTTGGCCCGACGAACCCAAGTTCTTCGTGCCGGAGGACGCGATGGACCACTGGCGCGAGGTCACCGTCCGCGGGGCGGCGCTCGAGGCCGAGTGGCGGGGGGGCCTGGCCCGGTACGCTGCCGACGAGCCGGAGGCTGCCCGGGAGCTGCAGCAGTGGCTCTCGGGCGACCTGCCCGAGGGGTGGGACCGCGCGCTCCCCGTGCTCACGCCCGAGCGCGGCCCGCTGGCCACCCGCCAGGCATCCGGCCTCGCGCTTCAGGCGCTCGCCGCCGCGCTGCCGAACCTGATCGGCGGCTCGGCCGACCTCGGCGGCAGCACTGGGACCACGCTGGCGGAAGGCGGCACCTTCGGCCCGACGACCACCGGCCGGACCTTCCACTGGGGGGTCCGCGAGCACGGGATGGCCGCGTGCCTGAACGGCATCGCCGCGCATGGCGGGCTCCGGGGATTCGGCAGCACGTTCCTGGTCTTCGCCGACTACATGAAGCCGGCCATCCGGCTGGCGGCGATCATGCGGCTGCCGGTCATCTTCATCGGCACGCACGATTCGATCGGCGTCGGCGAGGACGGCCCCACGCACCAGCCCATCGAGCACCTGGCGATGCTGCGCGCCATCCCGAACCTGGTCGTGCTGCGGCCGGCCGACGGCACCGAGACGATCGAGGCGTGGCGAACGGCGATCGCCCGCACCGACGGCCCGACGATGCTGGTCCTCACCCGGCAGAAGCTGCCGGTGCTCGACCGCGGTGCCCTGGGTCCCCCCGCGGTCGCGCGGGGCGCCTACGTGGTGGTGGATCCGCCGGGCGGCACGCCGCAGGCGATTCTCATCGCCACCGGCTCCGAGGTGCACGTGGCCCTCGCCGCCGCCAGGCTGCTCCAGGCCGACCGGGTGCGGGTGCGGGTGGTCTCGATGCCGTCCTGGGAGCTGTTCGCGGCCCAGCCCGAGAGCTACCGGAACGAGGTCCTGCCTCCCGGCCTGCGTGTGCGGCTGGGCATCGAGGCCGCGTCCGGGCTCGGCTGGGAGCGGTGGGTCACCACGGAGGGAGCAATCCTGGCCATGCAAAGTTTCGGCGCCTCCGCACCGGGTGACCGGCTGTTCGCGGAATTCAGGTTCACCCCCGAGCGGGCGGCCGCCGTCGTCCGCCAGCTTCTGGCCCAGAGGCATGCCCCGGGTCGCAGCGAGGGAACTTCATGAGCGTGAATCCGCTGGTGCGGCTTGGCGAGCTGGGCCAGAGCCCCTGGTACGACTACATCACCCGCGATCTGGTGACGACGGGCGAGCTCGGCCGGCTCATCGCCGAGGACGGGCTGCGGGGCATGACATCGAACCCGACGATCTTCGAGAAGGCGATCGCCGGCAGCCGGCTCTACGACCACGAGATCCGGGCGCTCACCGACGCCGGCCGCAGCGCGCAGGAGATCTTCGAGCACCTCGCCGTGGCGGACGTGCAGGCGGCCTGCGACGCCTTCGGTCCCGTGTACCTGGCCACCGGCGGTGGCGACGGTCTCGTCTCGCTCGAGGTCTCTCCAACCCTGGCGCACGATACCACTGCCACGATCCACGAGGCCGAACGGCTGTGGCGCTCGCTCGACCGGCCGAACGCGATGATCAAGATCCCCGGCACCGCCGAGGGGCTGCCGGCGATCACTCACTGCATCTCGGCCGGCATCAGCGTCAACGTCACCTTGCTGTTCTCGGTCGAGCGGTACGCCGAAGTGATCGAGGCGTATCTCGAGGGACTCGGCCGCCGGCTCGAGGCCGGACTGCCGCTCCGGCCGATCACCTCGGTAGCCAGCTTCTTCGTGAGCCGGGTGGACGGAAAGGTGGACCCGCTGCTCGACCGCCTGGGCGATCCCCAGCGGCTGCGCGGCCGAATCGCCATCGCGAACGCCTGCGCGGCGTATCGGCTGTTCGAGTGGTCGCTCGGCACACCGCGCTGGGACCGGCTGGCCAAGGCCGGCGCCCGCCCGCAACGGCCGCTCTGGGCGTCCACGAGCACCAAGGACCCGCGGTACCCCGATGTGCACTACGTCGAGGCGCTCGTCGCGCCGCGGACGGTGAACACGATGCCGCCGGAGACGTTCGCCGCCTACCGCGACCACGGCCGGCCGGCGGTGCGCATCAATGAGGGGGTGGCCGCGGCGCCCGCGCAGCTCAAGGCGCTGGCGGATCTCGGGATCGAGCTCGCCGCGATCACCCGGGAGCTCGAGGCGGATGGCGTGGCCAAGTTCGCGGCCTCGCACGTCTCGCTCCTCGCGGGAATCGAGGCCAAGGCCGGGGCGCTGGTCGGCCGCTGAGATGTTGCGCTTCCTCAGGAATCTCTCGCTCACCTGGTGGATCTTCATCGGGATGGGGACCGGCATCCTGATCGGATGGCTGGCCCCGGAGTTCGCGGCCACGCTCAAGCCGCTCTCCACCGTCTTCCTCCGGATGATCAAGTCGGTCATCGTCCCGATCATCTTCGGCACGCTGGTGGTCGGCATCGCCGGCCACGGCGACGACCTCAAGCGCATTGGCCGGCTGGCGGTCAAGTCGATCGGCTACTTCTGGCTGATGACGACGGTGGCGCTCGCCATCGGCCTCATCGCCGTCAACCTCACGCGTCCCGGCGTCGGCGTGATCCTCCCGGCGCCCGACCCCAACGCCGCCATCCCCACGCCCGCACCCACGACCTTCGGCGGATTCCTCGAGCATATCGTGCCCAGGAGCTTCTTCGAAGCGGCGGCCGATAACGAGGTGCTCCAGGTGGTGTTCTGGGCTGCGCTCTTCGCGATCGCGCTGACCCAGGTGCGCGGGCGGCCCAAGGAGGCGATGCTCGGATTCGCCGAGGGGCTGGCGGAGGTGATGTTCAAGTTCGTGGGAATCGTCATGCGGTTTGCGCCGATCGGCATCGGGGCAGCCATGGCGGTCACCGTGAGCCATAGCGGGATCCAGGTGCTCAAGAACCTGGGCCTCCTGGTGGCGACGCTGTACGGCGCCCTCATCGTGTTCGCGCTCGTCGCCCTGGTGCCGGCCGCGTGGCTCGCCCGGATCCCGCTCCGCCGTTTCGTGCGGGCGGTCAAGGACCCGGCGATCATCGCCTTCACCACCACCTCCTCGGACGCCGCGCTCCCGCTGGCCATGCAGCGCATGACCGAGTTCGGCGTCCCACGGCGCATCGTCGCGTTCGTCATGCCCACCGGCTACTCCTTCAATCTCGACGGCTCGACGCTCTACCTGGGCGTGGCGTCGATCTTCGTGGCGCAGGCGGCCGGCGTGGAGCTCACCGTGGGGCAGCAGCTGTTCATGATGCTGACGCTCCTCATCACCAGCAAAGGCATCGCCGCCGTCCCCCGCGCGTCCCTGGTGGTGCTCTCGGGCACGCTCACCGCGTTCGGGCTCCCGCTCGAGGGCGTGGCGGTCATCCTCGGCGTGGACGAGCTGATGGACATGGCGCGCACGATGGTGAACCTCGTCGGCAACTGCCTCGCGACCGCGGTGATGGCCCGCTGGGAGGGGGAG
>DAIPLK010000038.1:0-4590 GCA_036769285.1 Gemmatimonadales bacterium | reverse complement strand
GCGTGGACGCCCGGCGCCTACGAGCTCAGCTTCTTTGCCCGCTGGGTCTCGAACTTCACGCCGATGGCCGGTGAGAAGGCGCTGACCTGGGACAAGCTGGACTACGATACCTGGCGAGTGAACCCGGCCGGCGCCAGATCGGTCACGGTGCGGTTCGACTACCTGGCCGACACCCTCGACAACGCGATGGCGTGGGCCCGGCCCGACTTCGCGCTGTTCAACGGCACGAACGTCCTCCCCTACCCGGAGGGCCGGGGCACCAGCTTCCCGGCGAGCGTGACGGTCAAGACGGAACCCTCGTGGCTGGTGGCCACCGGCATGCAGGCCGTGCCGCGGCAGGCCGGCAGCTACCGCGAGGGCAACTATCACGACCTGGTGGACAAACCGTTCTTCGTCGGCCGGATGGACTACGACAGCACCCAGGTCGCCGGGGTGTGGACCCGGCTCGCCACGTATCCGGCCGGGGCGCTCACCGGGCCGGCGCGGAGCCAGGTGTGGGACGAGATCGGCAAGATGATCCCGGCGGAGGCCGAGGTGTTCCAGGAGACGCCGTGGCCGCACTACACCATCATGATGATCTTCGACTCGGCGTTCGGCGGCGGCAGCGCGCTCGAGCACGCCAACTCCCACGTCGGCATCTACAGCTCCGGGTTCATCGGGAGCCCGATCCTGGCGTCGATCACCGCGCACGAGATCTTCCACGCCTGGAACGTGAAGCGGCTGCGACCGGCGGACATGGTTCCGTACCGGTACGACCGGATGGAGCCCACCGTCTGGCTGTGGGTGAGCGAGGGGATCACCGACTACTACGCGGATCTCGCCATCGTGCGCGCGGGCATCATCACCACCGAGCAGTTCCTGGCCGTGACCGGCGGCAAGATCGCCACGGTGGCGGAGACAGCCCCGACCGCGCTCGAGGACGCATCGCTCTCGACCTGGATCTCCCCGACCGACGGCAGCAAGTACATCTATTACCAGAAGGGCTCGCTGGCCGGCTTCATGCTCGACATCCTGATCCGCGACGCGAGCGACAACCGGCGGTCCCTGGACGACGTGATGCGGGAGCTCTACCGCACCACCTACAAGGCGGGTCGCGGCTTCACCGGAACGGACTGGTGGCGCGTGGTCTCGAAGGCCGCCGGGGGGAAGAGCTTCAGCGGCTTTGCCGCGAAATACGTGGACGGCCGGGAGCCGTATCCCTGGGCGGAGATCCTGCCGCTCGCCGGCCTCCGCATGACCGCGGATACCATCCGCGAGCCGCGGCTCGGCATCGCCACGGCGCAGGACTCGGCGGGCGGCATCCTGGTGACCCAGCTGATGCCCGGTAGTTCCGCCGAGGAAGCCGGCGTGAGGACGGGTGACGTGCTCCTCGCGCTCGGCGACATCGCGATCTCCGACCCCGATTTCGGCCCGAGGTTCCGGGCGCGGTTCGGGAATGCCGAGGAGGGCCAGCCGCTGCCGATTCAGGTGCGGCGGGACGGGCAGACGGTCACGCTCAACGGCAAGATCCGGTTAGAATCGCGGGTGGAGAACCGGCTGGAAGTCGACCCCGGCGCGCCGGCCAAGGCCGCGCGGGTGCGGGAGGGAATCCTGACGGGGAAGACGGAGCGGTAGGAAACGAGTCACCCTGAGCCCTTCGCTTCGCTCAGGGCAGGCTCCGCGAAGGGGGCATGACCTGAATGCCCCCTTCGCATTGTTCATGGTGACGCCGATGGCATTTCAGGCCGGCTTCCTCACGATGCCGATGATCCGCACCGGTGGCTCCAGCTTCTGCCCGTTCGCATGCGCCGTGTGGATCTTCCGCACCACGTCCATCCCCAGCACCACCCGCCCGAACGCCGCGAACCCCTGCCCGTCCGGTTGTCGCTTGCCCCCGTAGTCGAGCGCCGGCTGGTCTCCCACACAGATGAAGAAGTCCGACGTCGCGGTGTCGGGCCCGTCCCGCGCCATCGAGATCGTGCCGTCCTTGTGCGACAACTTGGTAAGGCTGGTGCGCTCCAGCTTGATGGGCGGGAAGTCCTTCACCCGGAGCGAGTCGAGCCCCGCCTGCACCACCGCGATCTTCACCTTGCTGTCGGCCTGGTTGTTCTCCCGCACCGTGCGGTGGAAACGCCCGAAGCGGTAGAAGCCCAGGTCCACGTAGCGAAGGAAGTTGGCCGACGTGATCGGGGCGCGGACGCTGTCCACCTCCAGCTCGATGTCGCCGAGGTCGGTCCGGACGATGACACGCGGCAGGCGCTGGGCCTCGGCGCGAACCGCGGCCCCCGCGATCACGACCGAGGCACACACGGCCCTCAGGAGGGTGGAGAAAGCGTTGGAGAATCGTCTCATCGGATGAGCCTCGGTGCCTCTGTGGTGGAGGATCGGGATGTTAGCGCCCCCCGAACAGCTTGGCCAGATCGTGCGGAGCAACGGGCTCGAAACCCGGTTGAAGCCCGGTAGCCTGCGCGGCCCGCCCCAGGACCTCGGCTGGGTCTACGCCCGCAGCGCGAAGCTCGCGAATGCCGCTGTCCCCGCTCGACTTGCTGAGCTTCTCCCCGCTCGGCTTCCGGATCAACGGATGATGCAGGTAGACGGGGAGTGCCGCCCGCCCGAGCAGCCGGCCCAGCAGGAGCTGCCGGCCGGTCGAGTCGAGCAGATCTTCCCCTCGCACGACCAGATCCACCCCGTGTCGGACATCATCCACGACCGCCGTGAACTGGTAGGTCCACTGCCCCAGCCGGTCCCGCAGCAGCAGGTCGCCGCACTGGGCGGACGGCTCCTGGCGTTGCGGCCCCAGCCGGGCATCCACGAACTGCTCCACGCCGGGATCGACTCGGAGGCGGAGGCCGCGACCGGGCTCCGCGGCCAGACCGCGCTCCCGGCACCGCCCCCCGTAGCGGGTCTCCCGGCTGAACACGTCGGCTTCGGTCCGGGCAAGGTCCCTCCGGGAGCAGTCGCAGGCGAAGACGTGGCCCCGGCCGCGGAGCTGCTCGAGCGCGGCGGCGTAGCTCGCGCCCGCATCGCTCTGGCGATATGCGGACGGGCCCGTCCGGAGCTCCGCCGGCGTACCGACGTCGGGCACCAGCCCCAGCCACTCGAGATCCTCGAGCAGCGCGGCCTCGTACGCGGGCCGGCACCGCCCCCGGTCGTGGTCCTCGACCCGAAGCAGCACCCGGCCGCCCACCGCGCGCGCGAGGCCCCAGACCCACACGGCGTTGGCGACGTGGCCGAGATGGAGGTACCCGGTCGGACTCGGCGCGAATCGGGTGAGGGGGCGAGGCGGGAGACGGTCCGCGAGCGCCGGGAGATCGATAGGCGGCATGCGCGAAAGATGACCGGGGCCCCCGGCCTTGCGCGATCCTGCCGGCGGCACTTCATATCCATTCGTGTCGATACGCGAGGTCGTCGTCCACTCGCTGGGCGATCTGATCGCCCAGACCACCCCCACCGAACCGGACCCCGCCACGGGCCGGCGGCGGAGCACCGGCGTCTACCGAGGCGCCGCGGACGCCGCCTGGCCGCTGTTCACCAGCCTCGACACGCTGGGCGGGGCCTCCAACCCGCACACCAAGGCGGACCTGGAGGAGTACATCCTCCGCAGCTTCATCCGCTACTCGCGCCCCTACTTCAGCAGCCCGCCGGTGAACGACTGGGAGGTGCTGGTGGCCGCGCAGCACCACGGGCTCCCGACGCGCCTGCTCGACTGGACCTACTCACCGCTCGTGGCCGCCCATTTCGCGACCGTGGATGTCGCGGTGACGACCGACCGCGCCGTCTGGCGGCTCGACTGGAAGGCCGTCCATCGCTTCTTCCAGTTTCCCGACCTGGCGTTATTGATCCAGGATCTGGAGGGGATCTTCGGGACCGATCGGCCGTTCACGCCGTCCACCCTCTTCGCGATGCCGGACGACGCCCGCCCGTTCGCCTGCATGCTCGAACCGCCCTCGCTGGATGCGCGGATCGTCGCGCAATCGGCGGCGTTCACGCTCTGCTCCGACAAGCGCCAGCCATTCGACCGTTTCCTCGAGCGGCACGGGCTCGGCGGCGCGCTCACCAAGATCATCATTCCCGCGAGCGAGGCTGGCCGGGTCCGGGACCAGCTGGATCTCGTGAGCGTGGACGAGCGGCGGCTGTTTCCGGATCTAGACGGCGTCGCGGCCCACCTGCGCCGCTACTACTCCTGACCGCTCAGGTCGCGCCCCGCGGCCTGCGCCCGAGCCACGCCTCGCGCAGGAGCCGCTGCTCGTCGGTCGGATTGGGGTCGATGTCGAACCGGACCGGCTGGCCCTGCTCGTCTTCGACCAGCGTGATGCCGAGCTTGGCGTAGTACTCCTTCACCGGCAGGTGCTGGGAATCCCAGACGTAACGATCGAAGAAGTCCCGGATCTCGGGGTAGGTCATCACCACCAGCGTGTCCACGAAGGTCGAGTCGGGGAAGGCCCGCCGCTTCCCATATCGGTGAGTCAGCTCGCGGATGAGGTCCTGCAGCCCGCGCTCGCCCCCGGAGAGCTCGAGCAGGCGGATGTCGAGCAGTCCAGCCGTGAGCGCGCCGCGCATGTAGATGTTGCCGTACTGCGTCTGGCCCGAATCGCTGTACGAGGTGAGCGC
>DAIPLK010000037.1:4326-21296 GCA_036769285.1 Gemmatimonadales bacterium | reverse complement strand
TCGCCGGCACCGCTTCGCCGATCGGTGGGATCGGGTTCGAGGAGATCGCGGAGGACGTGCTCGCGCGCCACCGCGCCGCGTATCCCGCCGAAGCGGCGGCACCGGTGTCCCTGCCCGACCACGGACGGGTGCGCTTCCGGAAGGACGGCGAGGACCACGGGTGGGCTCCGCCGGTCGTCGTCGCCTTGCAGCAGGCGATCAAGGCCAACGGGTCGGACGCCTACGCCGGCTTCCTCGCCAAGAACAACGGCCGGCGGCCGGCGGGACCGCGGGACCTCCTGGCGGTGCGCCCGGGCACGCCGGTGCCGCTCGAGGAGGTCGAACCGGCGGAGTTGATCCGCCAACGATTCATCTCCTCGGCGATGTCGCTCGGTGCGCTCTCGCCAGAGGCGCACGCGACGCTCTCGATCGCGATGAACCGGATGGGTGCCCGCTCCAACTCGGGCGAGGGCGGCGAGGACCCGCACAACTACCACGGCTTCTCCAACGGCGACCGCGCCGACAACCGCATCAAGCAGGTGGCGAGCGCCCGGTTCGGCGTGACCACCGAGTACTTGACGCGGGCCGAGGAGCTCGAGATCAAGATCGTGCAGGGCGCGAAGCCCGGTGAGGGCGGCCAGCTCCCCGCCCACAAGGTCACCGAGCTCATCGCCCGGCTGCGGCACTCCGTGCCCGGCGTGTCACTGATTTCCCCACCGCCGCACCACGACATCTACTCGATCGAGGACCTGGCGCAGCTCATCCACGACCTCAAGACCGTGAACCCGCGGGCCCGGGTGGGCGTCAAGCTAGTCTCCGAGACCGGCGTGGGCACGGTCGCGGCGGGAGTGGCCAAGGCGTACGCCGATTATGTGCTGATCGCGGGGCACAACGGCGGGACCGGCGCGTCACCGCTGTCGTCCATCAAGCACGCGGGCTCGCCGTGGGAGCTGGGCCTGGCAGAGGCGCAGGCCACGCTGGTGCGGAACGGGCTCCGCCACCGGATCGAGGTCCGCACCGACGGCGGGCTCAAGACCGGGCGTGACGTCGTGATCGCGGCGCTGCTCGGGGCCGAGACGTACGGCTTCGGCACTGCGCCGCTCGTGGCGATGGGCTGTGCCATGGCCCGGCAGTGCCATCTCAACACGTGCCCGACCGGCATCGCCACCCAGCGTGAGGATTTGCGCGCCAAGTTCAAGGGCACGGCGGAGCAGGTCATCACCTACTTCACTCTGCTCGCCGAGGAGGTCCGCCAGATTCTCGCGGGCATGGGGGCACGGAGCCTGGACGAGATCATCGGCCGGAACGAGTTCCTGCAGCGAGTCGAGCGGCCCGACGTCCCCCGCGCCCAGATGCTGGATCTGTCGATGCTGCTGGCGCCGATGGTCACCGACGAGGCCGCCGGCAAGCCTGCCCCCGCGTTGCGGCGCACCGTAGCACGCAACGACCGACCGGGTGTCGTGTCGCTGGACGCCGAGATCCTGACCGATCTCGAGCCGTACCTGGAGAGCGGGCTGCCGTTCTCGGGTAACTACCCGATCTATAACCATCATCTGGCGGTCGGCGCCCGCGTGGCGGGAGCCATCGCCGAGCGTCACGGCGACGCCGGGCTTGCCGCCGGCTCGGTTCGGCTGCGGTTCACCGGCAGCGCGGGCCAGAGCTTCGGGGCGTTCACTTGCCGAGGCATGCACCTCGAGCTCGAGGGCGAGGCGAACGACTACGTAGGGAAGGGCCTGAGCGGCGGCGAGCTCATCATCCGGCCGTTCCGCCGGGCGGCATACGCCGACGTGTCCCATCAGCACCTGATCATCGGCAACACGATCCTCTACGGCGCCACTGCCGGCAAGCTGTTCGCCGCCGGCCAGGCGGGCGACCGGTTCGCGGTGCGGAACTCGGGCGCGATCGCCGTCATCGAGGGTGCCGGCAACCACTGCTGTGAGTACATGACCGGCGGAATCGTGGTGGTGCTCGGCCGAGCCGGCCGCAACTTCGGCGCGGGTATGTCGAACGGCGTGGCCTACGTAATCGACGAGGCCGGGACCTTCGAGAACCGGGTCAACCCGGACATGGTGGAGCTGGCGCCCCTGGACGATGCGGACCTGGCTCTGCTCCAGCGGCTCATCCGTGAGCACGAGGAGCAGACCGCGAGCCCCCGTGCCCGACGGATTCTGGTGCAGTGGGAACAATTCGTCCCGCTGTTCCGCAAGGTGGCGCCCAAGGGGGCCGAGGCCCTGGTGGCTGCGGCGCGGGAGGCATACCTGCGGTCGGCGCACAGCGAGGTCGCGCGGGTACTGGCACGGCGCAGCGCGTAGGCCGACGACTGCGGCCCCGGGTCACCCTGTGCGCAGCGAAGGGGACATGAGCCGAATCATGTCCCCTTCACTTCGTTCAGGGTGACTCGGGTAGGCGCCTCCCTCTTGCCAAGCCTCGGGCAGGACCATAACTTGCTGAACAGCAAGCAAGCCATGATGCCAGGAGTCACCGCATGCCCAAACAGGCCGAGAAGGAACGCAACCCCGCCCGCTCCCGGGCAGCCATCCTCGACGCCGCCGAGCGGCTCTTCGCCGAGCGCGGCTACGATGCCACCAGCCTCAACGAAGTCGGTGCTGCGGCTGGGGTTAGCCGTGGCACCCCCGGCTACTTCTTCGGTAGCAAGGCCGAACTGCACCAGGCGGTGCTCGACCGGGCATTCAGCGAGGTCCGGGAGGCCGTCCGCGCGGGACGGGCACGGGCGCTGGCGAGCAGTCAGGCCCCCGAGGCTATCCTCGCCGGGGCGGTATCGGACTATTTCGACTTCCTCGCCGCTCGCCCGAACTTCGTCCGACTGATCGAGCGCCAGGCGCTGAGCGGCGCCGTGCAGTTGGAGGGCGATAGCCACCTCTCGGCCGGCCAGGAGGCGCTCGCGGCCATCAGCGCCGAGCTCGGCCTCGACGACGCCGAGTCGGACGACGCGGCGCAGCTCCTGCTCAGCATCATCTCGCTCTGCTGGTTCCCCCTGATCCATGCCCGCACGGTCGCCCCGGCGGTCGGCGTCGAGTTCAGCGGCGCCGACGACCTTGAGCGCCGGAAGCGTCACGTCGTGCAGCTGGTGCTTTACGGACTTCGTGGGCTCACCGCACCCGCGTCCGCTACCCTCGCCGAGACCGACAGCCATGACTGACCTCCTCACACCCCCCGTCAAGCCGCCGCGCACCGACCTCGCCACCGAGCAGGAAGCGCGCGAGGTTGCCGAAGCGGCACGCGAGAAGGACTGGCAGGCACCCAGCTTCGTCCGAGAGCTGTTCGAAGGCTCCTTCCGGCTCGACCTGGTGCACCCATTCCCCGCGAGGGATCCCGCAGACGTCGAGCGCGCCCGGCCGTTCATGGAGCGGCTCGAGCGCTTCCTGGTGGAGCGGGTGGACAGCGACCGGATCGACCGTGAAGGACAGATTCCCGCCGACGTAGTCCAGGGGCTCCGCGAGATCGGCGCCTTCGGCATCAAGATCCCGCAGGAGTATGGTGGCCTGGGACTCAGCCAGACCGGCTACACGCACGCCATCGGCCTGGTGACCAGCGTGGATGGCAACTTGACGGCACTGCTCTCCGCGGCGCAGTCGATCGGAGTGCCGCAGCCGCTCAAGCTGTTCGGCACATCGGAACAGAAGCGGCGCTACCTCCCGCGCCTTGCCAAGGGCGCCATCAGCGCGTTCGCCCTGACCGAGTCGAACGTCGGCAGCGACCCCGCCGCCATGAGCACCACCGCTGTGTTGTCGGAGGATGGGACGCACTACGTCCTGAACGGCGAGAAACTGTGGTGCACCAACGGCACCGTCGCCGAGCTGATGGTGGTGATGGCGCGTACCGGACCCAAGAAGATCACCGCGTTCATCGTGGAGACCGACTGGCCCGGCGTCGAGGTAACCCACCGGCTCCACTTCATGGGACTCAAGGCGATCGAGAACGGCGTCATCCGCTTCACCAACGTCAAGGTGCCGGTCGAGAATGTGCTCTGGGGCGAGGGCAAGGGGCTCAAGCTCGCGCTGGTGACGCTCAACACCGGCCGCCTCACGCTCCCGGCTTCGGCGGTGGCGGGGGCCAAGCGCGCGCTGGAGATCGTGCGGCGCTGGGCAGCCGAGCGGGTGCAGTGGGGTCAGCCGATCGGAAAGCATGACGCCATCGCGCAGAAGATCGGCCGGATGACGGCGGAGATCTTCGCGATGGAGGCGGTGGCGGACCTCGCCTCGCTGATGGCCGATCGCGGCACGACGGACATCCGGCTCGAGGCCGCCATGGCCAAGATGTGGAACACGGAGACCGCCTGGCGCATCGTGGACGACACGCTGCAGATCAAGGGCGGCCGCGGGTACGAGACCGCCGACAGCCTCCGGAGCCGCGGCGAGCGCCCCGATCCGGTCGAGCGGATGATGCGCGACTTCCGCATCAACCTGATCTTCGAGGGATCGAGCGAGATCATGCGGCTCTTCATCGCGCGCGAGGCGGTGGACACCCACCTCAAGATCGCCGGCGCGCTCATCGATCCCAAGACCACGCCGGGGCAGAAGCTTTCCGCGCTCGGGCGGTCCGTCTTCTTCTACGCCAGCTGGTACCCGCGCCTCTGGTTCGGTGTCCGCGGGCGGTTCGGCTACGGGGAGTTCGGCCCGCTCGCGACCCACCTGCGGTTCGTGGACCGGGCCGGTCGCAAGCTCGCCCGCACCCTGTTTCATTGCATGGTCCGCTTCGGACCGAAGTTGGAGAAGCGGCAGGCCGTGCTCGGACGGCTGGTCGAGATCGGCGCCGAGCTGCTGGCCATCACCGCGGCGTGCAGCCGGGCGCAGGCCATGGTGACGAAGGACCCGGCGAATCGCGGCCCGGTGAAACTGGCCGACCTGTTCAGCCGTCAAGCGCGCCGCCGGGTGGAGGATCGGTTCGCCGCCGTGTTCGACAACGACGACGTGGCCGCCTACGCGGTGGCCCAGCAGGTGCTCCGCAACGAGCACACCTGGCTGGAGCAGGGGTTGGCGAGACTGGCGGACCACCCGTAACGCCCGCCATCTTTCAGTCCAACATCAACGAGAGCGGCAGATGGCGATTGCGGAAGGCAGGACGATCCCCTTCACGGGCCCGGAGGCGGTCGACGTGGCCGTCCTGGAGACGTTCGAGTACGCCGGCCCCGAGCAGGAGATCGTGGCCGAGACCCGAGAGTTCAGTCCGGTATGCCCGTACAGCGGACTGCCGGACTTCGCGACGCTGCGAATCGCCTACGTGCCGGGCGACCGCTGCATCGAGCTCAAGAGCCTCAAGTACTACGTCACGAGCTATCGAAGCGTCGGGATCTTCCAGGAGCACGCGACGGCCAAGGTCGCCGAGGATCTGTTCAGCGCGCTGCGGCCCCGGCGGCTGACCGTAACGACGATCTACAATACTCGCGGCGGGTTCGATACGACCTGCACGGTGACGCTGCCGAAACAGTCGTGAGACCGGCCCCCGGGCCGGAGTCACCCTGAGCCAAGCGAAGGGGGCATGATTCAGGTCATGCCCCCTTCATGGCGTCCAGGGGGATGCTCGCGCCACGCCGCGGCGGGGTCGACTCGGACGAGGCGCGCGGCCAGGGCTCCCAGGATGTCGCCGTCGAGCTGGGCGGTCCACGAGGCCGGGATCGACCGCGCGCCGTCGCGGACTTCCGGCGGCACGGAAGGCGAGGCTCGGCGCAGGCTTCGACAGCGGGCTCCTCCAGTGATCCTCTCGGGTGGCGGACCCGACCCGGCTCAAGTTATACTCGGAAGCCCGTTACACACCCTTCCCGTCGTGCGACCCACGGAGGAGCAGGCTCGTGGCCAAAGACACCCTCACTATCACTGACAACCGCACCGGCCGCAGCTACGAGGTGCCCGTCCAGGACGGCACCATCAAGGCCACGGATCTCCGGCAGGTCAAGGTCACCGACGACGACTTCGGGCTCATGACGTACGATCCCGCCTTCATGAACACCGCCGCCTGCCGGAGCGCCATCACCTTCATCGACGGCGACCGGGGCATCCTCCGCTACCGCGGCTACCCCATCGAGGAGCTGGCCGAGCGGTCCACCTTCCTGGAAGTGGCCTACTTGCTGTGCGAGGGAGAGCTCCCGACGAGGGCCCAGCTGGACCGGTGGACAGAGATCGTCAAGTACCACACGTACGTCCACACCAACATCATCAAGTTCCTCGAGGGGTTCCGCTACAACGCGCACCCCATGGGCATGCTGCTCGGGGTGGTCGGCGCGTTGTCGACGTTCTATCCCGACGCCAAGGACATCCACGAGCCGGCCAACCGCTTCCTGCAGCGTGTGCGGTTGCTGGCCAAGGCGCCCACCATCGCCGCGTTCGCGTTCCGCCACTCGCGCGGGCTGCCGTTCGTCTTCCCGGACAACGATCTCGACTACATCGGCAACTTCGTCAACATGACGTTCAGCATCGGCGGGCGGCACAAGCCGAACAAGGTGCTGCAGCGCGCGCTCGAGATCCTGCTGATCCTGCACGCCGACCACGAGCAGAACTGCTCCACCAGCGCGGTGCGCGCGGTGGGCTCGTCGCACGTGGACCCGTTCTCCGCCATCAGTGCGGGCATCGCCGCGCTCTACGGTCCGCTCCACGGCGGCGCCAACGAAGCGGTGCTGCTCATGCTCGACGAGATCGCCGACAAGAAGAACATCCCGCGGTTCATCGAGGAGGTGAAGGCGGGCCGGGGCCGACTGATGGGGTTTGGGCACCGGGTGTACAAGTCGTACGACCCGCGCGCCAAGCTCATCAAGAAGGTGGCCGACGAAGTGTTCGGGCAGACCGGGCTCAACCCCAAGCTCGAGATCGCGCTCGAGCTGGAGCGAATCGCGCTGGAGGACGAGTACTTCATCAAGCGGAAGCTCTACCCGAACGTGGACTTCTATTCCGGGCTGATCTACCAGGCGATGGGCTACCCGACCGAATACTTCACGGTCCTGTTCGCGCTGGGACGCATGCCGGGGTGGCTCGCCCAGTGGGAGGAGATGCTGCTCGACAAGGACCAGAAGATCGCCCGGCCCCGCCAGATCTTCACCGGCCACGACGAACGGCCGTTCGTCTCGATCGACAAGCGCTGAGGCCCGATGACCGACCAACTCGACACGCTGCTGTCCGAGCAGCGGCGATTCCCGCCGCCGCACGGCTTCGCCGCCGACGCGAACGGCACGAAGGCCCTGTACGAGGCGGCCGCGCGCGACCGCGAGGGCTTCTGGGCCGAGCAGGCCGGCGCGCTCGACTGGATGCGACCCTGGGACCGCGTGCTCGAGTGGAAGCTGCCCCATGCCAAGTGGTTCGTCGGGGGCAAGCTCAACGTTTCGGCCAACTGTCTCGACCGGCACCTGGCGGGGCCGATCCGCAACAAGGCGGCGATCATCTGGGAGGGCGAGCCCGGCGACCGTCGGGTCCTCACCTACTGGGACCTCGCGCGCGAAGTGCGGCGCGCCGCCAACGCGCTGAAGAAGCTCGGCGTCCAGAAGGGGGACCGGGTCGCGATCTACCTTCCGATGATCCCGGAGGCGGCGATCGCCATGCTGGCCTGCGCGCGTATCGGCGCAATCCACTCGGTCATCTTCGGCGGGTTCTCGGCCGAATCGGTGCGCGACCGGGTCAACGACGCGCGGGCCAAGGTGCTGATCACCGCGGATGGCGGATACCGCCGCGGCCAGGTGGTCCCGCTCAAGCGGATGGCCGACCACGCGATGGCCGAGGCGCCGTCGATCGAGCACTGTATCGTCGTGCGGCGGCGGGCGGGCGGAGAGGGCGACGAGGCATTCGCCTCCATGCAGGAGGGGCGCGACCACTGGTGGCACCGGCTCCTCGACGGCGTTTCCAGCGACTGCGACCCCGAACCGATGGACGCCGAGGACCTGCTCTTCATCCTCTATACCTCCGGGACCACGGGGAAGCCGAAGGGGATCGTGCACTCCACCGGCGGCTATCTCACCCAGGTGGCCGCCACCACCAGGTACGTCTTCGACCTCAAGCCGACCGACGTCTTCTGGTGCACGGCGGACGTCGGCTGGGTGACGGGCCACTCCTATGTGGTCTACGGCCCACTCGCCAATGGGGCCACGGTCCTGATGTACGAGGGGGCGCCGGACTGGCCGGAGCGCGACCGGTTCTGGGCGCTGGTGGAGAACTACGGGGTCACCATCCTGTACACCGCGCCGACCGCCATCCGCGCCTTCATGAAGTGGGGCACGGAACACCCGTCACGCCACGACCTCTCCACCCTCCGGCTGCTCGGCACCGTCGGCGAGCCGATCAATCCCGAGGCATGGGTCTGGTACCACAACCACATCGGCGGCGGGCGCTGCCCGATCGTGGACACCTGGTGGCAGACGGAGACCGGGGGCATCATGATCACCCCGCTGCCCGGCGTCACCACCACCAAGCCGGGCTCCGCCACCCAGCCGTTCCCGGGCGTCGTGGCCGAGCTGGTGGACACGACCGGCAAGGTGATCCCCACCGGCGGCGGGTTCCTGACGCTGGCGGCGCCGTGGCCGGGCATGCTACGCACGATCTACGGCGACGACGAGCGGTACCAGGAGACCTACTGGTCCCGCTTCCCGGGCCGCTACTTCGCGGGTGACGGCGCCAAGCTGGACGAGGAACGCTACTGGTGGATTCTCGGGCGGGTGGACGACGTGCTCAACGTGGCGGGGCACCGTATCGGGACGATGGAGATCGAGAGCGCGCTGGTGGAGCACCCCGCGGTCGCCGAGGCCGCGGTGGTCGGCAGGGCGCACGACCTCAAGGGCCAGGCGCTTGCGGCATTCGTCACCCTCAAGGACGGGCACCAGGCGTCGCCGAGCCTCAAGGACGACCTCAAGGCGCATGTCGCCGAAAAGATCGGTTCCATCGCCAGGCCGGACGACGTGTTCTTCTCCGCCGATCTGCCGAAGACGCGGAGCGGCAAGATCATGCGGCGGCTGCTCAAGGACATCGCCGAGGGCCGTGCGCTGGGGGACACGACGACGCTCGCGGATCCGGCCGTGGTGAGCAGGCTCAAGGACATGTACGAGTCGCAGGAGGCGTAGAGCCCGGCTCAGCCCACCGGCACGTCGCCCTCGAGGTACGTATAGCCCTCCAGCCCCGCCACGAAGTCCGCGATGAAGCTGTTCGCTTCCTGGCGACTCAGATCCTTGGCGGCGCTCACCTTGCGGCGGAAGGTGGCGAGCAGGTCCGAGGCGTGGAACTGGACGTAATTGAGCACCTCGGTGACCGTGTCGCCATGGACCAGGTCGGTAATCTCGTAGCCCTGGTCGGTCAGGCGGACGTGGACGGCGTTGGTGTCACCGAAGAGGTTGTGCAGGTCGCCCAGGATTTCCTGGTAGGCGCCGGTCAGAAAGATGCCGAGGATGTACGGCTCGCCCTCGCGGAGCGGGTGCAGCTCGAGCGACGGCTTGCCCTTCCGGCCGCCGGTGAACCGGTCGATGACGCCGTCGGAGTCGCAGGTGACATCCTGGAGCGTGCCGCGGCGCGACGGGATCTCCAGCAGCCGGTGGATCGGCATGATCGGGAAGAGCTGGTCGATCGCCCAGTTGTCGGGAAGCGACTGAAACACGGAGAAGTTGCAGAAGTAGCGGTCCACCAGCTCGCTCTCGATGTGTGAAGCGATCTCCGGGAATGCCGCCCGATCCTCCCCCATGGCGTGCTGGATGGCGTTCAACGTGACCAGATAGAGCTGGTCGGCGTTCGCCTTCTCCCGGAGAGAGAACACCCCGCTCGCGAAGTACTCCTGCGCCCGCTCCTTCGAGAAGACGGCGTCGTGGAAGACCTCTTCGATGCGGTCGGCGGTCAGTCCCTCCAGGTTCTCGGCCATCTCCACCAGCAACGGATGCGCGTCCTTCTCCCGCTCGGGCGGGACCGGCTCGATCTGGGATTCGACGTCGATGACGTTGATGAGGAGCAGCGAATGGTGCGCCGTGAGCGCGCGTCCCGATTCCGAGATCAGGTGGGGCATCGGCAGCCCCTCGGCACGGCAGACCGTCCCGATGGTGTAGACGACGTCGTTGGCGTACTCCCGCATGGAATAGTTCATGCTCGCCGGCCGAGTGGAGCGACTCCCGTCGTAGTCCACACCGAGCCCGCCCCCCACGTCGACGTGGGTGAGGTCGAAACCCATGGCACGCAATTCGGCGTAGTAGCGGCCGATCTCCTCCAGCCCCGCCTTGATGTACCGGATGTCGGTGATCTGACTCCCGAGATGGAAATGGACCAGCTTGAGGATGTCCTTCCGGCCGAGCCGGCCCAGCTGGTCGAGCAGCCGCATGAGCTCCACAGCGCCGAGGCCGAACTTCGAGCGCTCGCCACCGCTCTTGGCCCAGCGGCCCGAGCCCTCGGTGGCGAGCTTGACGCGGACCCCGGCGGTGGGCTGGACGCCCATCTCGTCGGCCACCTTGAGCAGGACCTCGAGCTCGGTGAGCTGCTCGAGCACGATCATCACCGTGTGCCCGAGCTTCTGGCCCATGAGGGCCAGCCGCATGAACTCCTCGTCCTTGTATCCGTTGCAGACGATGAGGTGGTTGGTGCTCTCGTTGAGGCCCAAGATCGCCTGGAGCTCGGGTTTGCTGCCGCACTCCAGGCCCACCCCGTGGGGCGCACCGAACTCGACGATCTCCTGGACCACGTGGCGCTGCTGGTTGACCTTCACCGGGTACACCGTGGTGTACGTGCCCGAGTACCCGAACTCCTTGATGGCGTTGTCGAACTCCGAGGCGAGCGCCTGGATGCGCGAGCGCAGGATATCGGAGAACCGGAGCAGCAGCGGCAGCCCGACTCCCTGGGCGTTCAGATCCATCGCCAACTGGTAGAGGTCGAGCCCCCGTTTGCGGTTGGCGTCGGGGTGCACGGTGACGTGGCCCTCGGGACTGACCCGGAAATACCCCAGCCCCCACCCGCTCATGTTGTAGAGCTTCTCGGCGTCCTTGACGGTCCAGCTCGGCGGCGCGACGGTGGTGGCGATGGGGCGGCTCCGGGGAAAGGGCGACCGCAAAATGTAATGCGGTCCCAGGTATAATTCCTCCCCATGGCCGAGACCACTCCTCCCGTCATCATCGTCGGTGCAGGCCTCGCCGGGCTCGCGTGCGCACGGCACCTGGTTCGGGCCGGGCGGCCGGTGCAGGTGCTCGAAGCATCCGACGGCATCGGAGGCCGGGTGCGCACCGATCAGGTCGACGGATTCCTGCTCGACCGCGGCTTCCAGGTGCTGCTGACCGCCTATCCCGAGGCCCGGGCGCAGCTCGACTATCGCGCGCTGCGGCTCCAGCCGTTCTATCCCGGAGCGATCGTTCGGCACGGCGGTCGCTTCCACCGAGTTGCCGATCCGTTCCGCCGCCCCGCCGACGCGCTCGGCACGCTCCTCAACCCGATCGGGACGCTGGCCGACAAGGCGCGGATGCTCCGCCTGCGCCGGCGCGCCTGTGCGGGCACGGTGGAGCAGCTGTTCGAGCGCCCCGAGACCACGACCATGCAGGCCCTTACCGCGCTGGGCTTCTCCAACGCGATGGTCGAGCGGTTCTTGCAGCCGTTCCTCGGCGGGATCTTCCTCGGCCGCGATCTGTCCACCACGAGCCGGATGCTGGAGTTCGTGATCCGCATGATGGCGGAGGGCGACAACGCCCTCCCGGCACGCGGCATGGGGGCGATCGCCGAGCAGCTCGCCGCGGACCTGCCCCCGGGCACGGTGCGCAGCCGCACACGCGTGGCCGAGGTAGCCAACGGGCGCGTGACGCTCGACGACGGCACCCGGCTCGACGCCGGCGCGGTGGTCATCGCCACGGAGGGCGATGCGGCGGCCGCGCTGACCGGCATGCGACCGACGGCGGGCTTCCGATCCGTCACCAACCTCTACTTCGCCGCCCCGCGTCCCCCAGTGAGAGGCCCCTATCTGCTGCTCGACGGCGAGGCCCGGGGCCCAGTCAACAACCTGTGTGTGCCGACCGAGGTCGCGGCCGGCTATGGGCCGGCGGGGCACGCCCTGGTCAGCGCCACCGTGCTCGGCATGCCGGCAGAGAGCGACGCGGAGCTGACCCGCGCGGTCCGGGCGCAGCTCGGCGATTGGTTCGGCCCCGAGGTGGACGCCTGGTCGCTGCTCGCGACATACCGGATCCGGTGGGCCCAGCCCGACCAGACGCCTCCAACGGTGGCCCCCGGCGCTCGGTCGGCGCGCCTGGAACCGGGTCTCTTCCTGGCCGGCGACCACTGCGAGACCGCATCGATACAGGGCGCGCTCGCCTCGGGACGCCGGGCGGCCCTGGCGGTGCTGGCCGAGCCCGTCTCGACCCGGGCCGCGCCAAGCCAGTAGGATCGACGCCACACCCCACACTTCCGGCTTGACCTGCAGCCCATCGCACAACCCGTAACAGATTGTATTCTATCGCGTTGCCATGCTGGCCCGGACTGCCGGCGCAGCCAGCCCCGGGCACGATCCTCGCGCTATTCGAAGCTGCTCCACGGGGTAGTCCGAGGTTCAAGATGCTGCATTGTCCACAAAGGGAAGAGAGGGGCACCATGCCTGCGCCCAGCCTGATATTCGCTCGCCGGTTCTCGCACCCGCTGCGTCTCCGCCTGGAGGTCCTCTTCGCCAAGGCGTTCGAGTCGCTCGCCGATACGTATCGTGCACAGGCCACCGAGTTCGTCCTCCGCCTGCGAGGCCGGATGGCAGTGGAGGATGCGCTCGACCGCTACTTCCACGAAGTCGGCGTGCCACACGCCATGGAGGAGACGGTGCGGGCGCGTGCGCTGATCGCGCTCGCTCCCTCGGCCCTCGATTTTCCCGAGCCCGAGACGCGCGCCCTGGGCGGCTGGACCCAGCTCCGGCCCGACCAGCTCCTTGAGGCCCTTCGCCGACGGGCCCAGAGTCAGGAGGAGACCAGCCTGGACTGCCGGATGGCGGCCTCGCTGTCCGACGAGGCGGTGGCGGCTACTCACGTGGCGATGGCGCTCGAGACCGTCGCGCTGCTCGAGGACGAGATGAGCACGGACGAGGCGACCATGTACTACATCCGGTACTTCAACCTGCCCTCGGTCGAGGCCCAGATCATCTTCCGCCGCACCCTGGCCGCCTGGGCGGAGCGCCATCCGATCCGGCATCCACCAGCGCTACCGGTCAGCGTCTGCGCGGCGGTACCCACGCGCGGTGTCGGCCGACGGGTCCTGCCGTACCTTCGCGCGGTAGGCTAGCGACACGCTCGACGGCGGCCTCCCCGGCCGGGATTATCTTTCGGCATACCCCGGAGTCACCGGGGCCGGGAGGGGGCGCCGCCATGCGGTGGTCGTACACGATCGGACGGTTCGGGGGGACGGAGGTGAAGGTCCACGTAACCTTCATCCTCCTGCTCGGATGGATCGCGTTCAACGCCTACCAGGCCGCGGGGGCGGCTGCCGCCGTCACGGACACCCTCTTCTTCGCCTCGTTCTTCCTCTGCATCGTCCTCCACGAGTTCGGGCACATCACCATGGCGCGGCGCTTCGGCGTCCGCACGCCCGACGTGATCCTGCTCCCGATCGGCGGCGTCGCGCGGCTGGAGCGGATCCCCGAGGAGCCGAAGCAGGAGCTGCTGATCGCCCTCGCGGGGCCGGCCGTGACGATCGGTATCATCCTGCTGCTGCTCTTGGCCGCCGCGGCGGCGGGCCAGACGGTCGTCTTCCGCGACCCGCTCGGTGAGCAGGTTCCGTTTGCGGTCCGCCTGATGATCGTGAACGTCATGGTGCTCGTTTTCAACCTGATCCCGGCCTTCCCGCTGGACGGCGGGCGCGTTCTCCGGGCGCTGCTGGCCAGCCGGCTCGGGCTGGTTCGCGCGACGCGGATCGCCGGAGCGATCGGTCAAGCGTTCGCGGTAGCGTTGGGGATCTGGGGGGTAATACAGCAGGCGCCGCTGGTGATGCTGGTGGCGTTCTTCATCTTCCTGGGCGCCGGCAGCGAGGCCAGCGCGGTCGCCACCCGGATGGCGGGGCGTGGGCTTCAGGTCTCGCAGATGATGGTCACGCAATTCCGGACGATCCCGGTGCACGCCACCCTCGCCCAAGCGGTAGACCTGCTCCTGTCCGGGGAGCAGCGGGAGTTTCCAGTGGTAGACAATCTCGGCCGCACGGAGGGTATCCTCACCCGCGACAACCTTATTCGCGGCCTCAGACAGGGCGGCCCCGACTCGACCGTCGCCGAGGCGATGACACCGGCCGCGCCAACGGTCGCGCCGACACTCGGCTTTCAGGAGGCGCTCGACCGCCTCCGGGCGAGCGGACTCCCTGCCCTTCCCGTGGTGGACGCCGGCGGGGCGCTGGTCGGGCTCCTCACCCTGGACAACATCACCGATCTCCTGCTGGTGCGCCGCGCGGGCGGCTGATCACGCGACCCGCGGCTCAGCGCGGGAGCCGGTTGTTGGCCCGGTCCACGTCCGGGAGCGCCCCCCGCGGATCCACGATTACGGTCGTCACCCGCTTGCCGCCCCGCACCCGGTAGGCGAACCGCGGCCCCAGATTCCACATCTCGACCGGCAACCGCACCCGGTCCGTGGTCCCGTCGTCGTAGGTCAGTTCCAGCTCGAGGGGCAGCGTCATCGTGCCGCGGTTCGACAGGAAGACTTTCTGGCCTCCCTCGACCATGGCCGTGGAATCCACCGCCTGGTCGAGCCGCGCGGTCGAGTAGATCCAGTCCCGCCAGAAGAAATCGAGATCCATCCCGGACGCGTCCCGCATGACCCGGAAGAAATCGGCCGGCGTCGGGTGCTTGTAGGCCCACGCCCGCAGATACTGGCGGAAGGCATGGTCGAACCGCTCCTTGCCCAGCACCTCGTACCGCAGCGTCTGCAGCATCAGCGCGGGCTTCTGGTAGCCGGTCCAGAACAGGTCGTGCGACTCCGTCGGGCGGCTGATGAGCGGCTGCTCGCGGCCCGGGATGGCGTGGTCGGGGTAGAGGTGAAGCGGATGGACCTCGATGCTGTCGCCGTAGGCAGTGCCGGTGAAATACCGTGCCGCGTTGGCCAGATCGATGAAGGTGTTGAACCCCTCGTCCATCCACGGGTACAGCCGTTCGTTCGAGCCGACGATCATCGGCACCCACTGGTGGCCCAGCTCGTGGGCCAGCACCCACTGGCGTTCCTCCCGGCTCGGGGCCCGCGGATCGAAGGTGATCATGGGATACTCCATCCCCTCGATCGGGCCCTCGATGCTGGTGATGTGCGGGTACGGATAGGGATACCATTGCTCGCTGTAGTACTCGACCGCGTCTCGCACCATCCGGTTGGCCTCCTCCCACTCCGGGGCCGACGGGCGGTAGAGCGTGTGCACCAGTGTGCTCCGGTAGCCGCTCGCATCCCAGCGGAAGTCCGGCGCGGCGCCGAAGGCGAAGTCACGGACGCTATCCGCGGCGAAGCGCCAAGTGAGCGTGCCGGTGCGCACCGGCCGGGTTCGATCCGCCCGGCCCGCCTCCGCCGCCGTGATGATCGCGACCGCGGCAGCCGACCCGCGCGCGCGCGCCAGGCGGGCCCGCTGAGCGGGCGTGAGCACCTGCTCGGGATTCAGCAGAACCCCCGTGGCCCCGACGATGTAGTCGGCGGGGACGGTCAACGCGACGTCGAACCGGCCGTACTCAAGGTAGAACTCCCCTCCACCGATGAACGGCTCGTGATTCCAGCCCCGGACGTCGTCGTAGACCGCCATGCGGGGATACCACTGGCCCAGCTCGTAGAGGGTGCCATCCCTCCCCATTCTGCCGGCGCCGTAGTCCGGCACGGTGAACCGCCAGCCGATGTCGAGGTCGAGGAACATTCCGGGCGCGAGTGGCCGGGGGAGGTCCACCCGCATCGTCGTACCGAACACGGTGGTGGGCAGGGACCGGAGGCCGACGCGCACGTGCTCGAGCGTCAACCCGCCGGCGAAGCCCTTGCAGGAGAAATCGAACGTCGAGCCTAGGAACACCAGCGGGGGCTGGTCGAGCTGCGTCGTGATGCTGCCGGGCGCACAGATGTTCTGCTCCAGGAAGAGCCAGAGGTAGGGGAGCGCATCGGGGCTCCGGTTGACATAATGGATCCGCTCGCGCCCGCGAAGCTCCCGGCGCGACGGGTCCAGCGTGGCCTTGATCCGGTAGTCCACCCGCTGCTGCCAGTAGGCGCGCCCCGGACGGCCCGCGCCGGTGCGCACGTCGTTGGGCGCCGGCAGGTCCAGCGGCCGGAACGGCGAGTCCGCCACCGAGGAGTCGGCAACCTGCGCGCCGGCCACACCGGCGAGCGCCAGGGACAACAGGACCACACCTACGAGACGACTGGACATGCGAGCTCCACGGCGGCGGGGATGCGAGAACATACCCGCAGCGGTCGGTGCGGCAAGCGTGTGGCGGACGGCGTGGGCAAGACGCTCACGGCAAGCCGAGGCACTCGCGGCGGCGGTAGGCGCTCGGCAGGCAGTTGAACCCGTTGCGGGCCCACAGGCCCACGCCTCTCGCGCGGGCCTCCTTTTGCGCGAGTTCGATCCGGTCCGCATACTTCACATTGGGCGGCACGGTGCAACGCACGGCCCAGCCCTCGCGCACCAGCGCCTCGTTGACGAGGGTCCTGCCGACCCATGCCTGGGTGAGAACCCGAACGTAGCGATCGGTTGGCGTGACATCGCCGTCCAGGCGGACCAACCGATCGCCGGGCATCAGGTGCTCAAGCGCCCGCCGGGCCAGCCGCCCCGCCGCTCCCTGCCCCCGCTCGGGGCTGTCGATCCCGAGCAGCCGGACCTTTCGTCCATCGCGGCAGTAGAACGTGTCGCCGTCCACGACCCGGCCCGCGAGACAGTCCGCCGAGGGGGCGGGAACGGACGGGTGGCCCGCGGCGCAGGAGCCGAGCGCCACCGCCATGAGTGCGAGCCGCGCGAGGAGTGCGATTGGCATGATCTCCGCAATCTAGGAAAGCCGCCAGACGATGCCACCATCCCCCGTGGTGCTGGAGCGCTCCAGCCGGCTGCCGTTTTCGGCCGAAGCCGTGTTCG
>DAIPLK010000037.1:3149-4226 GCA_036769285.1 Gemmatimonadales bacterium | reverse complement strand
CCCGTGGTGCTGGAGCGCTCCAGCCGGCTGCCGTTTTCGGCCGAAGCCGTGTTCGCCTGGCACGAACGCCCGGGCGCATTCGAGCGGCTGACGCCGCCCTGGGAGCGTGCCCGTGTCCTCGAGCGCTCCGGCGGGCTGGCAGACGGAGCGCGGGCCGTGATCAGGGTCGGCGCACCGGTTGGGCTCCGCTGGGTGGCCCGCCACCGCGACTACGAACCCAATCGCCAGTTCGGGGACGAGCAGGTCGAGGGCCCGTTCGCAAGCTGGACGCACCTGCACCGGTTCGCGCCCGACGGGCCGGCGGCCTGCGTCGTCACCGACCGTGTCGAGTACGTCCCGCCGCTCGGCGCCCTGGGCGCGGCCGCCGACCCGCTGCTGATCCGGCCCCGGATCGAGCGGATGCTGGCGTACCGCCACGAGCTGCTGCGTGGCGACTTGGAGAGCCACGCCCGCTACGCCGACCGCCCGCGGCTCCGCGTGGCGGTGACGGGAGCCGGCGGCCTGATCGGGCGGGCACTCATCCCGTTCCTCAGCACCGGCGGCCACGAGGTGATCCGGGTAGTGCGGGGCCAGCCCCGGCAGGGAGAAGTCGCGTGTGACTATGAGCTGGGACGGGTGGACGCGCCCGGGCTGGAAGGACTCGACGCCGTCGTCCACCTGGCGGGCGAGAACATCGCCGCACGCTGGACCGAGGGCCGGCGCCGGAGGATTCTCGAGAGCCGCATGATCGGGACCCGGTTCCTCTGCGAGACGCTCGCACGGCTCCGTCGCCCGCCCCGGGTGCTCGTCTCCGCGTCGGCGGTCGGGATCTACGGGAACCGGGGTGACGAGATCCTGACCGAAACCAGCTCGCCCCTGGCGACGCGGCAGGATTTCCTGACGGAGGTGGGCCGGGAGTGGGAAGCCGCCACCCAGCCTGCGCGTGCCGCCGGGATCCGGGTGGTGCTGCCGCGGTTCGGCATCGCGCTGACCCCCGCCGGGGGGGCGCTCTGCCGCATGCTTCCACCGTTCCGGCTCGGTCTCGGCGGCCCCCTGGGACATGGGCGGCAATGGATGAGCTGGATCGCGATGGACGAC
>DAIPLK010000037.1:0-3049 GCA_036769285.1 Gemmatimonadales bacterium | reverse complement strand
GAGGGGGCGCTGCGTTTCCTGCTCGGACGTGCCTCACGCCAACCGGGATGACAGCCCCTCCCCCATCCCCTACCTTTCCCGGATGACGCTCCCCAAAGCCGTGGTCCTCCTGAGCGGCGGAATGGACTCGGCCACAACCGCGGCCATCGCGCTCCGCGAGGGTTTCGAGGTCCACGCGCTCAGCGTCCGTTACGGCCAGCGGCACGCGGTCGAACTGGAGGCGGCGCGACGGGTCGCAACGCAGCTCGGGATCCGCCGCCATGTGGTGCTCGATCTGGACCTCCGCGCCTTCGGCGGGTCCGCGCTCACGACCGACGTCCCGGTCCCGAAGGACACGCCGATGGCCGACATCGGCGCCCGGATCCCCGCGACGTACGTCCCCGCCCGCAACACGATCTTCCTGTCGCTGGCCCTGGCGTGGGCCGAGACACTGCGCGCGCGCGACATCTTCCTCGGCGCGAATGCGGTGGACTACAGCGGCTACCCCGACTGCCGACCCGAGTACCTGGAGGCGTTCGCCCGGATGGCGGAGCTGGCCACTCGGGCCGGCGTGGAAGAGGGTGCTCGCCTGACCATTCACGCGCCGCTGCTGGCCCTGACCAAGGCCGAGATCGTGGCCTGTGGGCTCGCACTCGGCGTCGACTACGCGAACACCAGCACCTGCTACGATCCGGCACCCGATGGCGCCGCGTGCGGGCGCTGCGAGGCCTGCCTGCTCAGGCTCAAGGGGTTCGAGAAGGCTGGCGTTCCGGATCCGGCGAGGTACCAGGCCGCCCACGCATGACGTACGCGGTGAAGGAGATCCTTTACACCTTGCAGGGCGAGGGGGCCAACGCCGGGCGGCCGGCGGTGTTCTGCCGCTTCGCGGGCTGCAACCTGTGGACCGGCCGCGAGGCCGACCGCGCCGACGCGGTCTGCCGCTTCTGCGACACCGACTTCGTCGGCACCGACGGGCCCGGCGGCGGGACGTTCACGAGGGTGGAGCGGCTCGCGGCCGCGGTCGCCGCGGCCTGGCCCGCCGGCGACCCCGCCAGCCGGCCCCTCGTGGTCTGCACCGGAGGCGAGCCGCTGCTGCAGCTCGATCCATCGCTGGTGGACGCCCTCCACGCGGCCGGATTCGAGATCGCGGTCGAGACCAACGGGACCGTGACGCCGCCGGCGGGGATCGACTGGCTCTGCGTGAGTCCGAAGGCCGGCGCGCCGCTCGTCGTGACCGCGGGCGACGAGCTGAAGTTGGTCTATCCTCAGGAGGGCGCTGAGCCCGAGCGCTTCGCGGACTTCGCCTTTCGCCACTTCTTCCTCCAGCCGATGGACGGGCCGGCGCTAGCGGCGAACACACGCGCGGCGCTGCAGTACTGCCTGTCCCATCCGCGCTGGCGACTCGGCCTGCAGACGCATAAGCTTCTCGGCATTCCTTAACCCTCCGGTCATGCACGGATACTCCGACCGCATCAATCACGCGTTCGCGTTCGCGGCCAAGTACTACAACGCCCTCGCACCGGCAGACGCGGGCATGGACTTCCTGGCCCACCCCGCGAACGTGGCGATCATACTCGCGAGGTACGGGTGCGAGCAGCTGACCATCGTGGCGGGGATCCTCCATCACGTGCTGGAGGAAAGCCCGCCGGATCGATGGCCGCTGTTGGAGCACAAGATCAGCGAGAAGTTCGGGCCGGTGGCGCTGGCCGTGGCCAAGGACGCGCTCGAGCCGAAGTTTGACCGGCGCGGCGGCGAGCGACCCTGGCAGCCCTGCAAGCAGGAGTACCTCACCCAGCTCGCGATCGCCGAGCCGCGTGCGCTCGACATCATCGCGGCAGACGAAATCCATGCCTGCGGGTCCACGATGACGGCGCTGCGCCGGTTGGGCGTGGAGTACCTCCGCACGGTCTCGCGCGCGAGCTCCGAACAGACGATCTGGTGGTACCGCTCGCTGATCGAGCTTCTGGCGGCGCGGCCGGACTGGCCTCGGCGGGAGATGCTGTCGGAACTTCGGCTGCTGAGTGCCGACATGGTGCGGAGCCTGCGTCAGAGCGAGGAGGGGCGGTGAGGGAAGGCACGCGATTCCAGCGAACGTTGATGAGCACCGCCCTGGCCGGCATGGCGGCCTGCGCGGGCGGGCCCGGCAAACCGGCACCGCTCAACCCGGTGCGGTTCCTGCTAGTCAACGACGTGTACGTCGCCGACACGATGGCGGACGGGAATGGCGGACTCGCGCGCGTGGCCACCGTGCGCGGCCGCCTGGCGGACCAGGGCCCGGTGCTGTTCGTGCTCGCAGGCGACGTGCTGAGCCCGAGCCTGCTCAGCAAGTACTACTCCGGGCGCCAGATGGTCGAGGCCTTCAACGCGGCCAAGCTCGACTATGCAGCCTTCGGCAACCACGAGTTCGAGCTGCCGCTCGATACGCTCGAGACCCGAATCGCCGAGTCGAACTTCAAGTGGGTCTCGAGCAACTGCGCCCGGGCGGATGGCACCCCATTCCAGAAGGTGCTGCCCTGGGACACGCTCCGCGTCTCGGGCCAGAAGGTCGGGCTCTTCGCGGTGACCCTCCAGGGCGCTTATCGCAAGGCGTACCGCTGCACCGACCCCGACAGCGCCGCTCACCAGGCGATCGACACCCTGGTCGCGCAGGGCGCCGAACTCGTCGTCGGCCTGACCCACCAGACGATCGAGGCCGACCGCGACCTGCTGGCCCGCGAGCCGCGCCTCGACCTCATCCTCGGCGGTCATGAGCACGAGGCGCACGATTCGGTGGTGTCGGGCCGCCACGTGCTCAAGGCCGACGCCAACTCGCGGAGCGCGCAGTTCGTTACCCTCTGGGGCGGCAAGGGCCAATGGCGGCAGGCCGTCGGCCTGGTCAAGATCGACGACCGCCTGCCCGATGACACGGTCGTCGCTGCGGTCGTCGAGCGCTGGGAGGACAGCCTCCGCGCAAGGCTGGGCCCGGAGCGGCCAGTGGGCCGCACCGCCGTCGCGATCGACGCCCGGGACGTGCTCGGCCGGCAGCAGGAGTCGCTGCTGGGCGACCTGGTCACCGATGCGATGCGCTGGG
>DAIPLK010000036.1:0-21330 GCA_036769285.1 Gemmatimonadales bacterium | reverse complement strand
ACGCTCTGGTCGAGCACGCGGTGGACCTGGTGCGCGGGGAGCGCACGGGGCACTAGCGGCTCTCGGCGCGCCGGCGGCGCGGTTCAGCAATTGACAATCTGTGGCAAGGCCAATCGACCTTTGCCTCGTTCCATGGCAACACGCCGAATCGCCCGCGACCTCGAGCCGCGCGCGGAGCTGGGGGTAGTTGACAATGCCGCCATTGCCGGCCGGCCAGATCGTCCTTGCGGCATTGCGGAGGGGCCGCCGTCCCCCTTGGAGGTCGATGATGGACCGGCGGCCGTGCCCCAGCTTTGCTGAGCCGTCGCGCTAGAGGCCCTCACCGTCCGGGCCACTATGGATCATGGCATCCAGCATCCGGCGGATATCACTATCTGCTGTCTGATGGGGCCCCGCGATGCCTGCGATGCCACATATCGGAACGTTCCCCCGGAGGGCGTCACTCCGAAGTCAGTCGGTTTGTAACCGCACTGAGACGCGCGCCACGCCCGAGCCGAACGGCTTGCTCGAATACGGCTTCGTATCGCGCCGCGCACCGGTCGATGAAGTAATTCTCGACCTGAGCGCGGTTGTTGGCCTTGATTCGGGCGGCGCTGCGCGGATCGCCTTGCAACTCGATCAACGCCCGGACGAACCCGTCGAGGTCGTTCAGCCTGACGACATGGCCCGTGACGTCGGAGGTCAGAAAATCGGTCTGCCCGCCTCGGTCGTAGCATATGATCGGGAGGCCGAACGCCATGGCTTCGAGGAACACGAGGCCGAATCCTTCGTGCTGACTCGTCGATACGAAGGCGTCGGCTACGCTCAGGGCGGCGAACTTCTCGTGGTCGGGTACAAATCCCAGCAGGTGCACGCGCTCGGCCAGCCCGAGTTCGACCGCGGCCCGTCGGACCGGCTCCCGGTCTGGCCCGTCCCCGACGATGACGAGATGCGCCTTGGGGAGGCCGCTGCGGGCCAGGGCGTGGACCAGCTGTACGGTGCTTTTGCGAGGCACCAGCCGGCCGATGGCCACAAGAACGAAGGCATCGCCTGGCAGGCCGAAATGTTCGCGGGTGCTCGGTGGAAGCGCCGGCGGCCGGTTGATGCCCAGAGGAATCAATTCGATTGGCCGTTGCACGCCGTACAGTTCGTGAACGTGGCGGACGGTGTCCCGGGATTGCGCGACGATGGCTTCGGCGCGCTGGAGCATTGCGCGAATCGGCCCACGTAGCCATGCATGCCGGTGGGGCGAGAGCTTCTTGCTGGGGTCGAAAAGGTCTCCGCCATGGAGGGACAGGACATTAGGGACACCATAAAGCGCTGCGAGCACGTGCCCAAGCGGCCCGGTGGGCACGACAAAATGCGTATTGACGACGTCGAAGCGCTCCCGGCGCAATGCGAGCCCCTTGATCGCTCCCATCGGCAGGTAGGCAAACATGGAAGGAATGTTCGCGACGGCGAGTTCGTTCCGGAAGAAGACCGGGACCCGAATGACCCGGACCCTGCCCTCGGTGTTCTCCGGAGGCAGGTCGGCTGCGCGGGAGGTCAGCACGGTGACTTCATGTCGATCCGCGAGCTCGCGCGCCAGCGCCGCCATGACGATGCCGCCACCACCGCCCAGCGGTGGGTACTCGTAATTGCAGAAGAGTATCCGCAAGAGGCCTCAGGCTTCTCCTCGGAAGTGGTACGGTACGGCCATCGACGCGGCGTTATGGTACCAAGGCATTGCCCATTCGCGTTGGCCTTCGATAGGTTGTGAGTCTAGGCCCCCGCCAACCCCGGACGGTTGTGACGCAACCATGAATACCGTGAACCAGCAGGTGACGACGCTCGGGTCCTCCGGCGGCGACGCGTCGGCGCGCAGGCTGTCGGCGCGCCTAGAGCCCTTCGATTCGTACTGGCAGGCTCCCCAGGACGTCGAGAGCGGATACGAATCCTTCAAGACCTACTACCGGGCGAACTATCTGCCCCTGTTGCCGGCTGACCGGGAGTCGCGGATCCTGGTGATCAGCTGCGGCCCGGGCTACCTGGTCAACCTGCTGGTCCAGGAAGGTTATCGGAGCGTGCTCGGCATTGATTCCGACCCGGCCAAGGTCGAGCACGCCAGGCGCAAGGCGCTGCCCTGCGAGGTGGCTGAAGCCTTTCCATATCTTCAAGGGCCTCCGGCCGAGTACGATGTGGTCATCGCAGAGCAGGAACTTAATCACCTGACGCACGAGGAGACCATCGAGTTCCTCCGGCTCTGCCACCGGGCCCTACGGCCGCGCGGTCGCATCATCGTGTACGCGCTGAATGGCGCGAACCCCCTGGTCGGATCGGAGAACATCGCCCACAACATAGACCACTTCTACAGCGTTACCGAGTACAGCCTCGGCCAACTGCTGCAACTCGGTGGATTCGGGGATATCCGGCCTCTGCCGCTCCAGTTGTATGTGTTCTGGAAGAATCCGCTCAATTACGTCGGCCTGGCGATCACCGGCCTGCTGGAGCTGTGCATGAGGGCAGTGTTCATTCTCTATGGCAAGAAGGTGACGATCCTGAGCAAGAAGATCGCGGCCATCGGAATCAAGCCAGGGTGATGGCAACGCTGCACTGACATTCGCGGGGCTCCGGCGGCGCCTATCGCGATTCCAGGTACCCCTGCTCGCGATACCATCGTGCGGTCTGCGCTGCGCCCTCTGAGAACCCGATTCGCGGCTGGAAGGCCAGTAGCCGCTGGGCCCTTGCGGTTGAGAACAGGAAGGACTTCCGGAAGAAGTCGAGGCGGCGCCGATGGAGTGGCGGCTGGATGCCGAACGGCTTGAGGACGTCTTCCATCAGCGCCGCTGCGGCGGCTACCGGCGCCAAGGGCACGCGCAAACGAGGCGCCGCACGGCCAAGCGCGTGCGCAATCTTCGCCACCATTTCATGGGTCGTCATGACCTCGGCGCCGGCTAGGACGAAAGTTTCGCCGACGGCGGCAGGCGCGGTTGCCGCCAGCAATAGCCCGCGGCAGAGGTCTCCCACGTGGATGACTTGCCGTCGATTGTTTCCACGACCGATCATGACGAAGCGACCCCGGTCGATCGCCCGGAACAGCTTGAGGAGGCGAAGGTCGCCGGGGCCATAAGTCTCGGAGATTCGAACGATCGACGTCTCGATCCTGCCTGCCGCGAGCCGCACCACCGACTCGGCCTCCAGCTTCGTGCGGCCATAGATGTTCTCCGGCCGGGTGGGGCTTTCTTCATCGAGCGCGATGTCAGATGCCGACCCGTATACGCCGATCGTGCTGCCATACGCGAAACGGCGCACTCCGCCTGCGACAGCCGCTTCCAGCAGGTTGCGCGTTGCTTCGACGTTGATATTCCGGTAGTAACTGTCTGGGACGTTGGCCTCGTGTTGCGCGGCGGCAAGATGGATTACCGCCTCACAACCGGCGATCATCCGTGCCGCGAAGTCCTTTTCCAGCAACGACCCCGCCGCGACATGCACGCCGGTGTCCTCGAGGCTTGCCAGCCGGCCCTTCTCGACCTCGGTTTCCGCGCGGCCGGTGGCCACGACTCGATGGCCTTCCGCTCCTGCGCCCAACGCGAGGCGGGAGCCGATGAACCCGGTCGCTCCTGTGATCAGTAGCCGCATGCCCCGTGGCCGTGGGTTCAGGTGCGGGGTCGCACGCGATAGCGCGTGCAGAACGCGTCGAACTCGGCGCGTTCAGCGGTAAGTCGTGCCGTGGCCCATCCCAGCTCTTGCTGCATGAACTCCGCGACGACAGCGACGGCGCTATCGCCTGGATGCCGGGCCGTGCCGAGGTCCGTCCGGCGGAAGATGACGTCCGTCAGATGCTGGGCCATCTCGGCACGAATCGCGTGGGCAAGCTCCGCAAAGCTGACGTAGGACCCCGGAACGCAACCGGCGAGTCGCGGATCCTGCTCCGCCAGCGTAAGGACCGCCTGGTAACCGGTCCCGTGGTTGCGAAGCAGCGGCTCGACGCCCGCGGCAGGCAGCCAGCGGGGTGCGGTATTCCGGGCATCCCGGAGGAGCCGCTCGAAATCGTCGAAATCGCCGCCGGGAAGCGGCGTGCTGTCTCCCGCAATCGGCCCATGCGGTCGATCCAGTTGGTCACACGCCAGGTCGACCGCCTGCACCGCATCACTGCGTGCCACCGTGTATCGGACACTGATCAGAGTGACGAGTCCCGCGAGGCTGTCCGTGACGCGGTGGTCGATCAGGCGTGACTCTTTGCCGAAGCTGAATGTGCCGGGTGCCTGCCGCGCCTCTTCACCGAACGGCACGAGCCCGAAGTCCGTGAGCAGGACGTCGCTCAGCTTCAGGGCGAGTGCCGGGAACGAGGCATTCATCTCGGTAATGAATCCCTGCAACTCCTCATCCGTGAGTCCGACGCGATCCGGGTCGCGTGGTACGACGCGATGCCAAACGCCGACCAGGGTTGTATCCCGCCAGGGAACGAGAAAGAGGTGCCGTGCGCCGCGTCCTAGCAGGACGTCGGCATCCCGGGACCGGCCCTGGATGGCAACGGCGAGTGGGCTTTCGAATCGCCGATCCACCACGAAGCAGGCGTCGCGAGAGTAGGCGCCCCGGTACTTGTCGGTGGGTAGGCCGCCTGCGGCGATCACAGACTCGGCCCACGGTCCCGCCGCGTTGATGATTACCCGCGCCCGGATGTCGAAACCCGACCCGGAGTCCACATCACGGACAGTGGCACCGACGATGCGCCCATCCTGCCGTAACAGCCTGTCCACGCAAACATAGTTGGCCACGGCGGCACCGGCTGTCCGGGCGCCCTGCACGAAAGCCCAGACGAGTCTTGGTGCGCTGTACATCTGCCCGTCGCGAAACACCGCGGCGCCGGTGAGTCCTTTGGAGTCCAGCGTCGGAAAATGTTCCAGAATTTCCCGCTTGCTCATGAATTGGGTGGCCGGAATTCTTCGCGACGGATCTCGGAGCTGCCGATTGCGACCCAAGGTCAACCCGTCATAGACCAGCATCCCGGTGCCAAGAAACGGCTTGCCACTCCGCCCGTAACCGTAGGTAGGGATCGCGATCGGCAAAGGCGAGACGAGATGAGGGGCGATTCGCAGCATCGCTGCGCGTTCTTTCGAGGAGTATCGAAGCCGTGGGATGTCTGCATGCTGGAGATAGCGGATGCCGCCGTGCACCATCTTGAAGCAATGCGCCGACGCACCCATGCCGAAATCGCCTTTCTCGACGAGGGCTGTCTTGAGGCCTCGCAAGGCGGCTTCTCGCGCCGTTGCGGCTCCGGCTGCGCCGCCGCCCACGACCAGGACATCGAACTGTTCATCCGCCAGCTGCGTGAGATCGCGGGTCATCCGGTGGCAACTCCTCGCCGGGCAACTGCTGAACGAGTGGGCCCTGCCGGCTAGCGGCATAGGCGCGAAGAGGGCACGTCGGCCCGGAACTCCTAGCTCGATGACTTATGGTAGTGGTGCCGCACAAGGAGCGCAAAGGTTCGGCTCAGCGGCTGAGCAGTCCGTGGTTTGAAGGGGTACCGCGTCGTGCGGAGGACATGAACGAGGATTGGGATGGGGGCCGTGCGGGCGCACCCTCGTCGTCATCCTTCCGGGCAGCACCAGCAGCTCGGCGCGCCGGCGTTCACTCCAGCAGGGCCAGCGCGTCGCGCCGGGTGAGGTCCCGGTTGTACAGCGCCGAACCGGGTTGCTGGCGCCGCCCGCCCTCCCGCAGGCCGCCGGTATCCACCGGCGCGAACCCGATCTCCTCGATCAGCCGCATCACGACGGTCTTGGCCTCGGCGTCGTCCCCCGCGAGCGGTATCGCCCTCCGCTCGTCGAGCGGCGCGTCCGGGCGGCCCTGCCGTGCGAGGTGCTCCCAGAAGATCGTGTTGAACGCCTTGACCAGTCGCGCGCCGGGGAGGCGACGCCGGACGATCTCGCTCGAGGTGTCGTCTCCGAGATCGATCAGGCTGAAGTCGGGCGCGTACGGGTTCATCGCATCGATGACGATCTTGCCGCGGACGCGCTGGGGCGAGGGCAGCGCCTCCGGCGCCCGCCACGGTACCGCGAGCAGGACGACCTCGCCGAAGCTGGCAGCGTCATCGATGGTCGCCGCGAGCACTCGCGGGGCGCCGGCGTCGCGGTTCAGCTCCGCGACCGTGGCGGTGAGTGAGTCCGGCCCGCGGGAGTTGCTGAGGGCGACCTCGTGTCCCGCTCGGGCCAAGAGCCTGCCCGCGGTGGCGCCGATCTTGCCGGCGCCGAGGATGCCGATGCGCACTGGGATATCTCCGATTCAGGGCCTGAGCTGCACCACCACGTAGAGCAGCGCAAACAGCACGTAGAGGGCGAATGCGGCCTCCGGACGGACGAACGCCACGATCAGCGCCGAGCCGTAGGCCAGCTGGCCGAAGCCGATGCGGCGGTACACCCCCCGGGAGAACCCGGCCGGTAGCTCGGGCGTAGTGAGCCCGCTCGAAGTCGCGTAGCGCCACTGGGCCGCGAGCGCGAGCGCGACGAGCATCACGTTGAGGCCATAGATCAGCACCGCTGCCCGGACATCCGGGTGTTCCCCCAGCAGCGCGGCGGAAAATGGAAGGCAGGCGACGCCCAGCAGGAACAGCATGGTAATCCAGAGATGCCGCCGGTCCGTCCGCCGGATGAAGTGGAACTGGGAATGCTGGGCCACCCAGAAGATCCCCGCGATCGCGAAGCTGATGACGAAGCTCACCGCCTTCGGCCAGAGCTGCTGGAGCGCCGCGTCCACCTCGGCGGCAGTGTGCAGCGTGGACCAACCCGGGCTCAGCAGCTCCAGCACGAGCAGCGTCATCACGATCGCGAAGATCCCGTCGGAGAGCGCCTCGAGCCGGGTCTTGCCGACGAAGCGCGCATCGGTGGTCGGCGGGGCGGACTCGACCTGCGCGGGTTGGGACATGCGCTCGACTCCTGGTGTGGCCGTGCTGGAGGCGCCGCCGGGCTGGACGGCGGTCGGCGAAGGTTGCAGAATGCCTGCTCGTCCAGCAAGTACGTACCCCCCGGTGTGGTACCACCCTGGAGGTGCCCATGACCCCGCGACGTGGCGCTGCGCGCGAGCCGTTCTTCCTCGGCCACCCCGGCAGCCGGGCCCTGCTGGCCCTGCTCGCCGACAAGTGGACCATCCCCACGATTCATGCCCTCGGCCGCGGCACCAGACGGACTGGCCAGCTGCGGCGAGAGTTGGACGGGGTGTCGCAGAAGATGCTCACCCAGACCCTCCGCGCACTGGAGGCGCATGGGCTCGTGGACCGGACCGTATACCCGGTCGTTCCTCCCAGGGTCGAGTACCGCCTGACCCCCCTTGGCGAGTCGCTCAATGCCCCCCTGGCCGAGCTGTGCCGCTGGACCGCGCGCCATGGCGCGGAGCTCGAGTCGCCGCCCCCGATCGCCAGGCGCGCTGAGCGGGTCGGGGTGGGGTAGGTACCTCGGAGTACCCTGCGCACCTCCGGGTGCTCACTTGTCGGGCGGGGGGCGCCGCGCAGAGTTTGAGGCGTTATCCCTTCACCCGATCTGCGAGGACCCGTCCCGTGAGCCTGAAAGACCCGAACGTCGTCAATCCCAAGCGCCCCAAGCGTGCCGTCATCGTCATCTCGAACCCCGCCGTCTCCACCACGACCGGGTGGCCTGTCGGGTTCTGGTGGTCCGAGCTGACGCACCCCTACTATGAGCTGACCGAGCGCGGCTACGAGGTGGAGATATTCAGCCCCGACGGCGGCCGCTGCGAGCCCGACGCCATGAGCGACCCGCGCGACCCGGGCGGCTACTCGTCGAGCGACCTGATCAGCCTGGGCTTCATCGCCACGCCAAAGCTCGCCGCGCTCATCGAGCGCACGGCCCGCGTCGCCGACCTCGACACGGGCCGGTTCGATGCCATGATCGTGGCGGGCGGCCAGGGCCCGATGTTCACGTTCGAGCGAGCCGCTGACCTGCATCGCAAGTTCGTGGAGTTCTACGAGGCGGGAAAGATCGCCTGTGCCCTGTGCCACGGCGTGGCGATCCTGCGCTACGCCAGGCTCTCGAACGGTGAATACCTGGCCAGAGGCAGGACCGTCACCGGCTTCGCCAATGTCGAGGAAGACTTCGCCGACAACGCCGTGTGGGGCATGGGTCTCCTGCCGCGGGACAAGCACGTGATGCCCTGGCGCATCGAAGACGAGCTCAAGCGGCTCGGCGCGAACTATGTCCAGGGCGGGTGCTGGCGCGGGTTCGCGGTGCGGGACGGAAACCTCGTCACCGGTCAGCAGAACTTCTCCGGTGGCGAGACCGCCCGGGCGGTCGTGGAGGCACTCGGCTGCTGATCCCGGTTACGGCCCCCGAGTCACCCTGAACGAAGCGAAGGGGGCAGGCGCCCGGGTATGCCCCCTTCGCTTCGCTCAGGGTGACTCGGGGATTACTTTCCCGCCATGGCCGCACGCATCCTCATCACCATGGACGACCTGGAGACCGCCGTCCGCCTCAACGCGGCGTTCGAGGCCGCCGGCTTCTCCACCGCGATGTTTTCGTCGCTCGACGACGCGCGCGGCACCGTGCGTCGGGAGAGCCCCGAGCTGGTCATCCTGACCGGGGCCGTGCACGAGCCGCCCGCGCTCCAGCTCGCCGGCCTCGCCCGCGACCACGAGATCTCCACCCTCGCCCTGCTCGAGCCGACCGACTCCGAGCGCGCGGAGCGCGTCGGCCGCCTCGGCGCCACTGAGACGATGATGAAGCCGGTCGAGCCCGACGACGCGGTGGCCACCGCGCGCCGGCTCATCGAGCGTCGCCGGCTGCAGGAGCGCACCGGGATCATCGGCGAGAGCGCGCCCATCCAGGAGGTGATGGTCAAGATCGAGCAGATGGCCCCGGTCTCCAGCACCGTGCTTGTCCAGGGTGAGAGTGGGACCGGCAAGGAGCTGGTGGCCAAGGCGATTCACGACCTCTCGCCCCGGCGGGGTAAGCCGTTCATCGCGGTCAACTGCGCCGCACTGCCCGAAACGCTGCTGGAGAGCGAGCTGTTCGGCCACGAGAAAGGCGCCTTCACCGGTGCCGCCGAGCGCCGGCTCGGCCGCTTCGAGCTGGCCGACACCGGGACGATCTTCCTCGACGAGATCGGCGAGATCCCGGCTTCCACGCAGGTCAAGCTCCTCCGGGTGCTCGAGAGCCGTACCTTTTTCCGCGTCGGCGGCACCCAGCCGATCAAGGTGGATGTGCGGGTCGTCGCCGCCAGCAACCGTTCCCTCCGCGACGGCGTCGCCCTGGGCGAGTTCCGCGACGACCTCTACTACCGGCTCAACGTCCTCAACATCTACCTGCCGCCGCTGCGCGAGCGGCGCGACGACATCCCGCTGCTCGTCCGCCGGTTCATCCGCGAACTGTCCAAGGCGCACGACCGGACGTTCCGCGGGATCTCCCCCGAGGCGATGCAGCGGCTGGTCAGCGCGCCTTGGCCGGGCAATGTCCGGCAGCTCCGGAACCTGATCGAATCCATGGTGGTGCTGGCCCCTGGCGCCGAGATCCGGGCCAGCGACATCCCGCTGGACATCATGGAGGGGCCCGGCAGCCTGCTCCCGGTTCGGATCGGCTCGGGGCCGCGCGACCTGGCCGGCCAGGAGTTCGAGTTCATCCTGCGGAGCCTGCTTGAGCTCAAGCTCCAGGTGGAGGAGCTGCGCCGCCGGCTGGACGAGCACCCGCAGCGGGTCCAGGTCATCGAGCTGGCGGACCACTCGACCGTGGCCGACGCGGTCTCAGAGGAGGAGGGGCAGGACGGGGGCCGCCCGGTGGTCTACCGGAGCGGCATGACCATGGCCGAGGTGGAGAAGGCTGCTATCGAGGCCGCCCTCCGGGAGTACCGGGGGAACCGCCGCCGGGCGGCCGAGGTGCTGGGCATCGGAGAGCGGACTCTTTACCGGAAAATCAAAGCCTATCATCTGGAATGATTTAGCCCGCCGGCGCCAGGAATGTCACGGCGGCTAAGTTCTACTGTATCATTGTTTTGCACCTGTTGACCTATTGACAGGTCTTAAGTCGGCCGTCAAATTGCGGATGTCTCACCAGCCCCCGACCGGTCAGGTCATTTGAACTTCGTCATCGACGCTGAACTCTGTGTCGCGTGCCTGGCGTGCGTCCGGGTCTGCCCCACCGATGCGATCGCGGTGGCCGGGGACGAGCCGTTGATGCTGCAGGTGGTGGACGAGGCCTGTATCCGCTGCGGGCAGTGTGTGCCGTCCTGCCCCCATGGTGCGGTCAAGGTAAACGGCGAGATTGGGAGGGCCCTTGCCATCGCTTCCCAGGGCGACGGCGTGCTCATCCTGAGCCCGGAGTCGGTGGCGTATTTCTACCCGGCGACCCCCGAGCAGCTGATCAATGCCTGCTACGAGGCCGGCTTCCGGGTGGTCACCCGCGGCGTCATTGGCGACGAACTTGTTGCGGCTGAATATCTTAAGCTCTGGGAAGAGGAACCGTGGGGGACCCTGATCCGCTCCACCGACCCGGTCGTGGTGGAGACGGTCCGGGCCCAGTACCCGGAGCTCCTGCCCTATCTGGCCCCGGTCACGCTCCCGGCGGTGGCCGAGGCCCGATATCTGCGGGCACAGAACGGTTCGGGGCTCAAGATCGCGTACGCGGGGATCTGCCCGCCGGTCAACAGCACCGATCTCGATGCGGCCATCACCTTTGGCGACCTGGACCAGCTCTTCCGCATCCGCGGGGTGAGTGTACTGACCCAGGCCACCTTCTTCCAGCGGGTGCCCGAGGAGCGCCGGCGGCATCTGAGCGCGGCGGGCGGGATGCCGCTGGCGCTGCTGGAGGAGTCGCGCTACTCCAGCCGGCGGTTCCGGAAGATCCGCGGACTTGACGCGCTTCCGGCGGTGGCGCGGGCGGTGGCGGTGGATCGGCTGGATCTGGGCTTCGTGGACATCCTGAGCACCGAGGGGGCGCTGGACCACCCGCTCTCGGGGCCGCAGGAGGAGCTGTACTGGCGGCGGGAGCTGCTGGCGAGCACCGAGCCGCCGCGGAGCCGGCAGCCAGTGGTGGACGGGACGGTGGTGGCGAGCGTGGGGGCCACGTTCGCGTTCAAGCCTCGGCGGGTCACGCCTGACCCGGAGGCGGTGGCGGGGATCCTCGAGCAGATCGGCCTGGGGCCGAACGGGCGCCCGTGGGACTGCCGGGCGTGCGGGTTCGACACCTGCCGGCGGTTCGCCGAGGCAGCGGCATTGGGGAGGGCGTCGATGCGACAGTGCACCCCGTACCAGGAGCGCCGGGCGGACGAGGCCCAGCGCGCGGCGGCCGTGGACAACATGACCGGCCTCTCGACGTACCGGGTGCTGCGCGACCGGCTGGCGTTCGAGGTGGAGCGCGGGAAGCGCAGCAATGAGGGGTTCGCGGTTCTGTTTCTCGACCTGGACAAGTTCAAGGACGTGAACGACCAGTTCGGCCACGAGGCGGGGAACGACATCCTGCGGGCGGTGGCGGGGGAGATCCGGAATGCGGTCCGCGCCTCGGACGTGGCGGCGCGCTACGGCGGCGACGAGTTCGTGGTCATCCTGACCCGCACCGACCTCCAGGGCGGCGCGCGGGTCGCCGAGGCGCTGCGGGCAGGGATCGAGGGAGTGGGCCGGCGGCTGGGGTATCCGGCGGGCCTCATCACTGTGAGCATCGGGCTCGCCGAGTTCGACCCGCGGCAGCCGTCCGACGGTGACCTTCTGGTCTCGGCCGACCGGGCGCTCTACCGTGCCAAGGCCGCGGGCCGGAACGCCGTCGCGTGAGGACCCGGGCGGCAGCCTCAATCGCAGGACGTGAGGGATACGCACCGTGACCGGATTCAGTCCCCGACACCCGACCAATGTGCCTGCCCCGGAGCGGCCCTCGGGATCCACCGAGTCGATGCCCGATCCGTGGGGTGTGCGGCGTGCCGAGAACCTGCTGACCAGCCTGGAGGGGATTCTCTCCGCGCGGGTGGTGACGACTCCGCTGGGCGAGGTGAGCGAGGTCCACGTGCTGGCGCAGGCGGGGCTCCAGCCCAAGCAGCTGGTCCGGAACATCGAGAGCGCCCTCCTGGCGCAGCTCGGTCTCAAGATAGATCACAGGAAGATCAGCATCGCCCAGACGGCCGACGTGAAGCCGATCGAGGCGCTCGAGCGCGAGTCCGTGCGGGACAAGGTGCTCCAGCGGACGGTGCTGTTCGAGAACCTGTCGGTGGCGCCGAGCCGGCGGGCGCATCGGATCATGATCATGGTCACGCTCTCCTACCGCGGGCAGACGGAGACGGCGGAGGAGGAGTCGAGCGACACGCCGCGGAGCCGGGTCGAGGCGGCGGCCAAGGCGGCGGTGACGGTGCTCGACCGGCTGCTGACCGAGTCGTCCATCGCGCTCGAGGGTGCCAAGATCGTGGAGGGGTTCGACCGCGAGTTCGCCTTCGTGGCGGTGCAGGGGCTGGGGGGGCGGGGGACGATCCTGATGACCGGGACGTCGGAGATCAAGGAGAGCGCGGAGCGGGCGGCGGTGTTCGCGGTGCTGGACGCGACCAACCGGTGGACGGAAGCGCGCCGGTCGGAGTAGTCTGAGGGATCATAGCCGAGCATATCGAGGGCGCACTCACCGTGCGCCCCTTGCATCAGGAGGGTAGTCGGGGCGGGGGCGGAGTACGCACGCCAACCCACTCAGGAAAGGACACAAGGTACGGGGATCCCGGTCTTCGTGAGGTCAGTATAGCGGAGATTAGCGGACAATTGATCGAGCGGAGCGTCTGGTGGGCCATAGCGAGGCTTGCCACTTCCCGAGGGTAGTATCTCTCGACCGGAGGTGACGCTCATGTTGAAAGTAAACCTGCTCGCATCGGTTGCCTACTTCCTTGCCGGATTGTTTGGCAAGAGCGAGGGCACGACCTGGTCGTAAGGCCAGGTAATAGGCCGGGTCCCCAACCCTTTCCTCATCATGGCCCGCGATATCCGAATCCGTCTGTTCGTCACGTCAGTGGCCATGGCCTCGACCATTTCCGGTTTGTTGGTCTGGGAATTTCGACTGCCATTTCCAGGGTGGTGGCCGCTTGCGACTTTTGTATTTGTGGCGACTCTTCTCGAGAGCCTGAATACGCAGTTGCGGTTGGCTGCCAAGGGTTCGACGTCGTTCATCATGCATATGTCGGCCGCCCTCCTCTTTGGAGCGTGGTGGGGGGCACTGGTAGCCGCAATCTCTACTCTTTTGGGGGAAATTGCGCGAGGCAATCCACCAATCAAGATCGTCTTCAACGTCTCGCAGCGAATTCTCGCGGTCTCGCTAGCATCGCTTGCCTATCAAGCCCTTGGAGGACAGCTCCCACCTTCCTATCTGACCGGAGTCGGTGTTCTCTCGTCCCGACTTGTTCAGCGTGATCTTGGCGTGTTCTTCGTCTTTGCCGCCGTGTATTTCCTTGTGAATTCAAGTGCTGTGAATACGGCGGTCGTCCTAAGCTCTGGGCGTTCGTTTCGTGAGGTGTGGAACCTGAATACGCGTGGAGTACTGGTCTACGATCTCGCTGCTAGCGCTATCGCGGTACTTGTGGGCTGGCTGTATGCGCGCTTCGATAGTTGGCTTGGTTTTGGCTCTCTTGGACTTATCGGTGTAATCGTCCCTATCGTAGCCGTGCGCCATGTGTACGGCCTGTATCACCAATTGGAGGACAGTGGGCAGGAGTTACTTCAGGTAATGGTGAAAGCGATCGAAGCCCGAGACCCGTATACATCCGGCCATTCCGTTCGCGTGGGTGAGCTTTCAAGGGCAATCGCAGTCGAGTTTGGACTTTCAGCTAGAGAAATTGAGCAGATCGAGACCGCGGCCCTGCTTCATGACGTGGGGAAGATTCACGAGGAATTCGCGCCCCTCTTGCGCAAAGAAGGTCGCTTGACCCCTGAGGAAACGGCGCTCATGCAAACGCATTCTGCCAAGAGCGCGGACCTTGTTGGAATCATTTCGAAGTTCAAGGGATTCATTCAAGACTCCGTTCGCCATCACCATGAACGCTGGGACGGGCAGGGCTACCCGGCTGGCTTGTCGGGGAGGACAATTCCACTGGGGTCTAGGATCATTCTAATTTCGGACACTATCGATGCGATGACCACCGATCGTCCTTACAGAAAGCGGCTACCGCTTGAGGCCGTTATCTCTGAGCTTCAGAAATGCAAGGGAACTCAATTTGATCCAGCTCTTGTGGAGGTTACGATCAGCTCGGTCGCTGTGAGGCGCCTGATTTCAGGTGCTTCTACAGATCTTGTTGATCGGGACCGAGTCCCTCGTTCAAGAAGGGTGACCTGGCCTGGGCAAAGCCTTTGGAAGATTCGCGGTGCCTAGTCTCTCTACGCCCGCGACCTGCCTCGTGAGCATGCGCGACTGAAAGCCCGCATCTTGCCGCGTTGGCAGTCGGTTCTGCCAACGTCAGCTGGGACTGACTCAGCTTGTGCTATGGTGCGCCATGCCGGTCGTCGGCAAGGCAGGAGTCAAGAGCCGCTCCTAACTCGGTCGCTCTAAGAGGAGCAAGGGCTTGCATGGGAAGTAAGCCGACCCTCGAAGCGATCTTGGCTCGATTCTCGGGCGATAGTTCCCTCTCGCAGTGGGCCTGAGCGCACAGTATCTCAACTTGATCGAGGGCGTCGTAGTCATTCAACCGCTCTTCGAATTGCTGAAGAAGTCGTATGGCTTGGGTTTCGGTAGTAGACCCCGAGCAAGTCAACGCTAACCAGCGAGCAAACGCTCCCGTCAACGCACTGCACTCTAGCCTCAATCCGTAGCCGTGCACGGCGCGAACCGCTGTTTGAAAGGCTTCTTCCCGCAAGCCTGCAAGAGCAAGCGCATCTGCCTTCCACAAACACCATGACTGGGTGATCGCGTGTGGAACGAATGACCCCAGACGCTCGTCGCATCGGTGAATTGCCTCACTCATTTTGCTGATCCTACCCGCCACAGCATGGGCAATTGCGACGGAGGAGGCAAGATGGATATCGGTGAAGAGAACTGCCTGACCATTGGAGGGAGTTGGACTGCCCTCTGCACACCTGAGTTGATCCTCGTACCTACCGAGCCTGCCATAGCACAGGGCTAGGTTGGCGCAGATCTGGGCGGTAAGAGTGTCGTTGCCCAAGAGCGCGGCATCGCGGAGGGCACGCTCGTGATGGACGGTCGCCTCTTCGTAACGACCCTGACGCCCCCGAATCGCGCCCAATCCCGTTTGAAGTTGAACCACCAAAGTGCTTGCGTGGCCTCGACTGCGTAGCTCTTCTAGGACCGCACTCGCATGTTCGTAACTCGCCTCCATCTCACCCGCTTGGAACAACAGAAGCGCCCGTGTGAGCCCCACGTGGGCCGAAGCATCGGCATCCAGCTGCAGCAGCGGCATCCGGTCAACGACCTCCAACATTGATCGCGCCAACTTGCGGTCTCTTAGAGCCGAGGTTACATGTGCGATGGCTTTAGCAGCTCGTACCCGACTGGGAGTGTGGGCGCATGTCTGCATGATATGCTGGAGACGTGGCACGAAGGCGAGCCACTCCTCCATCGGTGTTCCCAGGTACGCGCTTGCCAGTGCCGCGAACGCAAATGTCTCGTGGCTTCGCTCCTCGGATACCAGGCCATCGAGAGCCTCCAGCGCATCAAGGGATTCTCGCCAGCATCCTTGTTCCTGGAGGGCTTCCACAAGAAGAATGGTGGCATCGTGCAAAGCCTCGCCATGGAGCGACGGAAGCGCGCTCGAGAGAGCTCTGTGGGCGCTCTGCGGTGCTCCTTCTTTGATCGCCTCTCTAGCGCCACCCAGCAATTGGGGAATTGCCTCCTTCGTCCTGCCGGCACGCATGCAATGCCACGCGACTTCTAGCCTAGTGGGTGAATCAGGGTCTTTGGCGTGAAGAAGCCGGTCGGCGACTGAAGCATGCAGTGCTTTCCGTACGGACGACGGGATCGCAGCGTAGGCATGGGCTCGGATTAGGTCGTTCGCAAACTCCAGGCCCTTGGCGCCGTCCCGTAGGATGCGGACCTCCGCAAGTTGTCCCAAGGCACTCATCGTTTGTCCTAGGCTAAGATCGATCACGGAGTACATCGGCAGGTGATTGAGCCTGTGCCCCAGCACGGAGGCGAGATCGAGGGCACTCCTGGCGGCGGCCTCCAGTCCACCGACCAACCGGGAGAGGATCTGCCCGTAAGCGGCCTTGGGATCGGCGCCGCCGAGGAACTCAGCAGTCATGGCATCCAAGGCCAGCGCTATCGACTTGCTGCCATGGGTTCGCCAGTCCTGAACCAGAAGTTCGAGCGCCATAGGGAAGCCGCCGCTCGCGCCGATCAAGGAGCGCTGTACGGCGGCACTCGGCTTCGCCTCATCTGGCGGAAGTAGACAGGCAAGCAGTTCGAGAGTTTCGCTTACACCAAAGGGCGCTAGCGATACTTCCTGTCCACCGAGGCGGCCAAGGCTCTCTCGGAGGATCGCCGCCTGTGTCGCATGTTTGAGCTCACCTGCACGGGCCGTGAAAAACGCCAGTATCTTCTCATGGGCTGTTCGCCGGAGCGCGAGATGGAGCACCGCAAGGCTGGGCTCATCGGCGAGGTGGAGATCATCAACAACCAGAATGAGAGGATGTTCCTCCGCGATCGCGCTGAGCAGCTGATGGAAAGATTCGGTGAGGCGTATTCGTGCGGTTTCGCCCTGCGTGTCCGTGGGTATCGGCAGCGTAGGGAAGCGGCGACGCACTTCCGGCGCCGTGCGAGCGAGGTCTGCGAGCGCTTCGGGGGGAGTCGCGGAGGCGCCTGGGCGATCGAGCAATGCGACGATCAGTCCGCCGAGCGTGGCAAAGGGGATGTTCCGCTCGAGATCGTACGACTGTGCGCGGGCTACCGAGGCTCCTTCTAGGGCTGCGGTAGTAGTGAGCCGCTCGACCAAGGTTGTCTTGCCTACCCCAGAGTCCCCGATCACTAGGGAATGGACCACTTTTCCCTGCTGGAGTTGCACCCAAGCACCGTAGAGCAGGCCGTACTCCCGTGCCCGACCAACGAAGGCGCGCTCGCGTCCATGGTCCTTTTGCCGGATCGGAATGTCATCGATGACCGTACGCTCCCACCCACCCCTGCGCATTCGCGCTGCCATCTGTGCGACCGGGGTGGACGGGGTGGCGTGGAGTTCCTGAAGCAGCCTCCCCTTCCACTCCTCGAACACCCTCAACGCCGTTAGCCGATCCCCGGCCAGTGCCCGCGCCTCCATCTTCGCCCGAATCGCTTCCTCGCTCAGATCATCCAACGCGAGCATGCGATCCGCCAACTGCTCGATCTGTCGGGAATCGCCGATTCGGCGGCAGCGATCGATTAGGACGACGAGCGCATCCTTGATCACCGGAAGTAGACGGGCCTGCTGCCGGTCCTTCCACAGGGCGAACTCGGGCGCATCGGGAATCTCGAAACCGTCCAAGAAGGCGGCCACGTCGAGCAACCCCGTGGCTTCCGACCCGAGGATGTCCTTGGCCAGGAGCCGGTCCAGGTCGAGCGTCAATCTTTCGATTCGCAACGTGACGTGGTCACGCGTTGCCTCGAGCGCCCCCACCCCCAAGCGGGGCCGCAAGACAGAGAGCGCGGTCGCCAGCGAGTGCCTGGCCTCCGCAAGCTCGGCCTTAGGCCAGAGAAACCCTGCCAGCCGATCGCGTCGATGGGCGCGGCGGTTCTCCACGGCCAGGTAGACCAGGAGTGCGAGGTGCTTCTTGGTTCGAAATCGAATCGGCTCGCCATTGGGGGCGAATAGCGCCGGTTGCCCCAAGCAGCGGAGATGGTGCCGGGGTTCCATGAGGACTCACTTGAGGGGATAGTCAAGACTATGCAGCGGTTACAACTCTTCGTCAACGGAATTGGGAGGGCGCGAGGGTTGGTGTTGACGATCTGTCATCTTGACGACCGGGAGGCGATCCGCTGGCTGGCTGCACCGACGACCTCCCGCGCCTGATCGCCGCCACACTCTACGGCGCCGGGACGTTCGACGGCGCCACCGGGCTCCCTCCGACTCCGCTGCGCCGGCTGCGCGGCGACCCCGGGGTGGGGTTTGTCGGGTCACCCCGAGCCCTTCGCCGCGCTCCAGGTGAACTCCGAAATAGGGACATGCCCCTGGGCAGGCCCCTTTTGCGGAGCCGGTTCTGAGTGCACCGGAGGGCTCGGGGTGACTCCCGGGTACCCCTACTCCACCTCCGGCCGCCCGAACATGAGCCGGATCAGCGGCTGGTCCTCCGGCTGCGACAGCACATACACGTGGTCGCCCGGCCGGAGCGTCGTCGAGCCCCTCGGCGGGATGAGCCGGTTGCCCCGGACGATGAGCGTCACCGACGACCCCTCGGGAAAGTCCAGATCCCTGAGCTCCACCCCCGATACCACTAGCGCCTCGTCGATGTAGAACGAGATCAGCTCCCCCTCGAGCGGGAGACGCGACTCGATCGCCAGCACCGCATGCGGCGCCGGCGGCTCCGCCTTCTGCAGCCCGAGCCGCCGCGTCACCCACGCCACCGTCGCCCCCGGCACCAGCGCGTTAGCCACCACGATGAAGAACACGAGATGAAAGATCCGGTCAGCGCCCGCCGCGCCCACCAGCACCGGATACGTCGCCAGCACGATCGGCACGGCACCCCGGAGCCCCACCCACCCGATGTACAGCCTCTCCCGCCATGGGTAGCGGAACGGCGCCAGGCAGAGCCCCACCACTAGCGGCCGCGTCACGAAGGCGAGTAGCAGCGCCAGGCCGAGCCCGGGAGCCGCCACCTCGAGTAACCCGCTCGGATAGACCAGCAGGCCGAGGATGAGAAACATTCCGATCTGCGCCAGCCAGGCCAGGGCGTCGTGCACCCGCAGCAGCCCCGCGTGATAGGGCAGCGGGCCGTTCCCCAGCACCATCCCGGCCAGGTAAACGGCCAGGAACCCGCTCCCGTGGACCAGCGTGGTCACACCGTAGGCCAGCAGCGCCAGTGCGAGGGTGAGCGCGGGATAGAGCCCGCCCGTGGGCAGCGGGTACCGCCGGAGCAGCTGCCGGCCGCCGAGCCCGATTCCCACGCCGAGCGCGCCGCCCACGGCGAGCTGGAGTAGAATCTCCAGCGCCAGCCGCACGGGGGAGACCTCGCCCGGGTGTATCAGATTGGCGGTGAGCGCCGTAGTGAGGATCACCGCCACCGGGTCGTTGAGGCCCGACTCGAGCTCGAGCGTGGTGCCGACCCGCCGCTTGAGTTGGAGCCCGCTCCCCCGCAAGACCGCGAACACGGACGCTGCGTCGGTGGACGAGACGACCGCGCCAAGCACCAGCGCCTGCGGCCAGGTGAGCCCCCAGAGGTGGGCGGGGACCGCGATGACGACCGCGGTGAGGGCCACGCCCATGGTGGCGAGCAGGCCTGCCGGCGCCCAGGTTCGGCGGAGCGCCGCGAGCGGGGTATTGAGCCCGCCGTCGAACAGGATGAGCGCCAGCGCCAGCGATCCCATCCGGAAGGCGAACCCATAGTCCTCGAACGCGATCCGGCCGATTCCCTCGGAGCCGGCCAGCATGCCGATCAGGAGGAAGAGGAGCGCGATGGGCACACCGATCCGCTGCGACGCGCGGCTGAACAGCACGCTCGCCGCCATGAGCACACCGGCGGTGGCGAGGAGCAGGGCGGTCCCGAACGGTTCGGTCGTGGGCATCGTGCCTGAGGTTAGCGCTCGGCTGGCGTCGTGCGCCAGAGGAAGGCGATACTTGAGCCCATGACCCACGAGTCGTTCGCCGCCACCCTGGCTCTGATCGGGATCGTGATCCTGGTCTCCTCGCTGCTCTCGGGCGCGGTCGAACGGACCGGCCTGCCCCACGTCGCGATCTTCCTCCTGCTCGGCGCCGTGCTGGGGCCCGCAGGGCTCGGCGTGGTCGAGCTGACGCTCCACTCGCCCTCGCTCCAGGTCATCGCCACCCTCGGCCTCGTGCTCGTGTTGTTCAGCGATGCCATCGGCATGGACATCGGGGAGGTGCGGCAGCAGCGCCGGCTGGCGCTGCTCATTCTCGGCCCGGGGACGCTGATCCCCGCGGCGCTCATCGCACTGGCCGCCTGGCTGCTGCTCGGCCTTTCCCTCCCGGCCGCGGCGATCCTCGGCGCTGCGCTCGCCTCCACCGACCCGGTGCTGCTCCGCACCCTGGTGCGGAGCCCGGGCCTCCCGCCGTCCGCCAAGGTGGGGCTCCGGCTCGAGAGCGGCATGAACGACGTCATCCTGCTCCCGATCGTGGTGCTGAGCATGCTGGCGCTCCGGGCGAGCGGCGCCGCCCCAGCCTGGGAGGTGGGGAGCCACGCCGTCGGCTTGTTCCTGCTCGGCCCGATGCTCGGTGTGTTCGGCGGCTACGTTGCGATCACACTACTGGAGCGGGTCCGCCGCAAGGTCGGCGTGCGGCGGGACTACGAGTCGCTCTATGCCCTGGGCGTGGCCTTCACCGTCTACGCGGGGGCCGAGGCGGTCGGGGGCAGCGGGTTCCTGGCGGCTTTCGCGGCGGGGCTCACGATCGCGGCGCTCGACGTCGAGCTGTGCGACTGCTTCCTGGACTACGGGGAGGCGTCGGCCGAGATGTTCCTGCTGCTCACCTTCGTGGCCTTCGGGGCGGGGCTCATCTGGACCGGGCTGACGGTGGCGGACTGGCGGACGGTGGCGTTCGCGCTGGTGGCGCTCGCGCTCCGCACGCTGGTGCTGCTTCCCGTGCTCGCGCAGGCCGGCGTGGACCGGCGCAGCCGGCGCCTCATCGCCTGGTTCGGCCCCCGGGGTTTGAGCTCGCTGCTGCTGGTGCTGCTGCCCGTGTTCGGCGGGGTCCCGGGATCGGAGCGGCTATTCGAGATCACTTGCCTGGTGGTGCTGCTGTCGGTCCTGCTGCACGGTGGGGGGATCGCGATATTCCTCCGCCGCGCGGCCGCGGCGGCGGCGGCTGCTCCGGCCGGAAGGCCGGCGCCAGTACCCCAGGCCCCGCCGGCGGCGACGCCCCGGGACCGTGGGGAGGCCACGCCCGAGCGGATGACGATCGCGGAGCTCCGCGATCTCCAGCGCGCCGGCGGCCCGGCGATCGTATTGGACGTCCGCACCGAGCGCAGCTACCGGGACGACCCGAACATCGCCGTCGGCGCCGTACGCTTCCCTCCGGACGACGCGGTGCGGCTAGCGAGGGAGCGACGACTCGACCAGCACGCCACGCTGGTTCTCTACTGTGCGTGAAAGGACGAAGCCACAAGCACCCGGGTGGTGCGAGAGCTTCGAAGGGCGGGATGGTCGAAGGCGCGGGCCTTGGTCGGCGGCTGGGCCGCGTGGCAGTCGGAGGGATTGCCGGTGGAGGAGAAGGGAACCGGGTGACTCGCGGGCCCCGAAGAGCCTGCGCGTCACTTCCCCATGCCCGGGAGCT
>DAIPLK010000140.1:0-6626 GCA_036769285.1 Gemmatimonadales bacterium | reverse complement strand
GTCTCGACCACCGAGGCGGCCGAGCTGGTCAAGCTGCTGGAGAACACCTTCCGCAGCGTGAACATCGGCCTGGTGAACGAGATGGCGATCGTGTGCGACAAGCTCGGCGTGAACGTCTGGGAGGTCATCGAGGCGGCGTCCACCAAGCCGTTCGGCTTCATGAAATTCCTCCCGGGCCCGGGGCTCGGCGGGCACTGCATCCCGATCGATCCCCACTACCTCGCCTGGAAGATGCGGGGGCTCAACTACAAGACCCGCTTCATTGACCTGGCGGGCGAGCTCAACACCGAGATGCCGCTCTTCTGGGTGCGGAAGCTGGCCGAGGCGCTGAACGACCAGGGTAAGGCAGTGCGGGGGGCCTCCGTGCTGGTCCTGGGCGTTGCCTACAAGCGGGACATCGAAGACACCCGCGAGAGCCCCGCGCTCGACATCATCCGCCTGCTCGAGGGTCAGGGGGCCCGGGTCAGCTACTCCGACCCGTACGTGCCGACCTTCTCCGAGGACGGGCATGAGTTCCGCTCGGTGCCGCTCAGCCCGGAAACTGTGGCTGCGGCGGATTGCATCATGATCGTCACGGACCACTCGGCGGTGGATTACCACATGATCAAGCGCCACGCCAAGCTGGTGGTCGATACTCGCAACGCAATGCCGAAAGAGGACTGACATGCACGTGGCGGTGATCGGCAGCGGGTATGTCGGGCTGGTGGCGGGGGCCTGCCTGGCCGAGACCGGGAACGACGTCGTCTGCGTGGACAAGGACGCGGACAAGATCGCCCGGCTGCAGAAGAACGAGATCCCGATCTACGAGCCCGGGCTGGAGCCGATGGTGCGCCGCAACCAGGAGGAGGGCCGGCTCACCTTCACCACCGATCTCGGCTCGGCGGTCCGCACCGCGCGCGTCGTATTCATCGCCGTCGGCACCCCGCCGGGCGAGGACGGGTCGGCCGACCTGCAGCACGTGCTCGAGGTGGCCCGGGAGGTCGGCCGCAATCTGAACGGCCACAAGGTCATCGTCACCAAGTCCACGGTGCCGGTCGGCACCGCCGAGAAAGTGCGCGCCGCGGTGCGCTCGGAGACGCAGCAGCCGTTCGCCGTCTGCTCCAACCCGGAGTTCCTGAAGGAAGGGGCCGCGATCGAGGACTTCATGAAGCCCGATCGCGTCGTCATCGGGGTGGACGAGGAGGAGGCCAAGGCGGTCATGGGCGAGCTCTACTCCCCGTTCACCCGCCAGGGCGGCAACCGGATCCTGTTCATGGACATCGCGTCGGCGGAGGTGACCAAGTACGCCGCCAACGCGATGCTGGCCACCCGCATCTCGTTCATGAACCAGATGGCCCGCTTCTGCGAGCTGGTGGGTGCCGACGTCAACAACGTGCGCCTCGGCATCGGATCGGACCAGCGGATCGGCCGCGCATTCCTCTACCCCGGCCCGGGATATGGCGGGTCGTGCTTCCCGAAGGACGTGAAGGCGATCATCCACACCGCCGACGCCCTCGGCCTCTCGCTCGACGTGCTGAAGGCCGTCGAGGAGGTGAACGAGGCGCAGAAGCGCGTCGTGCTGCAGAAGACCCTCAAGTATCTGGGGCAGGACCTGACCGGGAAGATCGTCGGGATCTGGGGGCTGGCGTTCAAGGCCGAGACGGACGACATGCGGGAGAGCCCGACGATTCCGCTCATCGAGGGCCTGCTCCAGGCCGGGGCCCGGGTGCAGGCGCACGATCCCAAGGCCACCGATTCCGCACGGGCCATCTTCGGTGACCGGGTGATGTACGCGGCCGACCCCTACAGCGCCGCGCACGGCGCCGACGCGCTGCTGCTCATGACCGAGTGGCTCCTCTACCGGAACCCGGACTTCGAGCGGGTGCGGAAGCTGCTTCGCCGTCCGCTCCTGATCGACGGGCGCAACCTCTACGAACCCGACCGGATGACCGCGCTCGGCTTCGAGTATCACGGGATCGGCCGGGGCGGCCGGTGACCCGTGTGCTCGTCACCGGGGCGGCGGGGTTCATCGGCTCGCATCTGGTCGAGGCGCTGGCGCGCCGCGGCGACGAGGTGGTGGGGATCGACAACTTCGACGGGTTCTACCCGCGGGCCGTGAAGGAGCGGAACCTGCGGGAGATGGGGCGCCTCCCCGGGTTCGAGTTCCACGACCAGGACATGCTGGACGTCGAGGCGCTGCGGGCGCGGCTCACGCCCGACACGGTCATCGCCCACCTGGCCGCGCGCGCGGGGGTCCGCCCGTCCATCGCCAACCCCGTGGGCTACGCCCAGACCAACGTGACGGGCACGGCCGCGGTGCTCGAGGCGGCGCGGCGGGCGGGGGTGTCGCGCATCGCCTTCGGGTCGTCCTCGTCGATCTACGGCGACAGCACGCCCGTGCCGTTCCGCGAGGACGCCGTGGCGGTCGAGCCGGTGTCGCCGTACGCGGCGACCAAGCGGGCCGGCGAGCTGTTCCTCCGGGCGGTGGCGCCGATCTACGGCTTCCGCAGCGCGTCGCTCCGGTTCTTCACGGTGTACGGCCCCCGCCAGCGCCCCGACCTCGCGATCCATGCCTTCGCCCGCCGGATGGCGGACGGCGAGGTCCTCACCCTCTTCGGCGACGGCACCCAGGCGCGCGACTACACGTACTGCGACGACATCGTGGCCGGCGTGATCGCGGGGATCGACTGGACCGCCACGGCGCCGGTCGGCATGGAGCCGTTCAACCTCGGTGGGAACCGCTCGGTGCGGACCGGCGACATGGTGGCGGAGATCGCGAGGGCGCTCGGCATCGAGCCGAAGATCCGGTGGGCGCCGATGCAGCCGGGCGACGTGCAGCAGACGGCGGCCGATCTCACCAAGTCGGGTGCCGTGCTGGGCTACGCGCCCAGGACGCCGTTCCCCGAGGGAATTCGCCGGTTCGTCGCCTGGTTCAGAGGGGTCTATGGCCGGTCAGACTGAGCGCCTGCTGGCCCGCGCGCGGGATCGGTTCACGGTGCAGGACTACTACGGCGCCGTCTACCTGCTCGAGGAAATCGTCGCGTCGGGGCGCGCCTTCGCCGACGTCCATCACCTCATGGGGGTGAGCCTCTCGCTGCTCGGCCGGCCGGACGAGGCGCTGGCGGAGTTCGGCCGCGCGCTGGCGCTCAATCCGCGGTATCTCGAGGCGTTGATCCACCAGGGGCTCGTGCTCAGCGAGCTCGGCCGCTCGCGCGAGGCGGAGGAGTCGTTCCGCCACGCCGCGGACAGCGTCGCGCCGCCCAGCGCGGGTCTGCCGGCGCCGGTGGCCGCCCGGCTCGCCAACCAGCACGCGGAGCTGGCCGACGCCTACGCCGAGGCCGGCGCGCTCGTCCGGGCGATCGAGCAGTACGAGCGCGCGCTCGAGCTCGGCCCCGGCTTCCAGGACCTGCGCTACCGGATGGCGCGGGTGATGCTCGAGGCCGGACGGCCGCTCGAGGCGCGCGAGGCGCTGGAGGAGGTGCTCCGGGCGCGACCCAACTTCGTGGACGCCGAAGCCGCGCTCGGCCTCGCGCATTTCCTGTCCGGTGACGGCGTTGGGGCGCGCGAGGTCTGGAACTCCTGCCTCGCGCGCCGGCCCGAGAACGCGCGGGTCGAGGCGTACCTGGCCATGCTGGGGCGCACCGGGGCGTGACACTCCGCTCCGCCGCCTGCGCTGTGCTCCCGATGCTGATGGCCGGGTTGGTCGCTGGATGCGGCGCCACGGGCGACCACGAGCGGCTCGGCGATCGGGCCTACGGGCAGGGACGGTTCCCCGCGGCGCTCGCCGAATATCGGATCCTGCTCAAGGGCACGCCGGGCGCGGCGCTGTGGGCCAAGGTCGGCGCCGCGGCGCTGCATGCCGGGGAGCTGCGAGCGAGCGCCGAGGCCTACCTCCGGCTGGCGGGTGAGGATCCCACCCGGGCGGACGAGGCGGCCGAAGGGCTGGAAGGGGTGGCCCGGGCGGCGGAACGGGCGGGCAACCTGGACGTGCTGGGGGAGGTCGTGACCGGCCTCGCGGCGGTCGCGCCGGAACGGGCCACCGGCCGCTACGCGCTCGCTGTTGCGCAGCGGCCCGGCGCCGACCCTGCCGAGCTGGTGGCCATGCTCCCGAGTGCGCTCGCGGCCGCGTCGGCGCCCGAGACGGTGGACTCGCTGCTCACCCTGTACGGGCGCGCGCTCCAGGCTACGGCCGGCTGCAGTCAGGCGATGCTCCAGTTCCGCGCCGTCCTCAGGCGGAGCCAGGACAGTGGCGTGCGCGCGCCGGCGCGCCAAGGGGTGGCCGACTGCTCCTATGCGCTCGGCACGCGGGCCGACGCGGCGCATGACCTGGAGGACGCCGCGCTCTGGTTTGCCGAGTCGGCGAGAATGGACTCCACGACCCCCACCGGCCGGCGCGCGCTGCTCCGGTACGCCGGCATCCGGCTGACGCAGGGCGACACGCTCGCCGCCGCCCTGGCCTTCCAGACGGTCGTGTCCGGCGGGACCGCGGATTCCATGGGCGAGGCGGCCGCGAGCCGTCTCGCCGCGTTGGGACTTTCAACTTCGGCGGGCGATTCCGCCCGCACGGGAGCGCGATGAGTCGGAGAGGCCTGTGGGTCGTTCTGCTCGGACTTGCGGCCTGCGGCGGCTCGTCACGGGCACCGCGGGGCACGCCCACGCCGGTCTCGCGCGCGGCGGAGGCCGCGAGCGCCGCCGAGATCGACACGCTCTGGGCCCAGGCGCAGCGCGCGGTCCGCCGCGGGAAGTGGGGCGACGCGATCAAGGCCATCGACCGGGTACTGCTGGAATTTCCGCCGGGCGATTCCCGGATCGCGCAGGCGCACCTGTGGGAGGGCGAGGCGCAGTTCGCGCTCGGCAGCCATCTCCAGGCGGCCCGGGAGTTCCGCAAGGTCTCGGACGATACGCCCAACGACCCGCTCGCGCCGGAGGCGCTGCTCCGGGCGGGAGACGTCTACGCCGACCTCTGGCGCCGGCCGGAGCTGGACCCGTCCTACGGCCAGACCGCGCTGGCGACGTACCAGGAGCTGCTCAACCGCTACCCCGGGGGATCGGCCGCCAAGCGGGCCCAGCAGCGGATCGAGGACCTGCAGGAGCGGTTCGCATACAAGGAATACAAGGCGGCGCTCTACTACATGCGGCTCAAGGCGTACGACTCGGCGATCCTGTACCTCAAGGACCTGGTCGCGACCTATCCGCGGAGCGCGGTGGCGCCCGACGCGCTGATCCACCTGGTGCAGGCGTACCGGACGCTCGGCTACAAGGAGGACGTGCAGGAGACCTGCGGCTACATCCGCCGGTTCCATGCCAGCGCCCCCGGGGTGGGGAAGGCGTGTCCGGACACCGCCGGAGCGTCGTGAGGTCCATTGGCCTCTTTGGGGGCTCCTTCGACCCCGTCCACCACGGGCATCTGATCGTCGCCCAGGTCGCCAGCGAGGCGCTGGGACTGGACCAGCTCCGCTTCGTCCCCGCGCGCGAGCAGCCCTTCAAGCGGGGCCGGCATGCTGCCACGGCCGCCGACCGCGCCGCCATGCTGGACCTGGCCGTCGCGGGCACAGCCGGCTTCGGGGTCGAGCGGGCCGAGCTCGAGCGGCCCAGCCCGTCGTACACGGTCGAGACGCTCCAAGGCCTGCGGTCCAGAGAGCCGGGGGTGGAGTTCACCTTGCTCCTCGGTGCCGACGCGGCGGCGGAGCTGTCCGCGTGGCACCGCGCCGGGGACCTGCCCGGGCTCGCCCGCATCGTGGTCTTCGCGCGGCCCGGCACGCCGGTGCCGGCGTCGCCGCTGATCGCCGCCACGGTCGAGGTGCCCGCGGTCGAGATCTCGGCGACCGAGATCCGGCGACGCGTCCGGACGGGCCTTCCGATCCGCTACTGGGTCCCCGACACCGTCGCCGAGTACGTCGTGCGGCACCGCTTATATTTGGACCCAGAATGATCAAGAAGCTGATGACCGCGGTCTTCGGAACGCGGTTCGACCGCGAGCGTCGGCGCATCCAGCCCACCCTCGACGCCATCCACGCGGAAGAAGCCCGGCTCAAGGACCTGAGCGAGGACGAGCTCAAGGCCCAGACCGGGCGCTTCCGCGAGCGGCTGGCGCAGAGCACCGGCGCCGTGAAGGCGGAGTTGGACCAGGTCCGGGAGGCCAAGCACGGCTGCGCGGACCCGGAGGAGCGCGAGCGGCTGGAGCAGCGGTTCCACGAGCTGGAGAGCGCCTACAAGAAGGCGCTGGCCGCGAGCCTCGGCGAGCTCTTGCCCGAGGCGTTCGCCACGGTGCGGGAGGCGTGCCGGCGGCTGATGGGCACCACCGTGACCGTGATCGGCCACGATCTCGTCTGGGACATGGTGCCGTACGACGTGCAGCTCATCGGTGGGGTGGTGCTGCACGAGGGGCGGATCGCCGAAATGGCGACGGGCGAGGGCAAGACCCTGGTCGCCACCCTGCCGCTGTATCTCAACGCACTCACCGGCCGGGGCGTGCACCTGGTCACGGTCAACAACTACCTGGCCCGCCGCGACTCCCAGTGGATGGGCCACGTCCTCAAGTATCTGGGGCTCACCGTCGCTTGCCTGGACGACACCGAGCCCTCCTCGCCCGACCGGCGCGCCGCCTACCTGGCCGACATCACCTACGGCACCAACAACGAGTTCGG
>DAIPLK010000035.1:0-21642 GCA_036769285.1 Gemmatimonadales bacterium | reverse complement strand
AGGACCACCGTCTCCTTCGGGTGGCTCGGATGCGGATAGCCCATTACGGATACCTCAGCAGGATGCCCGGGACCGTGTCAGGAGTGACGCTCTCGATGAAGTCGTCGTCCACCAGAATCGGCGTGGCGAAGCCGCACGCGCCGAGGCACTCGACTTCGATCACCGTGAACCGGCCGTCGGGGCTCGTGGCGCCGAGCTCGCCGCAGCCGGTGGCCTGCAGAAGCGCCTTCACCACGTCCTCCGCCCCGCAGATGTTGCATGGCGACGTGGTGCAGACCTGGATGAAGTGCCGGCCCACCGGGTGCGTGTGATACATCGTGTAGAACGTCACCACACCCTTCACGTACGCCGGGGTGAGATCGAGCACCTCGGCCACCTCGCCGATCGCCGACTCCGAGATCCAGCCGCGCACCTCCTGCACCATCCAGAGTGCCGGCAGCAGGCAGGCCTGCTTGGTCGGGTACAGGGCGAAGAGCCGCTCCAGCCTAGCCCGCGTGTCGCCCGTGAAGACGGGCTCGTGCGGGGCGGTGTGCGTGTCGCGGCCGCCCTGGGTGGAGTGTGCGCTCATCGATCGATTTCTCCCATCACGATGTCGACGCTCGCGTTGATGGCGATCACGTCGGAGAGGAGCACGCCCTCGCACATCTTGGGCAAGCTCGCCAGGTTGATGAACGAGGGCGGGCGGATGCGCCACCGCACCGGCTTGCTCGTCCCGTCGGAGACGAAATAGTAGCCCAGCTCGCCCTTGGGATTCTCGACGCCCAGGTACGCCTCGCCCACCGGCGGCTTGACTCCTTCCATGACCTGCTTGAAGTGGAAGATCATCGCCTCCATGTCGCTCATCGCGCGCGACTTGGGTGGGAGGATCACGCGCGGATCGTCCACGTTGATCGGCGCGCCCGCGAGACCGGCCAGCCGGTCGAGCGCCTGCTCAAGGATGCGGTTGGATTGCCGCATCTCCTCGAGCCGCACGAGATACCGGTCGTAGATGTCGCCGTGCTCGCCCACCGGGACGTCGAAGTCGTAGGTCTCGTAATCGAGGTACGGCCGGTCCTTGCGCACGTCGTAGTCCACGCCGCTCGCGCGGAGCATCGGGCCAGAGAGGGAGTAGTTGATCGCCTCCTCGGCCGTCAGCGCGCCCACCCCCTGCGTCCGCCCGATCCAGATGGCGTTCCGGGTGAACATCGTGTCCACCTCGGTCAGGGTGTTCGGGAAAGTCTGGGTGAACTCGCGGAGGCCCGCCTCGAAGTCGTCCGGGACGTCGGCCATCATGCCGCCCACCCGGGTGAGGCTGGTCGTGAGCCGCGCGCCGGTCCACTTCTCCTGCAGGTTGTAGATGCGCTCGCGCTCCTGGAACGACCAGAGGAACGGCGTGAACGCGCCGAGATCGATGCCGGTGGTGCCGAGCCAGACGAGGTGGGAGATGATGCGGCTCATCTCGCACGCGATCACCCGCAGCACCCGGCACCGCTCCGGCACCTCGATGCCCATGAGCTTCTCCGCCGCCAGCGCGAGGCAGACGTTGTTGGCCATGGGGGCGAGGTAGTCGGTGCGGTCGGTGAGGGGGACGATCTGGTTGTAGTGGCGGTACTCGCCAAGCTTCTCGAAACCGCTGTGGAGATACCCGATGTGGGGGATGCAGCGCTTGACGGTTTCGCCCTCAAGCTCGATCACGAGCCGGAGAACGCCGTGCGTTGCCGGGTGCTGCGGCCCGATGTTGACCAGCATGTGCTCGGCGCCAAAGTCCTCGTCGAATTTCCCGGTGGCGCCGAGCGGGACGCGCAGGGGACGCCCCTGCGCGTCGAGCCCGGGGGTGGCGAGCGCCATCTCGATCGTGCGCACGCTCACTTCAGGAACCCCCGGTCGCCGCGCGCCAGCCGCTGCTGCATGTCCGCGGGCAGCTCGGCGAACGCCTCGGCGATGGACAGCTCTTCCATGGAGTAGTGCGCCTCAGGATTCGCGGCCAGCGCCTGGCGGGTCTGCTCCGCCCGGCTGAAGTGCCCGCGCAGGGGGAAGGCCTTCCGCAGCGGGTGCCCCTCGGCGTAGGTCTCCCACATCAGGATGCGCCGCAGGTCGGGGTGGCCGGCGAAGGTGATGCCAAACATGTCGTAGACCTCGCGCTCCAGCCAGTCGGCGCCGCGCCATAGGTCCCGGACGGACCGCACCTCGAGCGGGCCGCGCTGGTCGAGCTCGGCCTTGACCCGCAGATCGGCCTTCCGGGCAAGCGACCGAAGCTGCCAGACGACCTCGAGCGGGCGCTCAGGATCGCGATACTCCACGGCGGTGACGTCGGTCAGATAGTCGAACTGCTGGCCGGGGGCGTCCTTGAGCCAGGCGAGCACGTCGTACGCGCGGTCCCGGCTCACGTAGACGATCGTATCACCGCAGGAGACCAGATGGCGGAGAACGGCGTCGCCGAATTCGGCGCGGAGGGCGGGGACGGACGGAGAGACCGCGCTCATGCGGTGCGCCCCGCGTGGACGGCACGGTTCATCCTGGACGGAGCGACGCGTCGGGTCGCTGGCGCGAATGAGCCTGGCTGCACACGCACCTGAGCCGACCGATCGTTCGTTCCGCTCAGCACGACTCCGCCCCAAGCGCCGGGCGCACCCCGGACGCGCGGCTGTCGCCCCGCCCCGTGAGGCGCCGGGTGCGTGACCGCGTGCGTCATGTGGACCGGGTCTGGTGGACGGAATTCCCGAACGGCTCCGAGAGTTCGTCGACCCGCTCGGGCTGCAGGAACAGCCCGCTTGGCCCGACCGGCTTCTCGTCGCGCAGCATATCGTCCGTGATGCTCTCTCCCAGGATCTTCTTCTGGAGCAGCCGGATGCCGTAGATCAGTCCCTCGGGACGCGGCGGACACCCCGGGACGTAGACGTCCACCGGGATGATGGTGTCGATCCCCTGCACCATGGAATAGTTGTCGAAGATCCCACCCGAGGACGCGCAGGCCCCCATCGAGATCGCCCATTTGGGCTGCGGCATCTGGTCCCAGATCCGCCGGATGACCGGGGCGAGCTTGAACGGCAGCCGTCCCGCGCAGATGAGGACGTCCGCCTGGCGCGGGGAGAAGCTCATCCGCTCCATGCCGAACCGGGCCAAGTCGAACCGGCTGGCCGCGGTGGCCATGAACTCGATGGCGCAACAGGCGGTCCCGAACGGCATCGGCCAGAGCGAATTGCTCCGGGCCCAGTTGGTGAGGGAATCGAGCCGGGTGGTCACCCAGTTCGGCGAGATCGAGGAGACGGTGCTGCCGTCTTCTCCGCGGGAGTCGGGGGGGGGACTCGTCAATCCCATTGCAGTGCTCCCCGCTTCCAGATATAGACGTACCCCACCGCCAGAATCACGACGAAGACGAGCATCTCGATGATCAGCAGGCCGGCCATGTCACCGAGCTGGCGGAAGGCCACGGCCCAGGGGATCATGAACACGGTCTCGATGTCGAAGATGATGAACAGCATGGCGACCAGGTAGAACTTCACCGAAAACCGCTCCCGGGCGCTCCCCAGCACCGGCATGCCCGACTCGTACGGCGCGATCTTCGTGGCAGTCCGGCGGTAGGTGGAAAGGGCATGCGACATGCCCAGCATCAGGATCGCGTTGGCGACGACGAACGCCATCAGCAGCAGGATCGGGATATAGGGCTGAAGCATACGCCTCGGCTTTCGTGAATTTTTTCACTTATCGCGATCAAGGTAACCGACTTAGAGGGTCAATTCAACCCGCGCGCGATCCGACTATATTCCCCGCCCGGCGCCCCCGACGCGCCCCATCACAGAGGACGCATGTCCATCAAATCCGACCGCTGGATCCGCCGCATGGCCCGCGAGCGCAGGATGATCGAGCCGTTCATAGACTCCCAGGTGCGGCAGGTGGACGCGCAGGGCCGGCGGGTCATCTCCTACGGCCTGTCGAGTTACGGGTACGACATGCGGGTGGCCCCGGAATTCAAGATCTTCACCAACGTGCTGAGCGCCATCGTGGACCCCAAGGATTTCGACTCGCGCAGCTTCGTCGAGTTCGACGGCGATGTCTGCATCGTGCCGCCCAACAGCTTCGCCCTGGCACGCTCGGTCGAATACTTTCGGATCCCCCGAGAGGTGCTGACGATCTGCGTCGGCAAGAGCACCTACGCCCGCTGCGGCATCATCACCAACGTGACCCCGTTCGAGCCCGAGTGGGAAGGCCACGTCACCCTGGAGATCTCCAACACCACACCGCTCCCCGCCCGAATCTACGCGAATGAAGGAATCTGCCAGGTCATCTTCTTCGAGGCGGACGCGGACGATGTCTGCGAGACCAGCTACGCAGACAAGGCCGGCAAGTACCAGCGGCAGACCGGCGTCACGCTCCCCAAGCTCTAATACCCAGGACCCCATGCGACGTCTTGGCCTCCTCATCGTGCTGGCGGCGGCCCCCCTCGCCGCCCAGCAACCAGGCACCGGCGCCCCTGCCCAGGCGGCACGGCCGCTCAACCTTCAGCCCGCCCTCAAGTCGCCGGTGGCAGACACCGGGATCTTCAGCCCGATCGCGTACCCGCCCCCGAACGAGATCCGCCGGGCCGACGGCGCGCCGGGACCCGGCTACTGGCAGCAGCGGGCCGACTACCGCATCAAGGCCACCCTCGACACGGCGGCCAAGCGGCTCACGGCGACGGAACAAATCCGCTACACCAACAATTCCCCGGATACGCTGCGATTCGTGTGGATGCAGTTGGACCAGAACTTGTTCCGGCCGGGCAGCGTCGGCTCCCTGCTCTTCGCGGCCGAGAGCCGGTTTGGTGCTGCGGCATTCCCGGGTGGATTCGAAATCGCGAGCTTGACCCAGAGCCCGGCGCCCGCGCTCCCCGCCCTGCCGGGCGGCCACCGGCGTTCGCTCGCCTCCGAGACGAAGCCGCCCGTGCGGGTGATCGCCGGGACTCCGGTCAGGTTCCGGGTGGACGATACCATGATGTACGTGGAGCTGGCGCGGCCAATCGCCCCCGGAGCCACAACCGTGTTCGATCTGGCGTACGCGTTTGCGATCCCCGAGCACGGCGCGGACCGGATGGGGCGGGACGGAAGCCTGTACGAGATGGCCCAGTGGTACCCGCGGATGGCCGTGTACGACGACGTGCACGGCTGGAACACCGACCAGTACCTCGGCCAGGGCGAGTTCTATCTCGAGTATGGCGACATCGACTACGAGGTGACGCTCCCCGCCGGCTACATCGTCGCCGGCACGGGGACGCTGCAGAATCCCGAGCAGGTCCTCACGCCGATTACCCGCGCCCGGCTCGCGGCGGCAGTCAAGTCCGACAGCACCATCCCGATCGTGACGCCCGAGGAGTTGGCCTCCGGCGCCGCCCGGCCGAAGCAGGCCGGCATGCTGACCTGGCGGTTCCGGGCCGAGCGAGTGCGGGATGCGGCCTGGGCGGCGTCGCCGGATTACCAGTGGGACGCGTCCGGCTGGGACGGCATCCTCACCCAGGCGTACTACCGGCCGTCTGCCCAGGCCACCTGGCAGGATGCAGCGAAGATGAGCCGCTACTCCATCCTGGAGTACAGCACCCGCTGGTTCCGGTACGCCTACCCGCAGATCTCCGCCGTGGAAGGCCCGGTCTCCGGGATGGAATACCCGATGGTGGCGATGCAGGCGCGCGGGAGCGACGGGCCCGATCTCTACAATGTCATCACGCACGAAATCGGGCACATGTGGTATCCGATGATGGTCGGCTCCGACGAACGGCGCTACGCCTGGATGGACGAGGGATTCAACACCTTCATCAACACGTTCTCGGAGGAGGGCTACTGGAAGCGGGATGACAGCCAGACTCGGCGCGATGAGGCACACTTCGTGACTTCGCTGGATCAGGGGCCGACGGCACAGCCGATCATGACCCCAGCAAACCGGTATCGGAACGACCACAACCTGGGCAGTCTCGCGTACGACAAGCCATCGATCATGCTGCTCGCGCTGCGCAGCAAGGTGCTCGGCCCGGAAGTGTTCGACACGGCATTCCGCGAATACACCCGACGCTGGGCGTTCAAGCACCCGCAGCCGGCTGACTTCTTCCGCACCATGGAGGCGGTATCAGGCCGCGATCTAGCGTGGTTCTGGCGCGGCTTCTTCTACACCACCGCGGCGCTCGACCAGACCGTTGAGAGCGTCAAGCAGGCGCCGGACGGTGCCTACTTTGTCGCCCTGCGGAGTCTGGGGAGCGCCGTGATGCCGGTCGAGCTCGAGCTGGCCTTTGCCGACGGCAGCAAGGAGACGATCACGCTGCCGGTCGAGATCTGGTACGGGGGGAATCGCTACATCTACCGGCTGGCCCCGGGGAAGACCATCGTGAGCGCGCGCGTGAACCCCGATGGCCAGTTCCCCGACGTGGTGCCGGGGAACGACTCATGGACCGCACCGGCGGGCGCCACGCCCTGATCGCGGGGTTCCGGGACGATTCTCTCTTCCAGGGCTGCCGGGCGAGCCGTAGATTGACCCGGCAGCACCGGAGGCCGTCGTGACCCTGCCCGCCTATCTGCTCGACCTTCCCGCCGAGGAAGCTGCCCGACTCATCGCCCTAGCGCTGCTCGACGCCGCCGCCGACGCGGCGCGCCGGCTCGCCGACCCGACCGATCCCGCAGCCCTGCACGACTTCAGGGTGGCGACTCGGCGCCTGAGGAGCTGCCTCCAGGCGTACCGTCCCGAGATCGACGGCAGCGTCCCGCGCCGGCTGCGCCGCCGGCTGGCCCGCCTGGCGGAAGACACGCAACGGAGCCGCGATACCGAGGTGCACCTGGCCTGGGAGCGGGAGCAGGAGCCGTCGCTGACGGAGCGCCAGCGTGTCGGGCTGTATTGGCACCTCCAGCGCCTCGCAGCCAGACGCCGCCGCGCCGACGGCCGCCTGGCCGAGCTGGTCGGGCGCCGGTTCACGCGGCTGGAGCGACGCTTCCGCCGGGGGCTGGAGACTTACCGGCTCCGCATCGAGCGGGATCCGTCGCACCGCCGGCACGAGGCGGCCGCGGTGCTGGGCAGCCGCATCCGTAAGCTTGGCGGCGATCTCGAGTGCCGGCTGGCCGAGGTGCGCACGATGGCGGACGTGGGGCCGGCGCACCGGGCCCGCATCGCGGCCAAGCGGCTGCGCTATCTGCTCGAGCCGATCCGGGGCGAGGTGGACGGCATCGAGCCGCTGATCACGAGGCTCTGCGCCCTGCAGGAGGGGCTCGGCGAGCTACACGACAGCCAGACTCATCGGGCGGCGCTCGGGCACGACCTGGTAGCGGCCGGACGGGAGCACGCCAGGCGCCTGGATGCCACGATACAGGCCGACGGGCGCCTGGAACGGCTGGAGCTGGGAGCGAGCGACGACCCGCGCCCCGGGCTGCTCGCCCTCGCCGAACGGCTCGAGGAGCGCGAGGCCGAGGCGTTCGCGCGGCTCCGGGCGGACTGGCTCGCGGGTGCGGCCGACGACTTCTTCGAGGCCGTGAGCTCGGCGGGCAAGCGGATCGCCAACCGGCCGGCGTGCGTGGCGGAAATCGAGCGGCGGTTTCTGCTCCGGCGCGTACCGGCCACGGCACAGGCGTTCGCGGTGCAGGAGATCGAGCAGGGGTGGCTACCCGGCACCCGGCGGGTCGAGCGGGTCCGTCCCCTCCGGCAGGCTGACCAGCCGATCACATACCGCACTAGCAAGTCCGCAACCGGCACGGCCCCGACCGCTCCGGAGGGCCAGGTCGACCAGGCCCTCTTCGACGAGATCTGGCCGCTGACCGCTGGGCGCCGCGTCCGCAAGCGCCGTTACGTGATTGCCGACTACGGGCTGCGATGGGAAATCGACCAGTTCCTGGACCGCGATCTCGTCCTGGCGGAGGTTGTGGCGTCGGGGGACAACGCACGGGTCCCGCTTCCGGAGTGGCTCGAGCCGTACGTGGTGCGAGAGGTCACCGGGGAGCGCGCGTTCACCGACCGAGCGCTGGCGCGCTGACCGAAGCCGCCCCTCGCGTCCCCATCTGGAACTCCGATTGGAGACTTCCCGGGCGGGTGGTCCCTCTCCCACCAGGGCGGACCGGGGGTCGGTGTTGCCGCTCTCCAGGCGAGCCCGCTAGACTCACAACCATCATCGGTGATTTCTCACCTTCCGGTCGAGGACGCCTTCCGTGCGCCTGAGTTCCGCGTGCCTGCTCGCGTGTCTGCCGCTGTGCCTGCTCACCACTCGCCTCGTCGCCCAGAGCGCGCCGGTGATGCCCGCCTCGGACCCGGAGCCGCGCTTCCAGCGTCTCGATCTTCCCGCCCCCACCGCGTTTCGCACCGGTAGCGGCGCCCCCGGCCCCGGCTACTGGCAGCAGCGTGCCGACTACGTCATCCGCGCCACCCTCGACACCACGACCCGCTCGGTCCGTGGCGAGGAGCGGATCACCTACACCAACAACTCCCCCGACACCCTGCGCTACGTCTGGCTCCAGCTCGACCAGAACCTGTTCAACAGCGAGAGCCGCGGCTTCCGGATCTACGGGCAGGACCCGCGGTTCGGCACCAAGGGCGCCGAGGTCTCGGTGCGGCTCCTCAAGGTGGGTGAGCCGGTGGTCAGGGCCGCGCGGGGCCAGCCGGCCATCCCGGCCGCATCGCTGCCGTACACGGTGAACGGCACGGTCATGCGGATCGATCTGGCCCGGCCTCTGCCCCCCAGGGGTAAGCAGCTGCTCGAGCTGAGCTGGTCGTTCCCGTTCGGCGCCAACAGCAACCGGATGGGCATCGAAGACGTCGACGGATCGACGATCTACGAGGTGGCCCAGTGGTATCCGCGCCTGGCGGTCTACGACGACGTCCGGGGCTGGAACACGGAGCAGTACCTGGGCCAGGGCGAGTTCTACCTCGAATACGGCAGCTTCGACGTGAGCCTCACCGTTCCGGCCGACATGATCGTGGCCGCGACCGGCACGCTGCAGAACCCCGACGAAGTGCTCACGGCCGCACAGCGAGCCCGCCTGGCCCGGGCGCGGACGAGCGACCAGACCGTAGTCATCCGCGGCAAGGACGAGATCGGCGACCCGGCATCACGTCCCCCGACGCAGTACCCGACCCTCACGTGGCGCTTCACCGCCGACAGTGTCCGCGACTTCGCCTGGGCCGCGGCGCGGCATTTCATCTGGGACGCGGTGGCGGTCAATGGCGGCAAGACGGTCGCCATGAGCTTCTATCCGCCGTCGGCGGAGCCGCAGTGGAAGGAGGCGAGCCAGTACGCGAAGACGGCCATCGAGTACTACTCCAAGCAGTGGTTCCCGTACCCCTACCCCGTGGCGAGCAACGTGAACGGGATCGAGGGCGGGATGGAGTACCCCATGATCGTCTTCTGCAGGGACCGGACCTCTCCCGAGGGACTCTACAGCGTGACCGACCACGAGTTCGGCCACATCTGGTTCCCGATGGTCGTGGGGAGCAACGAGCGGCTGTACGGCTGGATGGACGAGGGGCTCAACAGCTTCATGAACCACTACAGCTTCCCGCGGAAGTTCCCGGACTCGCCGCTGCCGACGGCGCGTGGCGTGCAAGACACCTACATCAAGAACGCGCTCTCCGGTGACGAGCAGACGATCATGTCGCCAGCCGACCGGATGCGGACGAGCGAGAACTGGCGTCAGGCACTCTACAACAAGCCGGCGGTGGGCCTCGTCCTCCTGCGGGAACACATCACGTCGCCCGAGCGGTTCGATCCGGTCTTCCGCGAGTACATCCGCCGGTGGGCGTTCAAGCATCCCACCCCGGCCGATTTCTTCCGGACGATGGAGGACGGGCTGGGCGAGGATCTGAGCTGGTTCTGGCGCTCGTGGTTCTACACCACCGACCGGCTCGACCAGGCGGTGGACTCGGTGGCGCTGTCGGATTCGGCGGGGGTGATCTCGCGCGTCTACCTGCGGAACGCCGCCCAGATGCCGATGCCGGTCGAGCTCGCGCTCCTGATGGACGACGGGAGCACCCAGCGGCTGAGGTTGCCGGTGGAGATCTGGGGGTTGCGGGATCGATACACGGCGCTGATCCCGGGACCGAAGAAGGTGAACAGCGTAACGATCGACCCCGACGGGTGGTATCCGGACGTGGACCGCTCGAACAACCGGTGGCCGACCGGGGCGCCGGTGCAGTCGACGGGGGCGAAGTAGTGCAGCCCAGGCCCCCTCAGGGGGCCTTCAACTGCCACAACCCGCTGAGCATGTCGATCGCGTACAGCGACCCGCCCGCGAGCTGCACCCCCCAGGTGTACGTGTTCCCCGGTCCTCCCGGCCGGATCTGCGCGATCAGCCGATTTGCCAGGTCCCCCAGCAGCTGCCCCGAGACGTCCACCGCCACCACGCCGCCGTTGTAGTATGCGGCGTACAGGATCTGCCGGTTCTCGTCCATCCAGAAGTTGTGCGTGCCGGCGCCATCGAGATGGAAGAAGGCCACCTCCTTGGGGTGCACCAGGTCGGTGACGTCCACGACGTGGATGTCGCCGCTCGACTGCGAGCCGATCACGCCGGCACCTTCCTGGCCCACGAAGAGATAGCGGCTCTCCCCACGCACCGGATTGTGGAACCACCAGCCGTTGTGCACCGCCGACCCGCCGGCGACGCCGTCGTCGGCCGTCAGCAGCCGGCTGATTTCCACCGGCGCGTCAGGGCGTCCTCCGCGGATGCCGTTCCCCACGTCGTAGATGATGACACCGGTGTTCCATGCGAAGACGAACGCCAGGCCGTCGCGCACGTAAGTGTCATGGATGCCGTAGGCCGGCGGGATGGGGACCGCGGCGACCAGCGCGATCGAAGTCGGGTCGGTGATGTCGTAGATCAGCAGCGCCGGGTTCTTCGGGTTCCGGGCGCCGAACACGTAGCGGCGGCCACCCAGCTCTGCGATCGTGGCGGTGTGGATCCCATCCGCCACGAGGGAGCTGTCGCGAAACGCCGGCGACCGCGGATCGGCGAGATCATAGACGTAGAGGCCCGCGTTGGCCCCGCGTTCAGCGCTGAAGACCAGCACGGCCCCATCCTCGCTCACCTGCACGTCGCTGACGGTCCCGATCCCGGGCACCACGATGGAATCGGCCAGCGTGGGGGCGCCGCCGGCGCCCAGCGACCAGATCTTCACCACATTGCCCGGCACCCCATTCCGCGCGACACCACCCCAGGTCCCGGTGTACGCCCAGGACCCCCGAACCCAGAGGTCGGAACTGAACCGTTCGGGGACGTTGTCGCCCCCGGCCTCGATCTGGAAGCTGGAACCAGGCCGCGGGCCGGTGCCACCGGTGCCGGAGCCGTCACCCCCGCCGCACGCGGCGAGCAGCACGCCGAGCGCGCTCCCCCACGGCCGTACCAACCCTCGCGCCCCGGTCACCGTGCCACGCTACCATGATCGTGCATGCTCATCGGTTCCATCTCCTCCGCGGCGCCGTAGCGCCCCATGCGATGCATCGGCGCCCCGGCAGCGATGCGCACCCCGAGAGTGAACGACCAGACATGGTCCCGTCCATAGAGCCCGACGACGTCGAACAGCCCGCCGCCGACCTTGGCGATCCGGGCATACTCCACTTCCACGATCGGGCGGAGATCGAGCCCCTGGCGCCGTAGCGCCAGGACCTCGTAGCCGGCCGCATGACTGGTCCAGCGGGTGATGCCCAGGATCGAGTTCTCCACGTGCGGTCGGAGCGAGCGGTACCGCGAGATGCGCTCCTCTTCGGGGCGCTCGGTCCGCTCGAACCGGTACTGGAGACGATGGCGCCCGGTGCTCCATGCACCCTCCGCCAGGAGGCTGTGGAAGACGAAGAAGCCCTGCGCCTCCGACGTGCGGGCCCACTCCACCAGCCCATACACCGGATGCCCGCGCAGCGGCCGTGCCCAGCGTACCGCGACGCTCCACTTCGCCTGATCCGTGCCAGCGCCGGGCCGGTGCTCGGGCGAATGCACGTGCGCGCGCGAGGCCTGAACGGTGAGACCCGACAGCACGCCACCCGTCGCGCGCGCGCTCCACGAGTCGCCGAAACGCCCGCCGACCCGCGGCCACTGCCCGGGACGCTCCGGCTCGTCACCGTTGAACAGTCCCGCCTCGACCGCTACCGGGCCCCCGCGGACGGCCACGATCGCGACGGCCCGCTCGAGGATCTGCGCCCAATGATGGTTGACCGGATACCGCAGGAAGGGCCGGGTCATCGGATCATCGGTGCCGAACGGGGCGAACCCCTTCCCTGCGGCGACGGAGACGCGGGTCGCGCCGTCGTGCCCACCGAGTAGATCGTCGGCGCCGAGGATCAACTCGTGGAGGTAGGTGTGCGGGTGGCGCCGGTCCACGAACCCCTCGCCCCAGTTGCCGGGGGCGAGCTCTCCCTGCGAGATGGTGGCGCCCTCGAGATTGAGAACGCCGGTGAGCCGGAGCCGGCCGAACGCGCCCGCATGGAGATGGATTGCGGGTTGGACGACGCGAATCTCGCCCAGCGCCGCGCCGCCGGGTACCGGGTCGGACTGCTCGAAGGCTACGACCGCCTGGGCTCCCACCCGAGCCCAGGCGGTCTCCTGGGCCGACGCGACGCCGGGCAGAAGCAGCGCCAGCCCGAGCGCGGCGATCGCTCTCAGTCCGACTCGGCCACCGCCGCCCGAACGGGCGTGATCGCCGCCCGCAGGAAGTCCCGGTTCATGCGCGTGATCGTGTCGATACTTATCAGCTTGGGGCAGGCCTCCTGGCACTCGCCGTAGAGAGTGCAGCCCCCGAACCCCTCGATGTCCATCTGCTCGACCATCTGCCGGGCCCGGCGGATTCGCTCGGGTTGCCCCTGCGGCAGGAGGCTCAGGTGGGTGATCTTGGCCGCCGTGAACAGCGAGGCGGAGCCGTTGGGGCACGCCGCCACACAGGCGCCGCACCCGATGCACTGAGCGGCATCCATCGCCGTGTCCACGTCATCCTTCGCGATCAGAGTCGCGTTGCCGTCCACCGCGCTGCCGGTGGGCGCGCTGATGTAGCCGCCTGCCGCGATGATCCGGTCGAATGCCGCCCGGTTCACCACCAGGTCCTTCAGCACCGGGAACGCGCGGGAGCGCCAGGGTTCGACGCTGATCTCCTGCCCGTCCCGAAAGCTCCGCATGTGGAGCTGGCAGGTGGCGGTCCCCTTATTGGGGCCATGGGCCTGGCCGTTGATCATGAGGCTGCAGGAGCCGCAGATCCCCTCGCGACAGTCGTGGTCGAAGGCGATCGGCGTCTCGCCGGTTTCCTGCAGGCGCTCGTTGACGACGTCCAGCATTTCCAGGAACGACATGTCCTGGCTGATGTCGCTGGCCTGGTACGTGACCATGCGGCCCGGAGCGTCCGGCCCGGGCTGTCGCCAGACGTGGAGGGTGACGTTCATCTGTAGCTCCGTTGGGCCAGATGCACGTATTCGAAGTCGAGCGCCTCCTGGTGCAGCCTGGGGGACCGAAGGTCGCCGGTATGCTCCCAGGCAGCGACATAGGCGAAGTTGTCGTCGTCGCGCAGGGCTTCGCCGTCCTCGGTCTGGTACTCCTCGCGGAAGTGCCCGCCGCAGGATTCCTTGCGTTGCAGCGCGTCCAGGCACATGAGCTCACCGAGCTCGAGGAAGTCCGCGACGCGACCGGCCTTCTCGAGCGCCTGGTTGAGCTCGGCATCGCTCCCGGGCACGTTCACGTTTCGCCAGAACTCCTCGCGCAGCTCAGGGATGCGCCCGAGCGCTTCCTGGAGGCCGGCCGCGTTGCGCGCCATGCCGCACTTGTCCCACATGATCCGGCCGAGCTCCCGGTGAAACGAGTCCACCGTCCGCTTGCCTCTGATCGACAGGAACTTCCGGGTCCGCTCGGCGACCTCGGCCTCCACACGCCGGAACTCGGGATGCGAGGGGTCCACCGGCCCCGCCTTGGCCGAGGCCAGGTAGTCGCTGATGGTGCTGGGGAGAATGAAATATCCGTCGGCCAGGCCCTGCATCAGCGCGCTGGCACCGAGCCGGTTGGCGCCGTGATCGGAGAAGTTGGCCTCGCCGATGACGTGCAGTCCCGGGATGGTGCTCATCAGGTTGTAGTCCACCCACAGCCCGCCCATCGTGTAATGCGCCGCGGGGAAGATCCGCATCGGGACTTCGTAGGGGTCTTCGTCCGTGATCCGCGCGTACATCTCGAAGAGGTTGCCGTAGCGCTCGCGGATGGTGCCGACACCGAGCCGCTTGATGGCGTCGGCGAAGTCGAGATATACCCCGAGCCCGCCGGAGCCCACGCCGCGCCCCTCATCGCACACGGCCTTGGCCGCCCGGGAGGCGATGTCCCGCGGCGCCAGGTTGCCGAAGCTCGGGTAGCGGCGCTCGAGGTAGTAGTCGCGCTCGCTCTCGGGGACCTGATCGGGCGGCCGGTGGTCGCCGGCGCGCTTGGGCACCCAGACCCGGCCGTCGTTCCTGAGGGACTCGCTCATCAGGGTAAGCTTCGACTGGTACTCGCCGCTCACCGGAATGCAGGTCGGATGGATCTGCGTGTAGCACGGGTTGGCGAACGCCGCGCCGCGCTTGTGGGCGCGCCAGATGGCGGTGGCATTCGACCCCTTGGCGTTGGTGGATAGATAGAACACGTTGCCATAGCCGCCGGTGCCAAGCACTACCGCGTCGGCCGCGTGGCTCTTGATGGCGCCGGTGATCATGTCGCGTACGACGATCCCGCGCGCGCGGCCATCGATCACGACCAAGTCCAGCATCTCGGTGCGCGGATACATCGTCACGCCGCCGCGCGCCACCTCTTTCTCGAGCGCCTGGTAGGCCCCGAGCAGCAGCTGCTGGCCGGTCTGGCCCCTTGCGTAGAAGGTGCGCGACACCTGGGCTCCACCGAACGATCGGTTGGCCAGGAGGCCACCGTACTCGCGCGCGAACGGGACTCCCTGCGCCACGCACTGATCGATGATGTTCACGCTGATCTGCGCCAGGCGGTAGACGTTGGCCTCACGGGCGCGGAAGTCCCCACCCTTCACCGTGTCGTAGAACAACCGGTAGACGCTGTCGCCGTCGTTGCGGTAGTTCTTGGCCGCGTTGATCCCCCCCTGTGCGGCGATCGAGTGCGCCCGCCTGGGCGAGTCCTGGAAGCAGAAGCACTTCACCTGGTAGCCCAGTTCGCTCAGGGTGGCCGCGGCGGACCCACCCGCCAGGCCACTCCCGACCACGATGATGGTGTACTTTCGCTTGTTCGCGGGGTTCACCAGCTTCATCTCGAAGCGGTGCTTGTCCCACTTCTGCTCGAGCGGACCGCTGGGGATCCTGGACTGTAGTTCCATTAGGCTCTCCGTGGCCTGCCATGAGTCACCCTGAGCGAAGCGAAGGGGGCATGCGCCGACGCATGGCTCCTTCGCTCCGCTCAGGATGACTCGCGGTGTTCCAGCTCCCCCCCCCGGCCCTCACCGCAACATCCCCGCATACACCGCAATCGGAATGATCGTGAACCCCGCCCACAAGACGACCGAGAGCACCAGCGCCAGCCTCCGCTTGATCGGCTGCGGCGACGGCGGGCTCATACCGAGGCTCCGGCCACTGCTCCAGACACCGTGGTACAGGTGCAGCCCGATCGCGGCCAGCGCGATCTCATAGAACAGCACGACCAGCGGATTGCCGAAGCCGGCAGCCACGTTGTGATACGGATCGGCTTCGACGAACGAGGGATGCACGGTCCCCAGAGTGAAGTGGAGAACGTGATAGACCAGAAAGACCACGATGAGCACGCCGCCCCAGCGGATGGTGCGTGACGCGAGGGTGGAGATCTGGGGGCGTCGACCCGCGGCGTACGCGACCGGGCGCGCCGCCTGCCGCCGGCCCGTCAGTTGCACCGCGGCAGCGATGTGCAGGACCACGGCCGCGATCAGCACCAGCCGCGCCGCCCAGAGCGCCCCGCCGGCCCCGTGCAGGAACCGGCTGTATGCATTGATCTTGTCGGGACCCTGGAAGACCAGGAGGTTGGCGAGCCCATGGGTGATCAGGTACGCCACCATGACGATCCCGGTGACGGCCATGACCGCCTTCTTCCCAACCGCCGTATGCCAGAACGCCAGCACCCGATTCATGCAGTCTCCCAGGTCAGACGGCGTCGAGGACCACCTGGGTGGCCCGCACCGCCTCCGCCGACTTCCTCAGCTCGGCGCGCTCCCCGTCGGACAGCGCGATCTCGACGACTTCCTGGAGACCGGCGCGGCCCAGCTTGCAGGGCACCCCGCAGAAGACGTCCCGGAGCCCGAATTCCCCCTGCAGCCACGCCGAGCACGGAAGGATCCGCCGCTTGTCGAGGGCGATCGCCTCGACCATCTGGACCGCCGCCGCGCTTGGCGCATAGTACGCCGAGCCCGTCCTCAGCAGCGCGACGATCTCGGCGCCCCCATTCCGGGTCCGATCGACGATCGCCTTGAGCTTGTCCGCGGGGATCAGCTGGCTCACCGGGATCCCCGACACGGTCGTGTGGGATACCAGCGGCACCATGGTGTCGCCATGGCTGCCGAGCACCATCGCCTGGATGTCCTCGACCGAGACGTCCATCGCCTCGGCCAGAAACATCCGGTAGCGCGCCGTGTCGAGCACGCCGGCCATGCCGATCACCCGCTCCCGAGGGAATCCGCTGGCCTTCATCGCGACGTAGCACATGACGTCGAGCGGATTCGACACCACGATGATGATGGACTTGGGGGCCACCCGAGCGATCTCCTTCGCCACCGAGCGGACGATGCCGGCGTTGGTCTTCGCCAGGTCGTCGCGGCTCATCCCGGGCTTCCGGGCGATGCCGGCCGTCACAACGAACAGGTCGGCCCCCGCCGCCTCCTCGTAGCCGTTGCTACCGATGACCCTCGTGTCGAAGCCTTCGATGGGGCCTGACTGCCACTGGTCGAGCGCCTTGCCCTGCGGAACCCCTTCGATCACGTCGACCATGATCACGGTGCGTGCGAGGCTCTTTTCGGCGAGGCGCTGGGCTGCCGTCGCTCCGACGTTGCCTGCCCCCACGACGGCCACTTTTCCGAGCATGGCGGCTCGCTTTCACGTGTGCGGGTTGGTCTCGTAGTCACCCTGGGCACCCACTTGCTCTTGCGCCGCGGAATCTACCGGCTCAGGATTCCGCGGCCAACCCCGCCGGCAGCTCCAACCCGAGCTGTCGCAGCCCTTCGTAGAGAACGACGCTGACCGCATTGGCCAGGTTGAGGCTGCGCACGCGACCGGGCATCGGGATGCGGAAGCAGCGCTCGGGATGCTTCTCCAGGATCCGGATCGGCAGTCCCTCCGTCTCACTGCCGAACACGAGCACACCGCGGTCGCGGAACGGCGCCTGGCGATAGTCGTTGCCTGCGTTGGCCGAGAAGTATAGGCAGCGATCGCGGCTGATTGCGTCCCGGAAGGCGAACCAGTCGGAGTGGACCCAGAGATCCACCTTGTCCCAGTAGTCGAGCCCGGCGCGCTTCACCTCGCGGTCATCCAGGCTGAAGCCGAGCGGCCCGATGAGATGGAGCGGCGAGTCGGTCGCCGCGCACAAGCGGGCGATGTTGCCCGTGTTCGGGGGGATCTTCGGTTGGATGAGCGCGACGTGGAGCGCCATCAGCCGCCGCGGGTATGCATCTCGCGCCGCGGGTCGGCGCGCAAGCTGTCAATCTGGTGGAGCACGCCCCGCTCCGCCAGCGCGGCGCGGGCCTCGGCGCCGCGGTCGGTGCGCGAGGTCCAGGTTGCCCCGATCCGGCTGGCGATCTCGGCGTCCGACGCGCCCAAGCGGAGCAGCTCCCGAAGATCAAGGCCACGCTCGCCGTAGAGGCAGAGGAACAAGGTCCCGTCGGCGGTGAGACGCGCGCGGTCGCAGGTGCGGCAGAACGGCGCCGTGGTCGAGGCGATCACGCCGAAGGCGGTGCCGTCGTCCAGACGGAACCGCTCCGCGGGCGCCCAGTCGCCTTCACGCAGCGGCGTCACGGTCCCGTGCCGGCGCGCGATGGTCTCCAGGATGTCGTGCTGCGAGACCACCCGCGCGAGATCCCACTGCGTGGCCCCGCCGACGTCCATGTACTCGATGAACCGGATCTCGAGGCCACGCCCCCGGGCAAACTCGAGCAGATCGAGGATCTCGTCGTCGTTGTAGTCCCGGATGACGACCGCATTGAGCTTGACCGAGTCGAAGTCTGCGGCCGTCGCCGCGGCGATCCCCTCCAGCACCTCCCCATGGCGCGCGCTCCGGGCAAACGCCACCATCCGTTCGGGCCGGAGCGTATCCAGACTCACGGTGACCCGCCGAAGTCCCGCGGATCGCAGCGTTGCGGCCGACCGACCCAGCAGGATGCCATTCGTGGTGAGGGCGAGATCCTCGATGCCGGCGTGGCCGGCGAGGAGCCGGACCAGCGCCGGCAGATCGTGCCTCAGCAGCGGCTCCCCGCCCGTCAGGCGGAGCTTCCGAACGCCGAGGCCCGCGAAGATCGCCGCGAGGCGATCGATCTCCTCGAAGGTGAGGATCGACTCCCGAGGGAGCCAGATGTACTCCGCCTCCGGCATGCAGTACCGGCACCGCAAGTTGCAGCGGTCGGTTACCGAGATCCGGAGATTCCGGAGGGGCCGGCCCAGCGCGTCGATGGGCATCAGGCGTGCTGCAGCTTGACGGTGGGATCGACCCAGGCCGCCGTGCCGTCGGCGTAGAACTCGCGCTTCCAGATCGGCACCCGCCGCTTGACCTCCTCGATCACGTAGCGGCACGCCGCGAAGGCCTCGTCGCGGTGAGCCGACGCGGCAGCCACCGCCACGGCCGTGTCGCCAATCGCGAGCGAGCCCACCCTGTGGCTGAGCGCGACCGCCACCCGCCAGCGGGATTCCGCTTCCGCCACGATGCGGCCGCACTCGGCGACGGCCATGGGTGCGTAGGCGGAGTACTCGAGCCGCAGGACCCTGCGCCCCTCGTGGTGATTGCGAACCAGGCCGAGGAAGCATGCGAGCCCGCCCCGGTCCGGCGCCCGGACCGCGGCGAGAAGCGGGGCGAGATCGATCGGCTCGGCGGTGATGAACTCCATGTTCAGCCCCCGGCCAGCGGCGGAAGGATCGCGATCTCGTCGCCCTGCTCCACGGGCTCCTCGGCGTCCGCGTGAGCCAGGTTTCGCGCGCACAGCGGTTTGGAGGGCAACTGATCCCCACCCGGCAAGGCCCGGAGCCGGTGGACCACGGCGCCGACCGTGGCCGGGGCCGTCAGCGTCAGGTCGAGGGTCTCGAGGCCCAGGTGGTCCGCATAGCTGGCGAACAGGAGGACGCGAACCGTGAGGCTCGTTGGGGCTGCGGCGGACATGAATAGAAGTTACAACGAAATGGGGCCGCCCCGCGACACGCGCGCGGAGCAGCCCCATCCCCGACTCAGACGGGCCCCGGCCCTACAGTCCCTGCGCCGCCTCCGCCTCCGGCTCCCCCTCGTCGGCCACCAACGCTCGCAACTCCTTGCTGGGCTTGAAGACGGGCACCGGGCGAGCGGCCACCTCGACCGGATCACCGGTGCGAGGGTTCCGCGCCATCCGCGTCTTCCGCCGACGGATCTTGAAGGTCCCGAACCCGCGGACCTCGATGTTGTGCTGCTGCTTGAGCGCATCCTTGACCGCCTCGAGGAATGCGTCCACGACACGGGCGCAGTCCTTCTTGGAGATCATCGGACCCGCCGTCTTGGCAATCGAGGCGGTTACCTGTTCGACGAGATCGGCCTTGGTCATGCGTCCCCCAGACGGGTTGCAGGCAGCGGAGCGGGCAGGTCTCCTGCGCCGATACTAGGAGCTTAAGTGTTGTCTGTCAAGGGGTTGGCCGCCAGTGCGCCGTTCCGGTCGCGCAGTAGTGCCACGAATTCGGCGAAGTGGGGGAAGGCGTCGTGCGGTCCAGGCGCGGCCTCGGGGTGATACTGCACCGCGAAGAGCGGCAGCTCGCGATGCCGCACGCCCTCGATGGTGCCGTCGTTCAAGTTCAGGTGCGTCACCTCGAGCCCGGCCGCACCGGGCACCCCGTTGGCGTCGCCAACCACAGCGAAGCCATGGTTTTGCGTGGTGATCAATACCTGTCCCGTACGCAGGTCGCGCACGGGGTGGTTGCCGCCCCGATGACCGTAGGGCATCTTCGCCGTCGAGCCGCCGAACGCGAGCCCGACCAGCTGGTGGCCCAGGCAGATCCCGAAGGTCGGAAGTCCACCCCCGGCGAGATCGCGAATGTTCGCGAGCGCGTAGCCCACCGCGGCGGGATCGCCTGGGCCGTTTGAAAGAAAGAGCCCGTCAGGGTTTAGCGCGCGCACTTTCGCTGCCGAAGTCTCCGCGGGCACCACCGTCACCCGGCATCCCGCACTCACCAGCATGCGAACGATGTTGCGCTTCATCCCGTAGTCGTACGCGACGACGTGGGGGCCCTCCCCCTCGCTCCATGGCTCGCGCACGCTGGCTCGCGAGGCGAGATCGAGACCCTCCATCGAGGGTGACGCCAGCAGCTGCGCCGTGAGTTCACGGCTGGGTTGCCGGCCTTCGCCCACGACCCCGCGCATCGCGCCCCGCTCGCGGATGTGCCGCGTCAGGCGGCGAGTGTCGATCCCCTCGAGCACCGGGATGCCCGCCTCCGAGAGCCAATCGTCCAAGCTCCTCGTGGCCCGCCAGTTGGACGGATGGCGGCTCAACTCCCGCACGACGACGCCCGTCACCTGCGGCCGCCCCGATTCCATGTCTTCCCGATTCACCCCGTAATTCCCGATCATCGGCGCCGTCATGACGACGATCTGACCGAGGTAGCTCGGATCGGTGAACGTCTCTTGATAGCCGGTGAGGTTGGTGGTGAAGACCACTTCACCGAACGCCGGCTCGAGGGGACGCGCCGTCGTCCCGGGGAACCAGGCGCCGTCCTCGAGCAGCACGAACGCGGGGCGATCCGTCATCCGGTCACCCCGCGGTCGGGCGCTGTCACTTCTTCGGCTGGGTGGGAGCCGGCGCTCCCGGGGAGGGCGCGGGTGCTCCTGAAGTGGGGGCCGTCGCCGGGGCGGTCGCCGGCGCGGTCGCCGGGGTAGTCGGCGCGCCGCCGAGCGGCAGTGGTGCGCTGGGCGCGGGGACCGGCGTCGTGGCGCGGAGCCGTTCCTGCAACGCGTTCGAGCCTCCGCCGCGGGGCACCAGCGACAGCGCGAGCGCGAGCAGGAGGAAGATGCCACCGCACCACCACGTGGCCTTGGTCAGCAGGGTGACCGCTTGCCGGCCGCCGAGCACGGTGTCGGTGGTGGCGCCGCCAAGCGAGGCGAGTCCCCCACCCTGACCGGCCTGAAGCAGCACCACCACCGAGAGCAGCAGCGCGTCGAGAATCAGTAGCGTCAGCAGAAATGCGAACATGAGCGGCCTCCTGGGCAGCCGGGAAGTCTAGCCTGCGGCACAGGTTGGGTCAACCGAACCCGGGTGGCGCCCACCGCGTCAGGCCGGTGAATGTCTGCGGATGGGACGCCCGACGATGATAGTGATGTTATCCGTGCCCCCGCCGTCGAGGGCGTCCTGGAGCAGATCCTCGCAGACCTGGCGGGCAGAAGTCATGGCCCGGAGCCGCTCGCGGATCCGCTCATCGGGAACGCAGCTCGTGAGCCCGTCGCTGCACAGGAGCCCGACGTTGCCCCACTGCGGATCGAGGCGGGTGACGATCGGCGCCGTTTGCCGGCCGCCGATGGCGCTCGAGAGGGTGTGCGCCCA
>DAIPLK010000139.1:0-6702 GCA_036769285.1 Gemmatimonadales bacterium | reverse complement strand
CCACGGTAGCTCCCGCCGCGGACGTTCCCGCCAGAGTCCTGTTCGTCACCGGGCGGCTCGCCGAGCCGGCGCTGCGGCGCGTTCTCGAGGAGCTACAACCACCGTTCGAGACGGAAGTCGCGGTCCTCAGGATCACCGTCGCGGCGCTGATGACGACGCCCTGGATCGCGCGTTTCCTCGAGGTGCCGCCGGGAACGGACCTGATCCTGCTTCCCGGGCTGGTCGAGGGCGACACCGGCATCCTGGCCGAGCGGTTCGGGGTGCGGGTGGAGAAGGGGCCCAAGGACCTCCGCGAGATCCCCGGCTACTTCGGCCACGCGGCGGCGGCCGCGGACTACGGCGCGTACGACATCGAGATCCTCGCCGAGATCAACAACGCCGCAAAGTTGCCGCGGGCGGCCATCCGGGCCACGGCGGATTATTTCCAGGCGAGCGGCGCCGATGTCATCGACGTCGGATGCACGCCGGGAATGCCGTTCCCGGCCCTCGGCGACGTCGTGCGCGAGCTGCGCGGGGCCGGAATGCGGGTGAGCGTGGACAGCTTCGACCCGGCCGAGATCCGCGCGGCGGCCGAGGCCGGAGCGGAGCTGGTGCTGAGCGTCAACGGCTCCAACCGGGAAGTGGTCGGGGACCTCGGCGGAAGCGGCACCCGGGTGGTGGCGATCCCCGATTTCGGCGAGGGGGTCGAGAGCCTGGCGGCCACGATCGACGAGCTCGAGCGGCGCGGCATCGGCTACCTCATCGATCCGGTGATCGAGCCCATCGGGTTCGGCTTCACCGCCTCACTCGAACGCTTCGCCGAGGTGCACCGACGGTATCCGGACGCGGCGCTGCTGATGGGCGTGGGCAACATCACCGAGCTCACCAGCGCAGACACCACGGGCGTGCACGCCCTCCTGCTGGCGATCTGCCAGGAGACCGGAGTGCGGGCGGTGCTCACCACCGAGGTCATTCCGTGGGCCCGCGGCGCGGTCCGCGAGATCGACATCGCCCGGCGGCTCATGTTCCACGCCGTCCGGCACCGCACGCTGCCCAAGAACGTGGACGACCGCCTGGTGACGGTGAAGGATCCCGTCGTCCTCGAATACGACGAGGCGGAGCTCCGCCGCCTCCACGCGGCGGTGAAGGACTCCAATTACCGCATCTTCGCCGACCGGACCACGATCACCGTGTTCAACCACGAGCGCTTCGTGCGCGGCACGGACATCCAGGAGATCTTCGCGCAGCTCGGCGTGGACGAGCCCACCCACGCCTTCTACCTGGGCCGGGAGCTGGCCAAGGCCAAGCTCGCGACTACCCTCGGCAAGACGTACCGGCAGGAAGGGGCGCTTTCCTGGGGGTACCTCACCCCGCCGGACGACGTGCGCTCCGAGCACGTCAAGCTCACCCAGCGCCGCCGCCGGGCCGGCGCGCGGCCGGCGCGGCGGGGCAAGCTGCGATGACCGAGCGCTTCGCGCCGCTGGTGGACAACCTGGGCACGGCGGGCGACCCGATGGAGGCCGTCGGCCGTTTTCTCGACCTGCCCTACCTGCTCTTTCTCGACAGCGCCACCGGGGCGGCACTCGCGGGCGAGAGCCATCAGCTGGGGCGCTACTCCTTCCTGGCCGCGGACCCCGCCTGCGTGATCCGCAGCAAGGGCCGGAAGACCGAGCTCGGCGGCCCCGGCAGGCCGTGGACGCCGATCGGCGCCGATCCCCTCATCGCCCTGCGCGACCTGCTCGCCCCGTTCGCGGCGGACCCGGTGTCCGGATTGCCGCCGTTCCAGGGCGGCGCGGCGGGGTACATCGGGTACGACTACGGGGCGCTGCTCGAGCGTCTGCCGCCGACGCGGTTCGACGATCTCGCGATTCCCGACGTGGTCCTGGGGCTGTACGACTGGGTGATCGCCTGGGACCATCTCCTCGAGACCGCGTGGATCGTGTCCACCGGGCTGCCGGAGACCGGCCCGCGGCGCGGCGACCGGGCCGGAGAGCGGCTGGCCATGGTTCGCGAGCGGCTCGGGGGGCCGGCGCGCGATGTATCGCGACCGGTTCCGGGTCCGACCGCGCCGCCGGCCGCGGAGGCACCATCGTACCCGGTGCTCGGCGTAGAAGGCGCGGAGGCGATCGGTCTCCGTTCGACCTTCACCCACCGCGGCTATCTCGATGCGGTGACCCGGGTCCGCGACTACATCGTCGCGGGCGACATCTTCCAGGCGAACCTCTCGCAGCGGTTCCAGGCGCCGCTGACGGAGCCCGCGTTCGACCTCTACGCCCGGCTCCGGCACGACAACCCGGCCGCCTTCGCCGCATATCTCGACGTCGGGGAGCTTCGCGTGCTGAGCGCCTCACCGGAGCGGTTTCTCCGCCTCGACGAGAACCGCCGTCACGTCGAGACCCGTCCGATCAAGGGGACCCGCCCGCGAGGCCTGGGCCCGATGCACGACGCGGCGCTCGGCAGGGCACTCTCCGAGAGCGACAAGGATCGGGCGGAGAACGTGATGATCGTGGACCTGCTGCGGAACGACCTGTCGCGCGTCTGCCGGCCGGGCACGGTCCGGGTGCCCGAGCTGTTCGCCCTGGAGCAGCACCCCACGGTGCACCATCTGGTGTCCACCGTGGTCGGGGAGCTGGACCCCGCTGCGGACGCGATCGACCTCCTGCGCGCCGCGTTTCCGGGGGGCTCCATCACCGGTGCCCCGAAGGTGCGGGCGATGGAGATCATCGCCGAGCTGGAGCCGTCGCAGCGGGGGGTCTACTGCGGCTCGATCGGGTACCTCTCGACCACCGGCGCGATGGACACGAGCATCGTGATCCGGACCTATCTGGCCCTAAGGGGACGGGTATACTTCCAGGCGGGCGGGGGGATCGTCGCGGACTCCGATCCGGAGATGGAATACCGGGAAACCCTGGACAAGGCGAGGGCGCTGATCAGGGCGCTGGCAGGGCCATGATCCTCCTGCTCGACAACTACGACTCGTTCGTCTACAACCTGGCGCGCTACGTCCGGGAGCTGGGCGAGACGCCGGTCGTTTACCGGCACGACGCCCTCACGGTGGAGGACGTCCGCGGACTGGCGCCGTCCCACATCATCATCTCGCCCGGGCCCTGCTCGCCCGCCGAGGCTGGAATCTCCACGGACGTCGTCCGCCGCCTCGGGGCGACCATCCCGATACTGGGCGTCTGTCTCGGCCATCAGTGCATCGGCGCCGCCTACGGCGGGGAGATCGTGCGGGCGGGCCAACCGATGCACGGCAAGACCTCGATGATCCACCATCGGGGCGTGGGCATCTTCACCGGGCTCCCCACGCCGTTCCGCGCCACCCGATACCACTCGCTCGTCATCGCCCCCGCCTCGGTGCCTCCCGAGCTCGAGGTCATTGCGAGATCGGAGGACGGCGAGATCATGGCGGTGCAGCACGCGCGGCATCCGGTCCACGGCGTGCAGTTTCATCCCGAGTCGGTCCTGACCGAGCACGGCTACCGGCTGGTCGATCACTTCCTGCACGGCGTGCCCGCGGCGCCGCGGGCGCTGCCGCTCGCGGCCGACGGCGCGCTGGTCCCGGCGGGGCCGGATACCGGCACGCTCGCGGCCAATCCCCCGCCGGTGGACCTGGTGCGGTGATCATCGAATCCATCCTCACGTCGATGGGCGCGGAGGGGGCGATCAACTTCGCGCCCATGGGCGTCGAGTGGGGCGAGACCACCATCGTGCTCAAGCCGTTCCTCGAGACCACCACCTTCCGGAACGTGCGGGAGACCCGGGTGGCGGTGGTGAACCTGACCGACGACGCCATGCTCTTTGCGGAGGGAGCGATCGCGAGCCCCCAGTTTCCCTGGGTGCCCGCGACGGTCGTCCGCGGCGCGGTGCTGGAGGCGGCCTGCTCGTGGCGGGAGCTGGAGGTGGTCTCGATCGACGACACGCCGCCCCGCTCGCGCATCGAGACGCGGGTGGTCCATCGCGGGCTCCGGCGCGAGTTCCTCGGCTTCAACCGCGCCCGGCACGCCGTGCTCGAGGCGGCGATTCTGGCGACCCGCACCCACCTCCTGCCCGCCGATGAGATCCGCGCGGAGTATGCCAGGTTGCAGGTCATCGTGGACAAGACTGCCGGGCCGCGCGAGCGCGAGGCGATGGCGATGCTGACCGCCCATGTCCGGTCCCGGTAGCGTCTTCGTCGAGGCCGCGGCCCGGCTGCACTTCGGGGTGCTGGACCTCCGCGGGGCGCTGGGCCGACGGTTCGGCGGTCTCGGCGCCGCCGTTCCGGCCCCCTCCCTCCTGCTCGAGGCGGCGCCGGATGAGCGGGTGAGTGCCCAGGGTGCTGACGGCGACCGCGCGGCTGCGTTCGCGCAGCGCTTCCTGGCCTACCACGGGCTCCGCGGCGGAGCGCGCCTCACCGTGCACCGGCACATCCCCGTGCACAGCGGCCTCGGCTCTGGCACCCAGCTCGGGCTGGCCGTCGCGCGCGCGCTGGCGGAGCTCTACGGACTGCCGGCCGAGCCGACGGCGCTGGCCCGGGCGGTGGACCGGGGCCGGCGGTCGGCCATCGGCACCTGGACATTCGCGCTGGGCGGCTTCATCGTGGAAGGAGGCCGGCGGGTGGGAACGGACCACATCGCGCCGCTGCTGGCCCGCTTTGCCATCCCGGACCACTGGCGCTGCGTCGTCGCGGTGCCCCAGGGTGCGCCCGGGCTGAGCGGCGAGGCGGAGGCCGCGGCGTTCGAGCGGCTGCCGCCCCCGCCGGAGCGGGAGGTTGAGCGCGTCTCCCATCTGGTCCTGATGCAGCTGCTCCCCGCTCTGGTGGAGGGCGACATCGCGAGCTTCGGGGCGGCGCTGACGGAGGTGCAGCGCATTACGGGGGCCTGGTTTGCGTCGCAGCAGGGCGGCGTGTTCGCCCCGGGGCCGTCCGAGATGCTCGTGCGCCGGATGGCGGAGTGGGGAGCGGTGGGGGTAGGGCAGAGCTCCTGGGGACCGGCGGTGTACGGGCTCGTCGGCAGCGCGGGCGAGGGTCGGGAGCTGGCCGCGCGCACGGCCGACCTGCTCGGCTCCGACGGCCGCGTTTTCGAGGGCGGGTTCGCCGGTTCGGGGGCCAAAGTCCGCTGGGCGGAAGCGGCCGGATTCCCTGATTGACAGTTCATTTTGCGCGGTGTATACTCCCCGCTCTAAGCCTTCCGCAGTCGGCGACTTGGCTGATGTTCGAAGATGCGTCGCGCACGGCCAGCCGACCCGCGGCCCCCGAGGCGGGAACAGGACGATTCTGCAGGCGGGACTACTTTCATGACCGCCTCCCCAAGTGCAGGTCTTTACTCACACAATGCGGTTCAGCGGCGACGCTGAGGGGTGAGATGGGCTCGTTCCCGTTCGCTTCCACCATTGGCACGATGTTGAATTCGTCCTCGGCTGCTGCGATCGCGCGCACCTCACACTGGGCGTGGCGAGGCGGCTCGCACTCGCGTCGCTGGTCCCCCTCGTCCGTCCATCCGTCCGCCCACATCCGCCCCACTTTCCATTTTGCCTCGTGCTCCGGCACGGCCCAGTGCCCTGACGCCGTGGCGCGCCCCGCAGAGCTCCGCGGCGGCGTCTCGAGGCGTACATCAGGGCGAACCCTCACCCGCAGCGAGCGCGGGGACCGAGCGGTGGCCGAACGCGGCCCGCCCTCGCCCCGGCCGTCCTGCTAACTTGTAGGTCGCGCCGGCCGGTCCCCGCGTACGGCACTCGAGCCCAGTCGCCGTTGCAGCCGTTCCGGCACTCGCAGATGCGTCAAGCAGCACGTGGCAACCGAATGCAGTAGAGCAGTAGAACCACCCTTCATCCTGAGGTCAGTTATGAACCGCTTTACACAGAAGGTGCTGTCCGGTGGAATCGCGGCGGGGCTGAGCGTAGCCATCGCTGTGTCCGCCAACGCCCAGGCGAAGTCGGGGGCGTGGACCCTCGGTGCCGCCGAGGGCGACTGGGCCGCGACCGGCCGTGATCAAGGCCAGCAGCGCTTCAGCCCGCTCAAGCAGATCACGACGGCGAACGTCGGCGAGCTGCGGCCCGTCTGGTCGTTCTCGACCGGCACGCTGCGCGGCCACGAGGGCAACCCGCTCGTCGTCGGCAACGTGATGTACTTAAGCACCAGCTTCCCGAACATCGTGTATGCGCTCGACCTCTCCAAGGCCGGCGCGCCGCAGATCTGGAAGTACGTGCCGAACCAGTCGCCCGACGCGATTCCAATCGCGTGCTGCGACCTGGTGAATCGTGGCGTCGCGTACAGCCCCAGCGGGAAGATCTACATCGAGGCGCTGCAGGGTGACCTGATCGCCCTCGACGCCAAGACGGGCAAGGAGCTGTGGAAGGTCCGGCACCCGGACAAGTCGAACGCGGGCGTCGAGGCCAACAACTACAAGCAGGGCGCCACGTTGACCCAAGCCCCGATCTACATCAAGAGCAAGTCGGGCAAGGAAGTCGTGATCTTTGGGATCTCGGGCGGCGAGTTCGGGGTGCGCGGCCGGGTGACGGCTGTCGACGCCAACACCGGCGAGCACGTCTGGACCGGCTACAGCACTGGCCCGGACAGCGAAATCCTGCTCGAGGGCGACGCGAACGCGAACTATCCGTCGCACAAGGGCAAGGACCTCGGCGTCTCGACCTGGCAGGGCGACGAGTGGAAGCGGGGCGGCGGCACCACGTGGGGCTGGTACTCCTACGACCCCGACCTCGACCTGATGTACTACGGGTCGGGCA
>DAIPLK010000138.1:0-6729 GCA_036769285.1 Gemmatimonadales bacterium | reverse complement strand
ATCACCCGCTGGAAGCGGGTGCCGGAAGAAGCCGCGGAGGAGCGGGCGGCGCTCGGTCGGTAGCGGCGGGTGTCACTCCGAACGGGGCGATGGATCACTCTCCCGCGAACACGCGTACGTGTTTCGGAGAGACATAGACTCGCTGACCGTGAGTCACGGCCAGGGCCTCGAACCGATCCCGCGGCAGATGGGCCTCGATCGTCCGCTCCCCGTCCGAGAGGGTCAGCTCGAGGCGGACGATCGGGCCGAACGCGCGAACGCGTCGCACCACCGCCTCCATCGACGCCGACCCGGTGGGCAACGCAGCGACGTCAACGTCATACGTGCGGACGTACGCCAGCCCGGCCTGGTCCCGCACGTCGGCCCACTCCGGCGCGTCCAACTCGCTCCCGCCGATGGTCACTCGCCCCTGATCGATCCGCCCGTGGAACAGATTCACGTCACCGAGGAAGCCGTAGACGAACGGCGTCGCCGGATGCTCGTAGACGCTCTCGGGCGTGCCGCTCTGCTCGATCCGCCCCTCGTTCATGATCACCACCCGGTCCGACACCTCCAGCGCCTCCTCCTGATCGTGCGTGACGAACACGCTCGTCACGTGCACCTCCTCGTGGAGCCGCCGGAGCCAGCGGCGGAGCTCCTTCCGCACCTTGGCGTCGAGCGCGCCGAACGGCTCGTCGAGCAGGAGCACCTTGGGCTTCACCGCCAGCGCCCGGGCGAGTGCCACGCGCTGCCGCTGACCGCCCGACAGCTCCGACGGCCGCCGCTTGGCCAGGACGTCGAGCTGCACCAGGTGCAGCAGCCCCATGACGGTATCGCGGATCTCCGCCTCCGATGGGCGGACCGCCCGGGGCCGGACCCGCAGCCCGAACGCGACGTTCTCGAACACGCTCATATGGCGGAAGAGCGCGTAGTGCTGGAACACGAAGCCCACTTGTCGCTCGCGCACCGGCTGGTCGGTGGCGTCCTCGCCGTGGAAATGGATGCTGCCCCGGTCGGCCGGCTCGAGGCCTGCGATGATGCGGAGGAGCGTGGTCTTGCCGGAGCCGGAGGGACCGAGCAGCGCGACCAGCTCTCCGCCGGGAACGTCGAGGCTCACGTCGTCCAGGGCCACGAACGACCCGAACGCCTTGTGGAGATGGCGGACTTCGATGCTCATGCGTCGATCCTTTCCGGTGCGCCTTCGGCCTCGGCGACCTCGGCCAGGGCGCGCCGCTGCTGCCACTCCACGGCGGTCTTGAGGGCGAGGGTGACGAGCGCCAGCAGGGTGAGTACGCTCGCCGCCGCGAAACTCGCGGCAAAGGCGTACTCGTTGTAGAGAATCTCCACGTGGAGTGGGAGGGTGTTGGTCTCGCCGCGGATGTGGCCCGAGACTACGGACACCGCGCCGAACTCCCCCATCGCGCGGGCATTGCAGAGGATGAGCCCGTACAGCAGACCCCACTTGATGTTCGGGAGCGTCACCCGGACGAACGTCTGCCAGCCGTTGGCGCCGAGCACCACGGCGGCTTCTTCCTCCTCCGCGCCCTGCTCCTGCATGAGGGGAATGAGTTCTCGCGCGACGAACGGGGCTGTGACGAAGGTGGTGGCGAGCACCATCCCGGGCACGGCGAAGATGATCTTGATGTTGTGGTCGGAGAGCCAGGGGCCGAACCAGCCGTGGGCCCCGAACAGGAGGACGAAAATCATCCCGGAGACGACCGGCGAGACGGCGAACGGCAGGTCGATCAGGGTGATGAGCAGGTTCTTGCCGAGGAATTCGAACTTGGAGATGCACCACGCCGCCGCCACACCGAACACCAGGTTGATGGGCACCGCGATCGAGGCGATCAGGAGCGTGAGCCGTGCCGCGCTGAGCGCGTCCGGCTCGCGGATGGCGTCGAGATACGCCTGTGTCCCCTTGGCGAAGGCTTCGGTGAAGACCAGCACCAGCGGGAGCATCAGCATTAAGCCAAGGAACACGAGCGCGAGCGCGGTCAGCGCCCAGCGAACGGCGCGGGACTCGCCCGTGGCGCGGGCGACGGCACGGGGCGCGGCGGCGGTGCGGGAGAGGGCAACGGTCGCCATGGCTCAGGCCGCCGCGCGGCGCCGAGCCGCCCACTGCAGCAGGTTGATCGCCAGGAGGAGCACGAAGGACGCGAGCAGCATCACGAGCGCCACGGCGGTGGCGCCCGCGTAGTCGTACTGCTCCAGCTTGGTGATGATGAGGAGGGGGACAATCTCGGTCTTCATCGGCATGTTGCCCGAGATGAACACCACCGAGCCGTACTCCCCCACCGCGCGGGCGAAGGCGAGGGCGAAGCCGGTGAGCAGCGCTGGGGCCACCGTCGGGAACACTACCCGCGTGAACGTCTGCCAGCGGTTCGCGCCGAGACTCGCGGCTGCTTCCTCGACCTCGGCCTCGAGGTCGTCGAGCACCGGCTGCACGGTCCGCACGACGAACGGCAGGCCGATGAAGATCAGCGCCACCGTGATCCCGATCCAAGTGTAGGACACCTTGATCCCGAACGGCTCGAGGCGGCTCCCGATCCAGCCGTTGGGAGCATAGAGCGTGGTCAGGGCGATGCCGGCGACCGCCGTCGGGAGGGCAAACGGCAGGTCGACCGCGGCGTCGATGAGCCGCCGTCCGGGAAACCGGTAGCGGATGAGCACCCATGCCACCAGGAAGCCGAAGACAGTGTTCACGACCGCCGCGAGGAACGAGGCGCCGAAGGTCACGCGATACGACGCCACGACCCGGGGATTCGAGATCGTGCCCCAGAAGACCGGCCACGTGAGGTCCGTCGTCCGGGCGAACACCGTGGCTAGCGGGAGCAGCACGATCAGGCTGAGGTAGGCGCAGGTGATCCCGAGGCTGAGCCCGAACCCGGGGAGCACGCTTCGCGACGTCTTCCGCATCGTCATCCCTTCGTAGGGGTAGACAGCCGGCCGGGGCTAGCGCCCCGGCTGGTAGATCTGGTCAAACAGCGCGCCGTCGGCGAAGTGCGTCTCGTGCGCCTGCTTCCAGCCGCCGAACACCTCGTCCACGGTCACGAGCGTCACCTTGGGAAATTGCGCCGCATACTTGGCCGCCACCGCGGCCAGCCGCGGCCGGTAGAAATGGCGCGCTGCGGTCTCCTGCCCCGCCTCGGTGTACAGGTACTCTAGGTAGGCCTGCGCCACCGCGCGGGTGCCGCGCTTGTTGGCGACCTTGTCGACCACCGCCACCGGCGGCTCCGCCAGGATGCTCATGGAGGGCGTGACGACCTCGAACTTGCCCGGCCCCAGCTCCTTGATGGCGAGGAGCGCCTCGTTCTCCCATGCGATCAGCACGTCGCCGATGCCGCGCTCGACGAAGGTTGTCGTGGCCCCGCGGGCGCCGGCGTCGAGCACCGGCACGCCCTTGTAGAGCCGCGTCACGAACTGCTTTGCCATCGCGTCGTTGCCGCCGGGCTGCCGCAGCGCCCAGGCCCACGCCGCCAGGTAGTTCCAGCGCGCACCCCCCGAGGTCTTGGGGTTGGGGGTCACGACCGAGACCCCCGGCTTCGCTAGATCGCCCCAGTCGCGGATCTGCTTCGGATTGCCCTTTCGCACCAGCAGCACGATGGTCGAGGTGTAGGGCGAGCTGTTGTTGGGCAGCCGGCTCTGCCAGGTGGCTGGCAGCAGCCGCGCCTTCTCGGCGATCTGGTCGATGTCGTAAGCGAGCGCCAGCGTGACCACGTCGGCCTCGAGTCCGTCGATCACCGAGCGGGCCTGCTTGCCCGAGCCGCCGTGCGACTGCCGGATCGTGACGTCCTGGCCGGCAATCTTGCCCTTCCAGTAGGCGGCGAACTGCTGATTGAAGTCCTCGTAGAGCTCACGCGTGGGATCGTATGACACGTTGAGCAGGGTCGCCGGCTTGGGCGCCTGGGCGGCGGCGAGTCCCGCGCCGTCCGTGAGCGCGAGGAGGGCCAGCGAGCCGCGGAGCGCGAGTCGGATACGCATGGTCTTCGGCATGCCTCTCTTGGGGGTTCGCATCAGAACGAGTGCTGCACGCGGGTGACGACGAAGTTCTCGGCCTCGCGGTCGCCCGTCGCCGTGCCGCCAGTGAAGGTCGTGTGCTCGTAGTCCACCGCGACCTTGATGGCCCGCGCGAGATACCAGTTGAGCCCGACCGCCCACGCCTTGGCCTTGTTCGGCGTGCTCGCCGGGTTCGCGTAGGTAGGGAAGGTGGCGTTGTCGATGCTGAGCTCGCTGTACCGGCCCGCGAGCTCCAGGCCGCCGAATGTGCCCGCCGCCGGATCGAAGGGCCGCTTGGGCGCGGCGCTCCTGAAGGAGTTCTTCTCGCCGGTGAGGAATACGGAGCCGGTCGTCTGCCAGGCAGTGTGCTTGAGCTTGACCGTCGCCTGGCCATTGCGGGTCACCGCCTGCCAGGACCGGATGTACTCGCCGTGCAGGCCGAGCGGCCCCCTATAGAAGTACGCCTGCGGGGTCAGGCGAGAGCGGCGTCCGTCGGCGAAGACGTTGTTCGCGGGCGTGGTCGTGCTGCTCGCATAGCGGAACCAGGTCTGCTGGCCGGGCGTCCGGTACGAGCCAAGGGCAGGTGCCCCCGTGGTCCCCCGCTCGAGCCCCGTCGTCCCCGCGATGCCGACGCCGAAGCCCGCGAGCGATCCGGACTTGAACGGCTGAACGAAGACACGGCCCGCGAAATCCTTGGCGTCGCTCACGTCGCCGTCGCCGTTGCCGAGGTCGGGGACGCCGTTGAAGACGCCGACCTGCCATGACACGCCGCCGCTCGAGACGTTGCCCGAGAGCTGAAGCCCGATGTCGCGGTTGGGGGCCAGATTGGTCGCGAGTGCCCGTTCGGCGAAGACGATGTCGCTGGCGCTCTGCAGCCGCTCGAGATCCACTGGCGGCTTGAACTTGCCCACACGTACGGCGGAACCCGGCGTCACCTTCACGTCGGCGTAGGCGTCGAACAGCGTTGTCGTGCCCTGGGCGAAATCGGGCTGCAGGCGAGCCTCGAGGTACTTGCCGACCGTGACGTCCAGGATCGGGCGGGCACGCCGGATGAAGAACGTGTTCGTCACCGGAGCGCTACCATCGGAGAGGAAGACGCGGGCATCGGTCTGGATGAGCCCACGCAACTTGAGGCTGTGCTTCCCGTCCGCCGACTTGATGCTGAACCCGTCCTTGGCACTCGCCGTAGCCGAGACCTTGTCCCTGGCTGCGGCGGCCGTGCTATCGGCCGCAAGCTCGCGGAGCCGCTGCAACACCCGAATCTGCTGGTCCAGCTCGTCCAGTCGTGCCTCCAACGACGGCGGCACGCTGTCGGGCGACGACCCGGGCTGTTGTGCCACAAGGCGTGGCGCGGCCACAACGCCTCCGCTGACCAGTACGATGTGTCTGACCCACCGCCGGACCGTGCTCATGCATGTTCTCCCGATCTCTCGAGGTGTGGGACGTCGGGTGGTCCGGTTGGTCCGGTGGCGGGGTTCGCCGTGCGGCACGGCCCCGCGGGAACCTGCTAGCGTTGCTCGCGCGTAACTTCTTGTTCGAAACGGACTTTCTCCCGCCGCTCGAGCTGCACCACCCGGCCGTCGTGGATCACCAGCTCGATCGTGCCGTAGCGGATCGAGCACAGGGCCCGGCGAAGCTCCTGGAGAAGCGCCAGGGTCAGCGTGGGCGGGTCGTCGCGGCCGTCGTCGGCCGCCGACAGCGTAGGGCGGGGAGACATGATGCTATTTACCCTATCTACTTGATCGAGTAAATAGGCAAATGGCGTGCCACAGTGAAGGCGGGGATGGGAAGGCCCGGACGCCTCAGGTCAGAATCGGATGATGGGAAGCCCGGTCCATTTGCCGGGTCAGCAAGGCAAGACTGGTGTTGTCGAGGATCTTCGCGGTCGCGTCGCGCACCTTCTTCATGGCGATGTGCACGCCGCACACCGCCTCATCGCGGCAATCCGAGCATCGCTCGTACGCAGTCTGGCTGGCGCATGGGACCGGCGCCAACGGCCCCTCGAACATCCGGACGACCTGGCCCAGATAGATGTCGTCGGGCTTGCGGGCGAGAAGATAGCCGCCGCCCTTTCCTTTCCGGCTCCGCACCAGGCCCTGGTGCTTGAGGGCGAGCAGGATGAGCTCGAGAAACTTCGGCGGGATCTGCTGCTCGCGGGCGATATCCGCGATCCGCATCGGCTCCTCGCGACCGTGCTCGGTGAGCGCGAGCAGTGCCTTGATGGCATACTTGGTCTTCTTGGAGAGCATGGAAGCCCAATATAGTTGGGGACGCCCGCGGTCGTCGGCACCGCCGAGTGCAGACCGGGTAGCTGGCCAGCCATGCCGGTCCGCATGACTGCCTACTCCACACTCGCGAGGTTATGGAGCGTCCGCCACGCCCGGAAGACCTCGCGGTACTCGTCGTGGGTGAAGGCGACGGTCCGCCCGGCGGTGCGCACGGCGCCCGGACACAGCTCGGCCATGTCGGCCATCTGGGTCAGGGCGAAGTCCACCTCGAGCCGGATTGGCGCGGAGAGGCGAAGGGGCGCATGCCGACGGCCGAGCGCGCCGATGGTCCCCTCCCGGATCCGGCGGCAGGCTTCCGCCGGGGCGACGCTTCGCGCGGCGAACCGGCCCACCGCCTGCTTCACGACGACCGTCTCGATCGTCGGCCCGAGGAGCTCCCGCGCCTCGGCGGCCAGCGCCTGGTCGCCGCTCACGAGGGCCACGGGCACGTCGTACGTGCCGGCGAGCGCGGCGTTGATGGCGAGCT
>DAIPLK010000137.1:0-6733 GCA_036769285.1 Gemmatimonadales bacterium | reverse complement strand
GGCGAGCGGGCCGTTCTCGAGGATGGTGCGGAGCAGCTGCTCGGATTCCGCAAGCAGCCGGTCGGCCGGCACGACCCGGTTGACCAGCCCGATGCGCCACGCCTCCTGAGCGTCGATCATGGCGCCGGTGAGGAGCAACTCGAGCGCCCGGCCGCGGCCCACGAGACGGGGAAGCCGGACGGTGCCGCCGTAGCCGGGACCGATCCCCAGCTTCACCTCCGGCTGCCCGAAGCGGGCGGTCTCGCTGGCGACCCGGAGGTGGCAGGCCATGGCCAGCTCGCAGCCGCCGCCCAAAGCGAAGCCGTTGACCGCTGCGACGACCGGCTTCCCGCACCGCTCGAGCCGGCGCATCATCAGCTGGCCCGAGCGGGCGCGCGCCTGGCCGTCCATCGGCCCCTGGCTTCCGATCTCGCCGATGTCCGCCCCGGCAACGAACGCCTTGGCGCCGGCGCCGGTAAGGAGCACCGCACGGACCGCGCTTTCCCGCTCGATCCGGCCTACCGCATCGTCCAGCTCGGCGATCACGGTGGCGTTCAGCGCGTTGAGCTTGTCGGGGCGGTTGATGGTAATCCGCGCGATCCCATCGGCGAGGTCGAACAGCAGGGTGGTGTAGGGCATGGGCGGCTCGGTGAGGAGGGCCAGGGCTCGGGTTCAACTGCCCTCCAAGCTAACCCGATGTGGCGGACGCTTCTATCTTTCCGCCCATGACGATCCCTTCGCCCATTGCGTGGACCCCGGACCATGCCGTCCGGATTCTCGATCAGACGCTGCTGCCGGGTGAGGAACGGTACCTGGACCTCGACACGGTGGACGCCGTCGCCGAGGCGATCCGCACACTCCGGGTGCGCGGGGCGCCGCTGATCGGGATCGCGGCCGCGATGGGCGTGACGCTGCCCCTGCGCCGCGGCAACGGGTCGCTCGAGGCGGTCTGCGCGGCCTCCGCCACCCTTGGCGCGACGCGGCCTACCGCCGTGAACCTCCGCTGGGCGCTCGGCCGCATGGAGCGCCGCGCGGCCTCGGCGGTAGCGGCGGGCGAGGACCTGGCCGAGGTGCTCCGGGCCGAGGCCAACGCCATCTGGGATGAGGACCGCGCGATGTGCGCCCGGATCGGCGCGTTGGGGGCGGCGCTGATCGCTGGCGACGCGGTGGTGCTGACCCACTGCAACGCGGGGGCGCTCGCGACCGGGGGCATGGGCACCGCGCTGGCGCCCGTGTACGTGCTGCACCAGTCGGGGCGCCGGGTGTCCGTCGTGGTCGATGAGACGCGGCCGCTGCTGCAGGGGAGCCGGCTCACGGCGTGGGAGTTGAATCGCGCCGGCGTGCCGGTGACCGTGATCGCCGACGGGATGGCTGCCAGCCGGCTCCGGAAAGGGGACATCACCTGCGTCATCGTCGGCGCCGACCGGATCGCGGCGAACGGCGATGTCGCGAACAAGATCGGTACCTACGCGGTCGCGCTGGCCGCCCGGGCCCATGGCGTACCGTTCTACGTCGCCGCCCCCAGCTCCACCGTGGACCTGGCCACTCTTGATGGCCAGGCGATTCCGATCGAGGAACGCGGCGGCGAAGAGCTCTCGATCTGGGGCGGACGCCGCATCGCGCCGGCGGGCGCCCAGGTGTGGAACCCCGCGTTCGACGTCACCCCCGCCGACCTGGTAACGGCGATCATCACCGATCGCGGGGTTCTGCGCCCCGGCGAGATCGGCGGGCCGGCGATCCCGCCCTCCAGCTGATCCCCATGCCCTCCATCCTCGCCCTCGACCAGGGCACCACCGGCTCCACCGCGCTCCTCGTCCACCAGGACGGCAGCGTTCTCGGGCGCGGGTACCGGGAGTTCACCCAGCACTACCCGCGTCCCGGCTGGGTCGAGCACGATCCCGAGGAGATCGTGCGCGTCTCGCTCGAGGCGATGCGAGAGGCGCTGGCCGCCGCGAGGGAGCGGCCGGCCGGCATCGGCATCACCAACCAGCGCGAGACCGTGGTGCTCTGGGACCGGCGCACGCTCGCGCCCGTCGGCCCGGCGATCGTCTGGCAGGACCGGCGGACCAGCGACCGGTGTCGGGAGCTGCGCGAAGCGGGGCTCGAGCCGCTGCTGCGAGAGCGCACCGGCCTCGTGGCCGATCCGTACTTCTCCGCCACCAAGCTCGAGTGGCTGCTCCGCGACCGCGAGCTGCGCCACCGGGCGGAGCGGGGCGAGCTGGCGGCCGGCACGGTCGAGAGCTGGCTCGTCGCCAGCCTCACCGGCGGCCGTGCCCACGTCACCGACCACACCAACGCCTCGCGCACTCTCCTCTACAACCTGGCCACGCGCAGCTGGGACCCCGATCTGCTCCGCGTCTTCGGCGTGCCGCGGGAGGCGCTGCCGGACATCGTGCCATCGGCCGGCACCGTCGGCGAGACCGATCCCGAGCATTTGGGCACGAGCCTTCCGATCGCGGGGCTCGCAGGCGACCAGCAGGCGGCCCTGTTCGGCCAGGGATGCTGCACCGAGGGGCTGGCGAAGAACACCTACGGCACCGGTGCCTTCCTGCTGGTCTCCACCGGCCAGCGGCTGCCGTCGCCCCCGCAGGGCATCCTTGCCACCGCCGCCTGCGGGCCGCACGGCGAGCCGGCGTACGCGCTCGAGGGGAGCGTCTTCATCGCCGGCGCGGCGGTACAGTGGCTGCGCGACGGGCTCGGGCTCATCCAGGCCGCGGGCGAGACCGACGCGCTCGCCCGCAGCGTGCCCGACACCGGCGGCGTGCACTTCGTCCCGGCCTTCGTCGGCCTCGGCACCCCCCATTGGGAGGCGGAGGCTCGCGGGACGATCACGGGGCTCACGCGCGGCACCTCCCGCGCCCACCTGGTGCGGGCCGCGCTGGAGGCGATGGCATTCAGCAGCGCCGAGCTGCTGGCGGCGATGGCCGGCGCGGGTGAGGTGGAGGTACCGGCGCTCAGGGTGGACGGCGGCGCTGCGGCGAACGATTGGCTGATGCAGTTTCAGGCCGACGTGCTGGGGGTGCCGGTCGAGCGGCCCGACATGGTGGAAACGACGGCGCTCGGCGCGGCGGGGCTCGCCGGGATCGCGCTGGGGACCTGGCGTGGCACGGAGGATTTTCTGGCCGGCCGCCGCTTCCAGCGCTTCCTGCCGACGGTGGGGGCGGCGGAGCGCACAGCGCTCCGGCAGGGATGGGAGCGGGCGGTGCGGGCAGCGCTGGCCTGGGCGCGCGGGATGTAGGCCGGCGCCGCCTCAGAATCGGAAGCTCAGACCGCCGTACAGCTGATCGTTGCCTTCGAAGCCTCCGGCTTCGTGGGTCCCGGAGAGCATCAGGTACCAGCCTCTCGCCAGGCTCAGGTCCACGTCCGCCCCGAACCAGGTGACGTGCACGTTCACGGGATCCGCCAGCGGGTCCTGCTCGATGCGCAGCCCGCCGTTGAGGTCCACGTGCAGGGCGGCCGCCGGTGACAGGCCGACCGTCAGCGACTGGAGCCACCCCGACTGCCGCGGCCCGTCGTAGCGGGTCGTCCGCGACCGGACGCCGAGATCGAGGGCGGCAAGGCGGTCCGCCGCGAGCGAGAGCGTGTAGGACAGCGTTCGCCCGACGCTCCCGCCGCTGCTCGAGCGCGCGTCGACCCCCACCCGGCCGCGCGGGCCCAGCCGCAGGGAGAGCCCGCCCCATACCCCCCGCCGGAAGGCGTCGTCGAAGGCCGTCTCGGGGGTCACCGCGTCCCGGTACAGCCGCACGTTGCGCCGGTTGTCCACCCCTCCATTCAGGCTCAGCGCCGGCGAGACCTCGACCCGCAGGCCCGCGAAGCTGCTGCTGAATGAAAGGGACGGCTCGCCCATGGCCTGCTTCCAGGGCCGATAGTAGTCCACCTCCTGGGTCGCGTACAACGAGAAGCGCCGGTTGGTCACGGCGGTCTGGAGGTAGGCGAATTCGCGGTTGGCGAGCCCCGCCTCGTACGAGCCGATCGCGCCGACCGTCGTGGACCAGTAGCCGGCGGCCCCGGGGCGGCTGTGGAGCTGCAGGTACCCCCCGTAGTCGGCCACATCGTTCGAGTACGCGAACGAGACCGGGTCCGGCTCGCTGCCCGCGAACAGTCCGACGCCCCACCGCGGGCTGCGGAACTCGGCGAGGGCGCCGTCGAGCAAGGTGATCGACGCGAGCGAGGGGGAGAGCTGCCGGCCTGCTGTCAGCCGGAACGGCGAGCCGGTCGGGTTGAACAGGACGGCGGCCTGGTAGGCCCGGGTACGCCCGTCCACCACCGACGAGCCGTTGGCGCGAATGGACGACGTGCGCCGGGTGCGCAGGTCGAGCACGATGCCCACCGGGCTGCCGCCAAGCGCCTGGCCGTCCAGGCGAAGGTCGAGCGAGGGCTGTGAGAGGCGGCCGCCGGAGCCGTCCCGCCGCCAGACGCCCAGATAGCGCGCGCCGACGCGCCCGTGCAGTCCTGTGGTCCGCCGCGACGTGCGGGGGCCCCTTTCCGTCGCCACTGTCCCGGACGTGGCGACGGTAGGACGCGGCACGGTCCTGACCACACTCAGCGTGTCCCCGACGACGAGGGCGGCGGCATCGGAGAGGATGTCGCACGACGCCTGGCGGGAGGCCAGGTAGGCGACGCGGAGGAGTCCGATCTCGCTGCCCGCCCGGACGACGTGCAGCGAATCTCCCTCTTTGATGCCATCCTCTCGCCCGGCGTCCACGTAGGCCGCGGCGCTGGTCAAATAGGTGATGCGCACCGGGCGGACGGCGGTCGAGTCCTGCCCGGCGGCGGCGCGGGCCGTGGCGATCAGCAGCACGACGAGGGCGACGAGTCTCATGTCCTTCCCCTCGGATGGCAGCGATAGCAGGCCTGGCTGTCGTAGAGGTAGTCGCTCCTCCCGCTGTGCTTGCTGTCCATCGAACTCTTGCTGTGCTCGTGGCAGGTCAGGCAGGTGAAGGCCTGGTAGCTGCCGGCATCGGTATGGCAGATGGCGCACGACGCCCACGTCCCGTTGTGCGCCCCCGAGTAGATCGGGAAGTAGGGCGCGTCATGATCGAACCGAGCACCAGTCCAGGTGGTCGTCGTGTGGCAGCTCTCGCACGTCGTGGGGAGCTGCGCCGCCTGGTGGGGCGGGTCGGTGGTCCCGTCGAAATCCGATTGGTGGCAGCCTGCGCATGCGGTGGTCTTGCCGGTGTAGACCCCGTCACCGTGGCAACTGAGGCAACTCACCGCCCGGTGCGCGCCGGTGAGCGGGAAGGCGGTGATCGAGTGATCGAAGCTGGCCGGCTGCCAGGCCGTCGTGCTGTGGCACACCGCGCACGTGGTGGGGAACAGCGCATCGCGATGACCCGGATTGGTCGTACCGTCATACGCGTTCTGGTGGCAGGACACGCAGTTGGCGTCCTTGCCCCGGTAGACGCCGTCGCCGTGGCACTGCTGGCAGCTCACCGCCCGGTGCGCGCCGGTGAGCGGGAACTGCGTCGTCGCATGGTTGAAGCGCGCGCGCGGCCAGGCGGAGGTGGCGTGGCACAGGTTGCAGTCCTGGGGGAATCCGCCGCCGATGTGATCCGGCTGCTTGGCCAAGCGATAGGCGTCGGCATGGCACTGCACGCAGTCGGAGGCGCGGTTCACGAAGGTGAGCTGCCCCTGCGCCGAGGGCAGGTGGCAGCTCTCGCAGTCGGCAGTGACGTGCGCTCCCGTGAGCGCGAACCGGCTGGTCTGGTGGCCCCGCACCATCGCCGCGCGGTCGAGGAAGCTCCGGGGCGTGTGACAGCGTGCGCAGTCGGAGCCCAGCTCGCCACGATGGACGTCGCTGTGGCAGCCGACGCAGTCCCGGCTCGCGTCGGGGAAATCGAGCGAGGCGTGGCAGGCGCGGCAGGTCGTGCGCGCGTGGGCGCCCGTCAGCGCGAATCCCTTAGACCGGTGGTCGAACGCCGCGGTGATGCGCGCCGGCTTCCAGCCGGAGGCTGCGTGGCAATCGCCGCAGGCCTCCTGCAGCGCTCCGTGCGGGCTCGCAGTGGCCTGCTGCTGGGCGCCCACGGCCGGCGGTGCCAGCAGCCCGATCAGGACGCACAGGCCGAGGCCGAGCCAGCGGCGGGCCGTCACGAGCGCCGCTCCCCGGCGGCGTGCCAGCTCTCGCACTTGGACGAGAGCAGGCGGTACACCGCCATCGGCCGGCCGCTCGCTTCGGTGCGGGGGACGTGGCAGCCGGCGCACGGGTGCACCAACCTCCTCACTTGAGCCAGGTGGCGCCTACCGCCACGACCACCGCGACGTGCACCAGGACCGCGACCAGCGCCGCGATCGCCACCGGGCGGTGGGCCACATGCCAGTACCGGAACAGGTCCTGGGTCGCGTCGAGCATGCGAACCTGCTGGGTGAGCGCCATCTCGCGGCGAGCGAGCGCAACCGCACGGGCCACCGCCCGTGAGCCCACGGCGCGGCCCCGGTGCGCGGTCGTGGTCAGGGCACGGAGTCGTCGCGCGGCGCGCCGCCGGGCGAGGTCGTCGGCTACCATCCGCCGAAGCGCCGCGAGTGGCCCCAGCGCGCGGGGACGTGGCGCCACCTCCAGCGTCCGCTCCACCAGCTCGAGCGGCACGCCCGTGTCGGTCGCGATCTGCTCCAGCAGCCGGCGCCGTTCGACGGTGATCTCCTCGCGGCTGAGCTCCAGGCCGCCCCGGCCGCGCGGGATCCGCGCGTACAGGTAGCGGCCGACCACGCCGCTGAGCCAGACGACCATCATCGCCCAGAAGCCGAGGCCGATGACGCC
>DAIPLK010000034.1:0-21931 GCA_036769285.1 Gemmatimonadales bacterium | reverse complement strand
CGAGAAGCCGCTGGCTGCGGTGCGCAAGAAGCCGAATTCCAGCGTCGTCGTCGGACTGACGCTCCAGAAACACGGCCGGTCCGACGCCTTCCTCTCGGCCGGAAACACCGGCGCCACCCTGGCGGCGTCCACCGTGCTGCTCGGCCTGCACGACGGTGTCGAGCGGGCCACCGTGGCCACGCCGTTTCCCACCGGTGGCGAGCCCGTGCTCGTTCTCGACGGCGGCGCCAACCTGGACTGCTCCGCCAAGGAGCTGGTTGGCTTTGCCTACCTCGGCACCGTCTACATGCGCGACATCCTCGGCTGCGCCAACCCGGTCGTCGGCCTCCTCAACGTCGGCGAAGAGGAGGAGAAGGGCACCGCGGTCGTGCGCGAGGCGCACCAGCTGCTCAAGCAGGCCCCCCGCCTCAACTATGCAGGCAACATCGAGGGCCGCGACATCCTCCCCGGGCCGCAGCGCCGCACCCACGTGGACGTGGTCGTCTGCGACGGGTTCGTCGGCAACGTGGTCCTCAAGTTCTACGAGTCGGCGGCGCGGGTCTTCGTCGGGCTGATCATGGACCGCGCGCCCGACGTGTTCGAGCGGCCGGAGCTGCGCGAGCTGGTGAGCGTGCTCGACTATTCGACCTACGGCGGCGCCCCATTGCTCGGCGTGCGTGGCGTTTCGATCATCTGCCACGGTTCGTCCAGCCCGAACGCCATCAGGAACGGCATCCGCGTGGCACTGCAGGCGGTCAAATCGGGGCTCAACACCCACATTGCAGCCGAGTTCGCCCAACGCGAGCCCGCGGCCCGCTCATGATCGCCCGGCCGTTCGTGGAAGTCGCGAGCATCGGGGTCGCCGTGCCTCCCGGAATTCTGACCAACGCCGACCTCACCCGGATGCTCGACACCTCCGATGAGTGGATCGTCGAACGCACCGGAATTCGCGAGCGCCACATCGCCGGGCCGCAGCAAACCGTCGCCCTGCTGGCGCGGGAGGCCAGCGAGCGGGCGCTCGCGGGTGCCGGGGTCGCCGCCACCGATATCGATGCCATTGTGCTCGCCACCGCCACTCCCGATCGCCTGCTCCCATCGACGGCGTGTGACCTTCAGGCGCTCATCGGCGCAGAGAACGCCGCGGCCTTCGACATCGGCGCCGCTTGTCCCGGGTACGTCTATGCGCTAACCGTTGCCGAAGGGCTGATCGCCTCCGGGCAGAGCGAGATCGTGCTCGTGGTGGGCGCGGAGAAGCTTTCCACGATCACCGACTTTCAGGATCGGTCCACCGCCATCCTCTTCGGCGACGGAGCGGGTGCGTCGGTCGTGCGGCGGTCCACCAGGCCGGGGCGCGGCATCCTGTCCACGTTCATCAAGTCCGACGGCCGGCTCGCGCCGTTGCTGTACCGTCCAGGCGGCGGCGCGGTCGACCCGATCAGCGAAAAGGTGGTCTGCGAGCGGTCCCACTACATGAGGATGGCAGGCCGCGAAGTGTTCAAGGCCGCGGTGCTGGCCATGGCCGATGCCTGCGACCAGGCCCTCCGCCGCGCCGGCATCACCGCTGACCAGGTGGACCTGCTCGTTCCGCATCAGGCCAACCTGCGGATCATCGAGGCGACCGCGAAGCATGCCGGGCTCCCGATGTCCAAGGTGATGGTCAATGTGGACCGCTACGGCAATACCTCCTCCGCATCGATCCCGCTCGCGCTCGAGCAGGCGATCGCCGAGGGGCGCGTGGGGCCGGGGTCGGTCGTCCTCCTGGTGGCGTTCGGGGCCGGATTCACCTGGGGCAGCGCGGTGATCCGGTGGTGAGTGTCTTGATGTGTCCGGGGCAGGGAGCACAGCGCATCGGCATGGGACACGATCTCGCGGAGCGCTTTCCGGCCGCGCGCGACACCTTCGCCGCCATCGACGACGCCCTCGGCGTCCCGCTCTCCCGGCTGATGTGGGAGGGACCCGAGGACGAGCTGGTCCTCACCCACAACACCCAGCCCGCCATCCTCGCCCACTCGGTCGCGGTTTGGGCTGTCGTGAAGGACCGGGTGGGACAGGTCGGGGCGGCCGCCGGGCACAGCCTGGGGGAGTACAGCGCCCATGTGGCCGCCGGTACGCTCGGCGCCACGGCCGCCGCGCGGCTGGTTCGCCGCCGGGGCGAGTTGATGTTCGCGGCCGGACAGGCGCGCCCCGGGGCGATGGCGGCCGTGCTCGGGCTCCCGACGGAGCAGGTGGACCTGGCGTGCAGCGAGGCGTCGGGCCCGGATGGCGTCGCGGTGGCGGCCAACCTGAACGCTCCCGATCAGACGGTCGTCTCGGGCGATCCGGTGGCGGTCTCGCGCGCCGGCGAGGGCTGCAAGGCACGGGGCGCCAAGCGGGTCCTGCCGCTCAAGGTGAGCGGTGCATTCCACTCGCCGCTCATGGCCCCGGCGGTGGACGGGCTGCACGATGCACTCACCGGCGTGGCCTTCGCCGACCCCGGGTTTCCGGTCATCGCCAACGCCAGCGGCGAGGCCGTGCGCACCGGGGCCGACGCCAAGCGGCTGCTGGTGGACCAGCTGACCGCGCCCGTGCGCTGGGTGGCGTGCATGCGGGCGGCCGCAGCCTTGGTGCCCGGGGCCAGGTTTGTCGAGATCGGCCCCGGAAGCGTGCTGTCGGGGCTGCTCAAGCGCATCGTCCCCGGTGCGGCGACGGTCACGCTCGGCACGGCCGACGAGGTGGAGAGCTTCCTCGCATGACGGCAGCGCCTCGATGACGACGATCGACCTCAAAGGCAAGACGGCCTTCGTCACGGGCAGCACCCGCGGCATCGGGCTGGCCATCGCCCGAGCGCTTCATGGCGCCGGTGCCAAGGTCGCGATCGTAGGACGGGACCGGCTCAAGGCCGAGGCCGTCGCCGCCGAGCTCGGGGGCCGTGCCGTGGGGGTCGCGTGCGACGTCGCGCACGCCGACCAGGTCGAGGCCGCCATCGCGGCGGCGGAGTCCGCGCTCGGACCCATCGACATTCTGGTCAATAACGCCGGCCTGACCCGGGACAACATCCTCCTCCGCCTCACTGACGCCGACTGGGACGCCGTCCTCGACGCCAACCTGAAGGGCGCGTTTCATACGACCCGGGCGGTGATCAAGGGAATGATGAAACGGCGGGCCGGACGGATCGTGAACATCACCAGCATCGTCGGCCTGACCGGCAACAAGGGGCAGGCGAACTACGCGGCCAGCAAGGCCGGCCTGATCGGCTTCACCAAGTCGGTCGCCAAGGAGTACGCCAGCCGGGGCGTCCTGGCCAACTGCGTGGCGCCCGGATTCATCGAGACCGACATGACCGCCGCCTTGCCCGATGAGGCGAGGGCCACATTATTACAGGACATTGCCCTGGGTCGCCTGGGGCGTCCCGAGGACGTGGCTGGGGCGGTGCTGTTCCTGGCCTCCGACCTGGCCGGCTACGTCACCGGCCAGGTACTGGTGGTCGATGGTGGGATGGTCATCTGACCCGTGCGTGAAACTCCAATCGAGGACGACATGAGCAACGTCGAAGAGAAGGTCAAGGACATCATCGTCGAGGAGCTGGGCGTCGAGCGGGAGAAGCTCACCAGCGAGGCCAGCTTCATGGAGGACCTCGGCGCCGACAGCCTGGACACCGTCGAGCTCGTGATGGCGTTCGAGAAGGAGTTCGACATCGACATCCCGGACGAGGACGCGGAAAAGCTCCGCACCGTGGGCGACGCCATGAATTACCTCCACGAGAAGATCGGGAAGTAGCTTGGGGCATCGTGTCGTCGTCACCGGCCTCGGGCTGGTGACGCCCGTCGGGACCGACGTCGACTCCACCTGGACTGCGCTGCTCGCCGGCACCCCTGGCGCGGGACCGATCACGAAGTTCGATCCGCACAAGCTGTCGGTCCGCTTCGCCTGTGAGGTGAAGGGGTTCGACCCGCTGCAGTACATCGACCGCAAGGAAGCCCGGCGGTACGATCTGTTCGCCCAGTTCGCCCTGGCCGCCGCCCACCAGGCGGTCACGCAGGCCGGACTCGAAGGCCGGTTCCCGTCGGCCGAGCGCACCGGCGTGATCATCGGAAGCGGCATCGGCGGAATGCAGACCTACGAGGACAACTGCTCGGCATACGTGCTGAAGGGGCCAGACCGGGTCTCCCCGTTCTTCGTCCCGATGTTCATCCCGGACATCGCGGCCGGGCTGGTTTCCATCCGCTACGGGCTCAAGGGGCCCAACTACGCGACGGTGTCGGCGTGTGCGTCCTCGGCGCATGCGATCGGCGACTCCTTCCACATGATCCGCCACGGCGTGGTGGACGCGATGGTGACCGGCGGCGCCGAAGCGGCGATCACCGGCCTCACGGTGGCGGCCTTTTCCAATATGAAGGCGCTATCCAGCCGTAACGACTCGCCGGAGACGGCCAGCCGGCCGTTCGACAAGGATCGCGATGGCTTCGTGCTGGGCGACGGCGGCGCGATCGCGGTGCTGGAAAGTCTCGAGCACGCCGAGCGGCGCGGCGCGCGGATCCTGGGCGAGGTGCTGGGCTACGGCCTCAGCGGTGATGCGTACCACATCACCTCCCCGGCGCCGCATGGCGAAGGCGCCCAGCGCGCCATGCGCGCATGTCTCGCCGACGGCAGGATCGACCCGAAGGACGTCGGCTACATCAACGCCCACGGGACCTCCACCGATCAGGGCGATGTGGCGGAGACCGAGGCGGTGAAGGCGGTGTTCGGCGAGCAGGCGAGGAAGCTGGTGTTCGGATCCACCAAGTCCATGACCGGGCACCTGCTGGGAGGGGCGGGCGCGCTCGAGTTCGGGGTCTCGCTTCTGGTGGCCACCGGCGGCGTCATTCCGCCGACGATCAACCAGTTCACGCCCGACCCCGCCTGCGATCTCGACTGCGCGCCCAACCGCAAGGTCGAGCGCCGGGTCGACGTGGCGCTGTCCAACTCCTTCGGCTTCGGCGGGCACAATGTCACTCTCGCCGTGAAGCGGTGGGAAGCGTAGAGCCCGCTACTGTGGAGTCGGCTGACCCGGCGGCGGGGCCGGCCGGAAGTCCACCGCCAGCGTGACCAGGAAGGCGCCCATGCGATGGGCCTCTTCGACGGTGAGGTCCCGGGGAACCACGACCTGCGCGAGGTGGTCGGGTCGGAGCGGGTAGTCCAGCGCGAGGCCTGGGGAGAGCGCCGCGGCCGGCGGCCGCGCCCGTGAGGCGCGTTCCAGAGCGGCCGGCTGGGAGCGCCTCCGGGACTGCTCAGCCTTTCCCGCGCGTGGGGTCGGGCGGAAAGCGTAGGTGCCGGGGCTCTCCACCCACCGGACGAACTCTTCGATGGCCCGGCCGACTCGCCGCCGGTACTCTCCCACCGATGCCGGCGAGAGCCGCCCGGGGTTGCGGTTCAGGAACGCGCGGAAGGTGGCGTCGACATCGATACGGCGCACGTCGGCCGCGTCCGCGGACGGCAGCTCCTCGAGCACCTTGGTTGTGGCCACCCGCCAACCCTGCGCCGTGGCGGGGTGCACCAGGCTCTTCTCCACCACGAACTCGATGAACCGCCCGAGGGCGGCGCGGGAGTAGTCCGGCTCGGATCCCACCAGATCTCCAGGAAGCAGACCTCCCCAATCTAGGCATCCCAACTCGTAAGGCAAGCGTTTGTGGAGAGGCGTACGCAAACGCAACGCGACACAACTCCAAGGTGGACAGCTGTCGATAAACCAGATGCACGGGATAAGTCGAGGCTGGCTGGTGTGAACGAGGCCAAACGGCGCCAAATGCAACCAAATGCCGGTCGGTATTGGGGACCCGCAAGGGACGGCACGGCCAACATGGGCCAACGCCGCGGTCGGCGATGGCGCTCGCCGTCGACGTTGCGTTTGAGGCCGCGATGGCGCGTTCCCCGCACACGCAGGCCGCTGCGGTCGAGGCGAACCCCTCGGGCGGCTGCGCTGGTCCGACTCGGCCGCCCGCTGGCCCGGCAGCCTGCCAACCGACTAGATTTGCGCATGCTTACCCGTGCTCTCCCAAGGAGATAGCATGTCCGAAGGCAGCGACACCCTCCGGTTGCGGGACCCCGCCCTCCGTCCGGTGGCCGAGAAGGTGCTCGCCGGCGCCAGGCTGGATTCGGCGGACGGGCTCGCGCTCTATGTCACCACCGATCTGCTTGGCCTGGGCCGCATGGCGGAGTACGCCAATGCCCGGCGCAACGGCGATCGCGTGCTCTTCTCTGCGAACCAGCACATCAATCCGACCAACGTCTGCGTGCTGCGGAACAGCTGCGTGTTCTGCTCCTTCGCCCGGATGCCGAAGGAGGACGGCGCCTACACTCGATCGCTGGAGGAGGTCTTCCACGAGGCGGAGCAGGCCCGTGGGATGCCCACCCGCGAATTTCACATCGTGGGCGGCCTCCATCCCAAGCTGCGGCTCAGCTACTACACCGACCTGCTGCGCGGGCTCAGGGAGCGGCACCCGCACGTGCACCTCAAGGCGCTCACCGCGGTTGAGATCGCGCATCTCGCCAGGATCGAGCGCGTATCGGAGCGTGAGGTGCTGGTGGCGCTCAAGGAGGCAGGCCTGACCAGCTTGCCCGGCGGCGGCGCCGAAGTGTTCAGCACCGCGGTGCGCGCCACCATCGCCGAGCGCAAGCTGACCGGCGAGGAATGGATCCGGGTGCATCGAACGGCCCACGAGCTGGGCATCCCGACCAACTGCACGATGCTCTACGGGCACGTGGAGACGGCCGAGGACCGTATCGCGCATCTCTCGATGTTGCGGGCGCTGCAGGATGACACCGGTGGCTTTCTCACCTACATCCCGCTGGCGTATCACCCCGATCACAACGAGCTGGGCGAGGAGATGGGCCGCGTCGGCACCGCCACGACGGGGTACGAGGACCTCAAGAACGTCGCCGTCGGACGCTTGTTCCTCGACAACATCCCGCATGTGAAGACACATTGGCCGATGGTGACGCCATTCCTCTCGCAGATCGCCCTCAGCTTCGGCTGCGACGACGTGGAGGGAACGGTGGTGTACGAGCGGGTCTACCATGAGGCGGGCGCGCATACGCAGATGCACATGCCGTATCTCGAGCTGGTGCGGCTCATCCGTGGGGCGGGGAAGCGCCCGGTCGAGCGCGACAGCCTCTATCGGGCCGTGCGGGAAGAGTTCGACGATCCGCCGCCCGAGCCGTCGCTCCGCCGTGGCGCCGGACTGCCGGTGGTGCACGCCGCATGAGGCTCGGCCGCATTCCGTGGATCAATTGCTACCCGGTCTACGGCGCCATCGACCGCGGGATCGTACCGGTCCCCGCAGAGCTGGTGACGGGGACGGCGTCCGAGCTGAACGAGCTGCTCGCGGCGGGCGAGCTGCAGGTGAGCGCCGTGTCCGCGGTCGAGTACGCGCGCAACGCCGCCGCCTATCATCTGCTACCCGATCTCGCGATCACCTGCGACGGTCCCGTGCACAGCGTCGCGCTCTTCTCCCGGCGGCCGGTCGAGCGGCTCGATGGTTGCACCGTGCTGCGGACCGCCTCGTCCCAGACGTCGGTGCTGCTGCTCGACTTGATCGCCCGGCACCGGTGGGGCGTCCGTCCCCGCTACGCCACGGCCCGGGCGGAGGCGCCCGATCTCGCTGGGCTGGCGGGGTTGCCCCACGAGGCCGTGCTCGTCATCGGCGACGCCGCCCTGCTGCTCGCCACCCGGGGGCTGTATCCCGTCCGGGTGGACCTCGGGGCCGAGTGGAAGGCGTGGACCGGACTCCCCTTCGTGTTCGCGGTGTGGGCCGCTCGGCGGGACGCAGTGCCCGATGCCGTCCGTGAGGTGCACCGGCGGCTGCTCGAGTCGCGGGCGTGGGGGCTGGCCCACCTCGACGACCTGTCTGCCGAGGCGGCCCACAGCACCGGCGTCTCGGCCGCGGTATGCCGGGCGTACCTCGGCGACTTGGACTATGCGCTCTCCTACCGGCATCTGGCCGGGCTGACGGACTTCTTCCGCCGGCTGGCGCAGGAGGGCCTGGTGCCGGATGGATCACTGTCATTCATCTCGGCGGCGTAGGGAGTGGCGGGCGACGGGCACCAGTGATCAGATAAAGGATTGTCATCATGAGCGTTGTAGATCGGACCTCAAGTGACTTCAAGGCATATTTTGAGCTCTACCAGCGCACCCCCCTGCTCGAGCTCGGCCAGCTCGCCGACGCGGAGCGCTGGCGGCAGCACCCGGACCCGATGGTGACCTACATCATCGACCGGAACATCAACTACACGAACGTCTGTGTCGCCGACTGCCAGTTCTGTGCGTTCTACCGACGGCCCAAGGACGGGCAGGGCTACGTACTGAGCTTCGAGGAGATTGGTGCCAAGATCGACGAGTGCAAGGCGATCGGCGGCGTGCAGATCCTGCTCCAGGGCGGCCACAACCCCTACATCCCCTTCGAGTGGTATCTCGACCTGATGAGATACGTCAAGCGCCACCACCCGATCCACATCCACGGCTTCTCGCCGTCCGAGGTGGTGTTCTTCAGCGAGCGCTTCGGCCTCTCGGTGCCGGACGTGGTGCGCGAGCTCAAGGCGGCGGGGCTCGACAGCATACCCGGCGGCGGCGGTGAGATCCTGGTCGATCGTATCCGTGAGCGCGTGGCGAAGAAGAAGGCGCAGACCGAGGAGTGGCTCGGCGTGCAGGAGGAGGCGCATCGGCAGGGTATGAGGACCTCCGTCACGATGATGTACGGCCTCGGCGAAACCGAGGAAGACCGCATCGAGCACCTGCTCCGCGTGCGCGATGTGCAGTCGCGCACGGGAGGCTTCACGGCGTTCATCTGCTGGCCCCTCCAGCCCGAGGGTACGCCGGGGATGTCGCACTACGAGAAGACGGATGCGGTGACCTATCTCCGCATGCTTGCCATGAGCCGGATCGTCCTCGACAACGTGCCCAACCTCCAGTCGTCCTGGGTCACGATGGGGCATAAGGTGGGACAGATCGCGCTCCGGTTCGGCGCGAACGACTACGGCAGCCTCATGATGGAGGAGAACGTCGTGTCCGCGGCCGGCACGACGCACCGCACCACGCTCCAGGAGATCGATCGCGTGATCCGTGACGCCGGCTATCGCCCGATGCGTCGGCGGCAGGATTACAGCGTCATCGAGGAGCCGGTCGCGGCGTGACGCGCGTGGGGATCGGCTACGACTCCCACCGGTTCGTGGCGGGCCGCCCGCTCATTTTGGGCGGCGTCACCATCCCCCACCCGCAAGGCCTCGCTGGGCATTCGGATGCCGACGCGGTGGCCCACGCGCTCACCGATGCCATGCTCGGCGCCGTCGGCGCCGGCGACATCGGCCAGCTCTTTCCAGACACTGACCCGCAGTGGAAGGACGCGGACTCGATGGAGCTGCTTCGCACCGCGCACGAGCTCATCCGCGACCGCGGCTACACGCTGGCCCAGGCCGACTGCTCCGTGATCACCGAGCGCCCGAAGCTGGGGCCGCATCTCGGCGCGATGGCCGCGACGTTGGCGGCGCGCCTCGGCGTGGACGCGACGGCGATCAGCGTGAAGGCCAAGACGAACGAGGGAATGGGCTTCATCGGCCGCGGCGAGGGGCTGGCGGTGATCGCCGTCGTTGTCCTGGAGGCCCGCTGATCGAGTCCCTGCTGGACTGGGTCTCCCACCTCCCGCCCGCGGCCATCTACGCCGTGCTCGGCCTGCTCGCGGCCGTCGAGAACGTCGTGCCGCCCGTTCCCTCGGACGCGGCCGTCGGGCTGGGCGCCTTTCTCTCCCACCGCGGCGTCACCACGCCGGGCATGGTCTTCCTCGTGACCTGGGTCGCCAACATTCTGGGGGCGGCCGGAGTGTATCTGGCGGCCCGCCGTTATGGCCGGCGTCTCTTCGCCTCGCCGACCGGCCGCCGCCTGCTGGCGCCGCGCTCGTTGGCCATCATCGAGCGCGAGTATCTCCGCTTCGGCGTCATTGGGATCTTTCTCAGCCGCTTCCTGCCGGGCATCCGGGCGGTGGTGCCACCGTTCGCCGGGCTAATCGGTTTGGGTACCGTGCGAACCTTTCTGCCCATGGCGGTCGCGTCTGGCATCTGGTACGGCGGAATCACCATCCTCGGGGCAATCCTCGGCGCGGAATGGAATCGCATCACTGCGCTCATTTCGGGCGTGAACCGCACGCTCGGCATCGCTGCCCTCCTGGTCGTCGTTGCCGGCGGTGCGTGGTACCTCGTCCGCGCCAGGCAGCGCCGGCGCGAGCGGGTCTGGCACGCCACCCGGGATGCGCTGGATCCCGCCGCGCCCTCGTTTCTCGCGGGCACCGACATCGCGGAAGGTTCGGCGCGCCAGGCGGCTGCGCTGGTGGTGCTCGAACTGGCGTACGCGGATCCCGCGCTCACGCCCGAGGATCGGATTCTGATCGCGAACCACCTGCACTCCCGGTGGGGGCTCGGCCCGGCGCGGATCCCGCCGCCGCCGCCACCGGAGGAGGAGCGGCGCACTCGCTTTGCCGACTACGCGCGCCGGCTGAGAAAGCGCGTGGGGCAAGCGGAGCGGCTGGAGCTGGTCGAGCGGATGTGGAGCGTGGCGTTCGCCGACGGGGCCATCGGCGAGCACGAAGCGCGACTCATGCACCTGGCGGCCGAGCTGCTCGGTCTGGGCAAGGAAGAGCTCGCCGAGGCGTCTCGACGCCTGCAGGCGCAGCAGTCCGCATGACCGTCGCGAACCTTCGCGAGCGTGTCGCGCGCGATTTCGGGCTGGAGGGCTTCCGCGACTTCCTCGCCCTCGAATTGGGCAGCAGCGCCAACACGGTCGCGGCCTACTTGCGGGATCTCCAGCGGATGGCGGAGTTCGCAGCCTCCAAGGGGGTGCGGGATCCCGGTCGGGTGAGCCGCGCTCTCCTGCGAGACTTCATCTATCTCCTCAAGGATCTGGGCCTGAGCCCCGCGACGATCCGGCGCGAGGTCTCGGCCATCCGGACTTACTATGGCTTTCTCCTGGGGGAGGGTCGGGTGGCGGCCGATCCGAGCGATCGCCTCGAGACGCCGCGTCGCGGCCGCGTACTGCCGGCTACGCTCACCGTGCGCGAGGTCGAAGCCCTCCTGGCCGCTCCCCGCGTGGATGAGCCGCTCGCGTGGCGGGACCGCGCGCTGCTCGAGCTGGGCTACGGCGCAGGGCTGCGGGTGTCCGAGCTCTGCGGGCTCGCCACGACCGATCTGCTCTTGGCAGAGAATCTGGTCCGCGTCTTCGGGAAGGGAGGGAAGGAGCGGCTCGTGCCGATCGGCCGCGCGGTGATCGGCGCCGTTTCCGTGTACCTCCATCAGCTCCGGCCGGAGCTCGACCGCGGGAAGAGCGGGGGACGGGTGCTGCTTAACGCGCGCGGCCACCCGCTGTCGCGCGTGGGCGCATGGGGCATCGTGAAGCGGGCCGCGGCGCGCGCGGGGCTTACCAAGCGCGTGACGCCCCACACCCTGCGTCACAGCTTCGCTACCCACCTGCTCGAGGGCGGTGCCGATCTGCGGGCAGTGCAGGAGATGCTTGGCCACGCCGACCTCTCCACGACGCAGATCTACACCCATGTCGACCGCGAGTACCTCCGGTCGGTGCACCGCCAGTTCCACCCCCGAGGCTAGGCGTGATCTCACGCGCGGGCGTCACCGCCACCCTCCTGCTCGCCGTGGGCGCCTGCGTGCCGTACGTTCCGCGGCCGGTCGAGCCGGCCGCACACCCTGCCGAGTATCGCGCTCGCCGGCTCGACGACCCGAAGCTGGTGGACTGGGTGGCCCGGTGGGCCGCCCGTCCCGAGCCTCGCCGCTGGACCGACCGTCAGCTCGCCCTGGCCGCACTCGGCCTGCGGGCCGAGCTCGAGCGGGCCCGTGCCGACTGGCGGACCGCTATGGCCGGCGCGCGGTCGGCCGGCGCGCGGCCGCAACCCGGCATTGAGGCCGGCGTGGAGCGGGCGGTGTCGGGCAGCGAGGGACAATCTCCCTGGGTGGTCTCGCTCGCGGGGCTGTTCGGCATCGAGCTCGGCGGGAAGCGTGGCGCACGGCTGCAGCAGGCGCGCGCGCGCACCGCCGTGGCCGAGGGCGAGCTGCGTCTCACGGCGTGGCGCATCGTCCAAGGTGCCCGCGCTGCGGTAGCGGCCGTTGCCCTGGCCGAAGCCGAGCTGCAGCAGGCGCGCCGCGAGGTGGAGGCACTGGCAGAAGTCCTGACGCTGGAGCGGGCGCGGTACGAGGAGGCGTCGCTCACGCTGGCCGAGCTGGCTCGGACGGGTAGTGAAGTTCAGGATGCTCGAGCGAGGGCCGGCGCGACGGAAGCGGCGGCGCTCGAGGCGCGGGCGGAGCTGGCAGGGAGTCTGGCGCTTCCCGTTCGGGCGCTCGACTCCGTCGTGGTGACCCAGGACGGGGAGAGCGGCTGCGGCTCGCTCGATGATCCGGGGCCCGACTCGCTCATCGCCCTGACGCTGCATCGCCGCCCGGAGGTCGGTCGGGTGCTCGCGGAGTACGCCGTCGCGGAAGCCGATCTGCGCCTGGCCGTCGCTCGGCAATATCCCGATCTCAACCTCGGCCCCGGCTTCACCTGGGACCAGGGCGTCCATCGCTGGACGCTCGCGCTCGCGCTCCCGAACCTCTTCGGCTTCCGGAACCGTGCGGCGATCGACGAGGCCGACGCGGCCCGAACCGCGGCCGCCGCGCGCGTGGCCGAGATCCAGGATGAGCTGCTGGCGGAGGTCGAACTGGCGATGGCGCGCTGCCGTGGCGCGATGCTCGAGCGCGCTGCGGCGGATTCTCAGATGACCGTCGTGCGGCGCGCGGCGGAACTGGCTCGGGCGGCGTACGAGCGCGGCGAGACCTCACGCCTCGATCCGGCGCTCGCCGGGTTAGCCGTGGTCCGGACCGAGCGGGCCCGCCAGAGTGCCGAGCGCCGCGTCCGGACCGCCGGACAGGCGCTGGATGCGGCGTCCGCCGGCTGGAGCGGCGGGACGAGCGAGCGCTGGCCCGACCCCCGTACCGATGACCTCGTGGAAGGAGCGCCGGAATGAGCGTTGTGCTGCGTCGGGTCGTGCCAATCGCTCTCGTCCTTGCCGCAGTGGCGGGGCTCGTGGTGCTCTTTCGCAACCACCAGCGCAAGGTCGCCCAGGAAGCGGAGCGCGAGCAGCCGGTCGTCGCGCCGAGTCGGGTGCGGGATGAGGCCGGTGTCGCCATCGTCAGCCTCGATTCCGCCGAGTTGCGGCGAGTGGGTGTGAGCGTGGCGCCCCTCCGCGCCGTCCGCCGCGCGCCGGAGCAGCGTCTGCCTGGCCAGGTGGTGGCCGAGAGCGAGCGGACCACGGTGCTCCGCGCTCCCGTGTCGGGGCGATTCACGGTGCCCGTGGGCGCGCGCTGGCCGGGCCTGGGCGAGCGTGTGGCCGCGGGTGTCGAGATCGCCCAGGTGTCGGACGCACGGCCGCTCTCGCTCCCTATCGCCGGCGTGGTCACCCACGTAGGTGCGCAGCCGGGCGCGCTGGTCGAGGCGGGGCAGGCGTTGCTCGAGGTCGCCGACTTCAGTCGCCCGCTCGTGCGGGTGGCATGGCTCGAGCCCGCGGGCGCGGCGCCGACGACCAGCCTCAGCCTCAGCACCGGCGCGGCGCGCGTGCCTGCGCGGCTGGTCGGTCCTGCGCCCGAGGCGGACCCGCTCACCCGCCGTCCCGCCTATCTGTACCGCGCCGAGCGGAGCTGGCCCGGTGCCACCCCGGGAACGCCGGTCCTCGCGCTGGTCCCGGGCGGCGGCCCCTCGAGTGCCGGTGTACTCGTGCCCGACTCTGCGGTCGTCCAATGGGAAGGACTGGCCTGGGCCTACGTCCAGCGGGCCGCCGGCCGCTTCCAGCGCGTGCGCGTCCCGGCCGACGGCCCGGCGCCGGGCGGCTGGATCGCGGGGCCGCCCCTCGCTCCCGGCGACACGGTGGTGGTGCGCGGAGCACAGGAGCTGCTGTCCGAGGAGTTTCGTGCCCGCGTGACCGTGGGCGACGAGGCGGGCGAGTGAGCGCGCCCGCCTGCGTATGCTGACCAGCCTGGTCCGGCAGTCGATCCGCCACCGTGGCGTCGTCATCGGCCTGGCGGTGGCCCTGGTCGTCTACGGCACCGGAATTGTCGCCGGCGCACGCCTCGACGTCTTCCCCGAGTTCGCGCCGCCCCAGGTGTCCATCCAGACTGAGGCGCCTGGGCTCTCCCCCGAGCAGGTCGAGGTCCTCGTCACCAAGCCGATCGAGGACGCCATCAACGGGGTCGAGGGGATCGCCGCGGTCCGCTCGCAATCGATCCAAGGGCTGTCTGTCATCACCGCGGTGCTCGCCGAGCGGCAGGACATCTACCGGGCGCGTCAGGCGCTGTCGGAGCGGCTCGGTGAGGCGGCCGGGAGGCTCCCGGCAACCGTTGCGCCACCCGTGCTCACACCGCTCACGTCTTCATCCAGCACGGTGCTGGTCGTCGGCTTCACGTCCGCGACCCGGTCGCTGATGGAGCAGCGCACGTTCGTGGACTGGGTCGTGCGCCCCCGGTTGCTGGCGACGCCGGGCGTGTCCAAGGTTGCGGTGTTCGGCGGCGAGGTGCGCCAGCTTCAGATCCAGCTCGACCCGGAGCGCCTGCGCCTCTACGGCATCGGCGTCGCCGAGGTGACGGCAGCCGCAACGCAGGCCACCGGTGTGCGTGGGGCGGGTGTGATCGACGGACCCAACCAGCGGGTCACCGTCCGGGCGGAGGGGCAGGCGGTTACCCCAGCCGCCCTGGCCGAAACCGTCGTGCGCGAGCGCGAAGGCTCGGTGCTGCGCCTCGCCGACCTCGGTCGCGTGGTCGAGGCGCCCGAGCCCCGGGTCGGCGAGGGCGGCGTCGACGGGCAGCGCGGCCTGGTTGTGGTGGTCTCGGCGCAGCTCGGCGCCAATACGAAGGTCGTGGCTCAGCGCGCGGAGGCGGCGCTGGCCCGCCTCGAGCCGGCGATCCGGGCCGGTGGCCTCACGCTCCACCCGGACATCTTCCGTCCGTCCGAGTTCATCGATCTCGCGCTGCGGAACATCGTCACCTCGCTCCTGCTCGGGGCGGTGCTCGTGGCCGTCATCCTGCTCGTGTTCCTGTCGGATGTCGGGGCCGCTGCCATATCCCTGACGGCGATCCCGTTGTCGTTGCTCGCCGCGCTCATCGTGCTGGACCGGCTCGGGTTCGGCATCAACACGCTGACGCTGGGCGGGCTCGCCATTGCCCTGGGCGAGGTGGTGGACGACGCGATCATCGACGTGGAGAACATCGCGCGGCGGCTGCGGGAGAACGCGCGAGCGGCGGCCCCGCGGAGCGCGGCGGCAGTGGTGCTGGAGGCATCGCTCGAGGTCCGTAGCAGCGTGGTCTACGCCACGTTCGTGGTGGCCCTGGTGTTCGTCCCGGTGCTCACGCTGACGGGCGTTCAAGGTGCGCTCTTCCGCCCGCTGGGCTTGGCGTACATCCTCGCGATCCTCGCGTCGCTGGTGGTGGCGTTGACGGTCACACCGGCGCTGACGCTGCTGTTCCTCGGTCGTCGGGGCCACCGGGCCCACGAGTCCCCGGCGCTGGCTTGGCTCAAGGCGCGGTATGCAAGGGTCCTGGAGCGACTGGCGGATCGGCCGGGAACGGTCGGGGCCGGGGCGGTCCTCGTCTGCGCCGCGGCGGTGGCCACCGTTCCGTTCTTCGGCGCCACGTTTCTGCCGGAGTTCCGCGAGGGCCATTACCTCATCCACATGTCCGCAGTGCCCGGCACCTCGCTGGACGAATCGTTCCGGCTGGGGGCGCGAGTCACCGAGGCCCTCCGCCGTGATTCCCGTGTCCGCGCGGTTGCGCAGCGCATCGGACGTGCCGAGCTGTCCGAGGACACCTGGGGCACGCACTACACCGAGTTCGAGGTGGATCTCGTCCCGCTGACCGGCGAGGACGCCGAGACTGTCCAGGACGATCTGCGGAAGATCCTGGCCGGCTTCCCGGGGGTGAACTTCGCCATCCGCGGGTTCCTCGCCGAGCGGATCGAGGAGACGCTCACGGGCTCGAGCGCCGAGCTGGTGGTGCGTGTCTACGGGGACGACCTCGACAGCCTCGACGTAGCAGCGCGGCGGGTGGCCGTGACGCTCGGCGGGGTTCCCGGCGCCGCGGACGTGCAATACGACCCGCCGCCGGTGGCACCCGAGGTCACCGTCCGTCTGCGTCCCGAAGCGCTGCCGCTGCACGGACTCCGGGCCGACGAGGTGCTCACCGCGATCGAGACGGCCACCCGCGGCACCCGGGTAGCCCAGGTGTTCGAGGGCAACCGCGCCACCGACGTCGTTGTGACCCTGCTTCCGGGCCGTCGCACTCGCCCCGAGGACCTGCGCGCGCTGCCGGTCACGTCATCCAGCGGTCGCCAGGTCGAGCTCGGCCAGGTGGCCGACGTGGCGCGCACTACTGGGCGGTTCGTCATCGCCCACGTCGGAGCGCGCCGGGTGCAGACGGTCACCGCCAACGCGCGCGGGCGTGACATCGACGCCGTCACCCGCGACCTCGAGACCCGGCTCGCGTCCTCGGTCGAACTCCCGGCCGGCGTATACGCCGAGGTCGGTGGCACGGGCGCGGCCCAGCGTGCCGCCCGGCGCGAGCTCCTGCGGGACAGCCTGCTCGCCGGCGCGGGGATCGTCATGCTGCTGTGGGTGGCCTTCGGCGAGTCGAGCCGGCTGCTGCTCGTGCTCGCCAACCTTCCATTCGCTCTGGTCGGCGGGGTCCTCGCGGTGTTCGCGACCGGGGGACTGCTGAGCCTCGGCTCGCTGGTGGGCTTCGTGACCCTGTTCGGCATCGCCACGCGAAACGCCGTCATGCTCGTCTCGCACTTCGACCATCTGGTCGTGGCCGAGGGTGCTGTCTGGGGCCGCGAGACGGCGGCGCGGGGTGCGCTCGAGCGCCTGGGCCCCATTCTCATGACCGCGCTCGTCACCGCGCTGGGTCTCCTGCCGCTGGCGCTGGGAAGCGGCGACCCCGGCCGGGAGATCGAGGGGCCCATGGCGATCGTCATCCTCGGCGGGTTGCTCACCTCCACGGCCCTCAGCCTGTTCGTGCTTCCCACGCTCGCGCTGCGGTTCGGCCGTTTCGGCCGCTTCGATGCGCCGGGTGAGTGACCACCGTCAGGTCACGCTTCAGGCCGCGATCCCCGCCTCCGCAGCGTCGGTTCCTTCGAACACCCGACCCAGCCATCGCAGGATCACCGCCGCCTCGGCGCCCAATGACGCCAGCAAGACTCCGGCGGCCGGCGCGGCGGCCCACCATCCCATGGCGCCCTCCAGCAGCGCGAAGAGCCCGGCGGCCAGCAGGGCGGGCCCGACGAGGCCCGCCGCGAGCAGCGCCCCATAGGCCGTGATCATCAGCATGTTCTGCCCGAGCGCCTCGACGCCGCCCGGTCGCCCGCTGCCCAGATGGGCCCATGCCGGGAACAGCAGCGCGGCGCCATTCTGGATCAGCATTCCCAGGAAGTTGATGCCGGGAAGGCAGACCACCGCGCCGAGGAGGACGGCAGAACGGATCTCGAGACTCGGGTCCATCCGATCGTTCCCCAGAAAGGCGAGATATGCCACGAACAGGAGTCCGAGCTGCAGCGCGGTGAGGACCATCGTGGATGCGGCGGTCTCGGCCGCGACCACGGCCCGGCCGCGCAGGGGATAGCTGCGGAGCAGGTCGAGCTTGAGCAGGTCGTTTCTGAGATCGTTGCGGATCCACTGGGGACCGATCACCAGAGTCAGCGCCGCCCAGATGGCCGCAAGCCACCCGACGACTTCCGCGATCGTGGCGTCGACCTTGAACGAGAGCAGGCCGGCCAGCCCGCCGACCGCCGCGAAGCTCGCGGCCATGCTCCGTGCGCGGCGCGTCCGCACCACTGCCAGCAGGTTCTTCCAGAGGATGGCGCCGGCCGGCCACCCGACCGGGGCAAGCCGCAGCAGGGGGGGCAGGTGGCGATGCGCGAGCCTCGGCGTCCCGCCGGGCCCGCCTCGCTCCGCCGCAAGGCGCGCGCGCCTGAGCGACGCCTCCACAGCGGCTTCTTCGAAGGCGGTGTCGGCGCGAATTACCCAGACGTAGTGCAGCACCAGCAGCAGCAGCGCGGGGCCCATGGCGCGCCGCCAGTCGGCAGCGGAATGCGCGACCAGCGGGCCGATCACCGCTCGGAAGGGCACGAGCAGCGCATGGGGAACCGGCTGGCCGGCCGCCTGAGCCAGCGCGTTCAGAAACGACATCGGGCCCCCCGCCCACCCGGTCGCCAGCATCGGCAGGGTGCCGCGAACGCTCCACACCAGCCCCACGACCATGGTGCCGAGGAGCGTGAGCGAGACGATTCGGTGTCGGAGCGCAATCCGCCCGTGCTCCAGCACGCTGGTCCGCACGAACGAGGCACCCAGGCGGTGGAAGGAGATGGTCGTGAGCAGCACCCAGATGGAGAGCGCGCGCAGCCACGGCGACGTGCCGAATCGCTCTCGCGCCAGGATGAGGGTCCAGAGCAGGGAGTTGAACAGGATGAGGAGCTGATTCCGGAGCAGTTTGTACTGAACCAGCTCGCGGCGCCTCACGGGACCGGCGAAGAGAAATGTCACCTCGGCGGGCGTAAAGGCCAGCACGCGGCGCTCGACGCCGAAGATCCAGCCCCAGAGCACGGCGCCAAGGACCGCGAGGGCCCCGAGCAGCTCGATCCACGGAGCGCCGACCACCGAGGCAGGCGCTGGCTGCGGACGCTGCTGGACGGCGATCACCCACAGATAGCTGACTCCCAGTCCGAGCGCGGCCAGGTAGCGGGGACTGCGCAGCTTCCGGAGCTGCCGGACGCCGCGATGGTAGGCCGAGCGCCAGGCGAGATAGGCGAAAGCCCGGATCACGCTTGCGGCTCCCCGCCGGGGCCGATGAGCGCCAGGAAGACGTCCTCGAGACGGCGGCCGGCCAGCGCCGGCCGGCTCGCCACGATCTCGGCGATCGTGCCGAACGCCACCGCCTCTCCCCGGTTCATGACCAGCACCCGCGTGCAGATCTCCTCGACGACGTGCAGGAGATGGGAGCTCAGAATGACGGCCGCACCCTTCTCCGCGCGCCGGACGATGGTGGCCTTCATCCGCCGGATGCCCACCGGGTCGAGACCGGTCAGCGGCTCGTCCAGCAGCAACGCCCGGGGCTCATGCAGCAGGCCACAGGCAATCGCCAGTTTCTGCTTCATTCCGCGGGACAGCTCGCCCGGCAGGGCCGACCGTTTGGTCGCCAGCTCCATCTCCTCCAGCATCCCGGGGATCCGTTCGCCGACGTCGGCGACCTGGTAGAGCCGCCCCACGAACCGGAGGTGCTCCTCGACGGTCAGATACTCGAACAGGTGCGGCTCGTCCGGAATGAACGCCAGCAGCGACTTCGCGGCCACCGCGTCCTTCGCCAGGTCGTGCCCGCCAATGCTGATCCGGCCCCGGCTGGGGATGATGATCCCGGCGATGCTGCGGATGGTGGTCGTCTTGCCGGCCCCGTTGGGTCCCACGAGTCCGAGCACCTCGCCGGGCTGCACCTGGAACGTGAGTCCCCGAACGGCGGGGATGTCGTCATACAGCTTCTCCAGCTCCTCGACGACGATCACGGGCCCCTCGAAAGCCGCCCGCACTCCCGCACGGGGCCCGGGCGGTGAAACTTTCGACGGTACCTGAACGTCTCTCGTTGGAACATGTTTCCCCTTCGGGTGCGGAACCCTGTGCGCGGCCCTGGAGGCCGAACCTTATGCGAAGCTACTGGATGCGGATCCTGGCCGGCGCCCTGGCCATCTTCGCCATCGGCATGGTCGGCGTCACCCTGTGGAGACGCGGGGTGGTGAAGGTGAACGCGGTCGTGTCCGGCACGGGCCCGCTGAGTTTCCCGCTGCCCTTCGTCCCGTTCCAACTGGACGGAAACAAGCTGGGGCAGTTGGAACGGTTGGTCGTCAATCGTGACACCCCAAAGAAGGTGTCCTCGGTGGACCTCGAGGTGAAGCTCGACGACTCGCTCGTGGCCCAAGGGCTCGCCGGCTGCCGGCTGGCGGCCAATGTCGAGAGCGACTCGAGCGTTCCCGGAGACATCAACGTGCATGTCACCCGTTTCGGCGACCGGACGTTCTTCTTCTGCGCGACCAATGATTCCGCCTTCGTCGAATTTGGCAAGGTCCGGCTCAAGCCCGGGGACGTGATCGTTCCGCTACTGGTGCCGCGGTCCCTGGCCGAGCACCTCCGGAAAGGCGATTGGGGCAACGGCGCCGACTCGGCCGACGTGCTGGTGCAGCGGGCCGAATCGCTGGCAGGCAAGGCAGAACAGGCCGCGGATACCCTCGCGACGGCGCGGGAACAGCGCGACGCCGCCATACGGCTCGTCCGCTCGAAGCTCGGCGACTCGCTGCGCGTCGAAGGCAAGCGCCGGGCGGATTCGCTGCGCGAGGCGCTGACCCGCATGGCGGACTCGGCAGGGGGCCGCTAGCTTCGGGGATCATGCTGCTCGTCCTCGACAATTACGACAGCTTCACCTATAACCTCGTGCAATACGCCGGGGAGCTCGGTGCAGATCCGGTGGTTCACCGGAACGACGCGCTGAGCGTGGACGCTGCGATGGCGCTCCAGCCCGCGGCGATCGTCATCTCACCGGGGCCCTGCACGCCACGCGAAGCCGGGATCAGCGTGCCCCTGGTCCGGGCCGCCGCCGAGGCGGGCGTCCCGCTGCTCGGCGTCTGTCTGGGCCACCAATGCATCGGCGAGGCGTTCGGCGGCCGGGTGGTGCGGGCCGATCGGCTCATGCACGGCAAGACGACCATGGTCGCGCACACTCACCACCCGCTCTTCCGGGGGATCCCTTCGCCCTTCGAGGTGATGCGCTACCACTCGCTCGTCGTGGCTCCTGGGGGGCTGCCGGATGAGTTGGAGGCGACCGCTTGGTCCGACGACCGGCCCACCGGGAGCGAGATCATGGCGCTGTGCCACAGGCGGTTGCCGGTCTATGGCGTGCAGTTCCATCCGGAGTCGGTTGGCACCGACCATGGGAAGCGCATCTTGGCCAACTTCCTTTCGCTGGTGGGAGAACGAACCGCCGAAGCCACCCTGTCCTAACCCATTCGCAACACTACCCATAGGCACTCCGCTCCGTCCCCGGCACGACTTTTGACTGGCCCCCCGCCCGCTATTACCTTTCGTGATGCGCGTCCTGGGTGTCATTCCGGCTCGTCTAGGCTCCACCCGTCTCCCCAACAAACCGCTCCAGTTGCTGGCCGGTGAGCCGCTCATCACCCGGGTGATTCAGCGCGTCATGGAGCAGGGCGTCATGCAGGAACTGGTGGTCGCGACCGACTCCCACATGATCGCCCAGGTCGTCGAGCGGGCGGGGGTGCGCGCGGTGCTGACTCACGACGGCCACCTCTCGGGCACGGACCGCGTAGCCGAGGCGGCTCGGCGCCTCGAATTCGCCGGTTTCGAGGTGGTGGCGAACATCCAGGGCGACGAGCCGTTCCTGCCGCGAGAGGCGCTGGCGGGGGCGGTCGAGCGAGTGGCCGGGGGCGACGACATCGGCACGGCCGCCTCGCCCCTGGCCGTCGAGCACGCGGCCGATCCGGCCCGGGTCAAGGTCGTGACGGATGCGCGGGGCCGGGCGTTGTACTTCTCGCGGGCGGTGATTCCCCATCGCCGCGAGCCGACCGATCCGACGGAGGGTCTCTACTGGCAGCACGTGGGCCTCTACGTGTACACGCGCGCGGCGCTCGAGCGCTGGGTCGCAGCGCCGCCGAGCCCGGCCGAGCTGGCCGAGCGCCTGGAGCAGCTTCGGGCGCTCCACTGCGGGCTCACGATTGGCGTCGCCCGGTTGACCGAGCCGGCGCTTCCCGGCGTGGACACGCCGGAGGATCTCCGACGGGCGGAAGCCCACTGGCACGCACTACAGGGGTGAGGCGTATGACCACGGGTCCGAACGCGACCAAGTACATCTTCGTTACCGGCGGCGTCGTCTC
>DAIPLK010000033.1:17169-21952 GCA_036769285.1 Gemmatimonadales bacterium | reverse complement strand
AGGTACACGGCGAGGAAGCGGTCCATGATGACGGCGTGAAGCTCGCGTTGAATCGGGTGCGGAAGTCCGTGACGGCGTTCGATCTCGGAGAGGAGGCGTCCGGCGATGAGCAGGCGCTCGTGTTCGAGGGCGGCTGAGAGCATCACATAGGTCCTCAGGGCGACGGGCCGGCTGCGCTGGCGCCAGCCGGCGAGAGGAGAGGAGAGGAGGGCGGCGCCAGCGCCCGGAGTGCCGCGCGAGCGCGGCGAGAATCTACCAATGCGATGCGGTGGGCTTGCGCGAAAGAGAACAAAGACCGAACCCGCGCCCGCTGAGCCACCGCCCGAGGACTTGGAGACAGGAAGGGAACTTCGGGGATGGCGCGAGCGATCAGTTCTCAGCTCTCTGCCTTCGCTCTGGAGTCATCCGTGAGAAGGTGGTGTCGTCCGTGACGCCAAGAATCAGTATGCCCGTTCATCCGGCATTACTGTCTCCTCGAGAACGGTACGGCGGAAGCAGCTCTGCCGCCCCACGAGGGGCGGTACATCGCGGCTTGGTTACTGGTCCAGGCGACCGTCAAGCACGGCGGCCCACCAGAGTGGAACCATGCCCGCCAGCACGATGAGCGTGACCAGGACGCCCATACCAAATATCATGGTGTTGCTCATCTTGAGCCCCCTTCCTTCAGCGCCAACCCGATGAACGACGCCAACAGAACCAGCCGCCGAGCTCTATCCCTGCTGTGAGTCGTCACGAGACTCAGCCTCTCCGGTGCTCCGCCGAGATCGCCGGCAGGCAACCTCGATCGCGGGAACCAATTGTTGTGAATGGTTGTGCGGCCGCTGGCGTGGCGTCCAACTCCTCCACCCGGTGCGGTCGATCCGGGTCGCCGACGCGAATACCGGGGCGAAAGCGGTATCCAGAACGAAGGGATACCGCTCCCGTTGCCGCGGTCAGCTGGGGAGTAGCACCGCGTCGATGACGTGAATGACGCCGTTCGCGGCCCGAACGTCGGCGGTCACGACCTTAGCGCCATTGATGATCACTTTGCCATCCCTGGCGGCGATCTTGAGCGCGCCACCCTGCACCGTGTTGACCGTCGCCATCGAGGCGACGTCCGCCGCCATGAGGAGCCCCGGCGCCACGTGGTACGTGAGGATCGCGGTCAACTTGGGCTTATCGCTGAGCAATGCCTCGACTGTTCCGGCCGGGAGCCTGGCAAACGCGGCGTCGGACGGGGCAAATACGGTAAACGGACCAGCACCCTTGAGAGTCTCTACCAGGCCGGCCGCGGTAAGCGCAGCGGCCAGCGTCTTGAACGAGCCGGTATCGATGGCGGTGTCGACAATGTCCTTGTGAATTGTCGGCGCCTGAGTAGCCGTGGTCATGCGTCAAACTCCTGGTGCAAGGTGAACTGCAAACCAACGCGAACCTGCTTGATGCCTCATCTGCGGATACCAGAGCCCTCCGCCGCACCATCCCGATCGGGAGTCCTGCCCCGGCAGACTGATGCGGCGGATCCTGCGTCCTGCCTGGCCTACTTTCCGGGCAACAGCACTGCGTCAATCACGTGGATGACGCCATTGCTGGCGGCCACGTCCGCCGCGGTGACGTTGGCGAACTTCTCACCCACGTGCACCTTGCTGCCGGCCAGGTGAATCCGGAGGTCGCCACCCTGCAGCGTCTTGAGGGTGACGTAGCCGTCCTTGTCGGCGCGGGCCTTTAGATCCGCGGCGCTGATGCGCCCGGCGACCACGTGATAGGTGAGGATCGAGGTCAGCTTGGCCTTGTCCTCGAGCAGGGCGGGCACGGTGCCTGCGGGGAGCTTCGCGAACGCCGAGTCGGTCGGGGCGAACACGGTGAACGGCCCGGCGCCCGACAGGGCGGTGACCAGGTCGGCGGCCTGCAGCGCCGCGGCCAGGGTCTTGAACGGTCCCGCCGCGACGGCGGTCTCCACGATCGTGCCCGGCTCCATCGACTTCTCGGCCGCCAGCTGCGCCTGCAGCGGCGACACCGCGATCAACGCCAACGCCGCGGCCGCGACCGCCGCCCGCGGGCGGGACAGCCAGCGGAGCTGAATCGCCTTCCACTGCAGCGCCTGCCACACCGCGCTGAGACCCACGAGCAGGTACACCGTGCGGCTCAGCCCGCTGGCCTGGCCAAACAGGGTGGCCACGATGTCGGGGCCGCCCAGACCGATCAGGCCCCAGTTCAGGCCGCCGATGACCAGCAGCACGGCGGCGGCAACGTCCAGCTTCTTCATGATATTGCTCCAGTGGTTGTGGTTATGCTGTCTAACTTGTGTCGAATAAAATAGGCGTATTTCTGGCTTATGTCAAGGGTATGTCTAGGCATTTACCTTGACGTTACTTAGACAAATAGTTATGGTCCCCGCATGCCCGCTGCCCGAGCACCAGCCTCCAGCGAACTCCCCCGCCATCCGGTGCGCGTGGTGGCCAGCCGAACCGGGCTCTCCACCCACGTCCTCCGAGCCTGGGAACGCCGCTACGGCGCGGTTACCCCGACCCGAACCGAGGGGGGTCAGCGGCTCTATTCCGATGCCGACCTCGAGCGCCTGACCCTGCTGCAGGCCCTGACCGCCGGCGGCGACCCGATCAGCCAGCTGGCCCGGCTCCCCATCCCCGAGCTGAGGCGGCTGGCCCAGGCTGGGCACGCCGCGGGGGTGACCTCCACGGACGGGCGGAGCGCTGAGGAATCGCGCGCTGGCGCGCTCCGGGCCATCGAAGCGTTGGACGCCGCCGGGCTTCGGCGCGGGCTGGAGCGCGGCGCCGTGTCCCTCGGCGTGCCGCGCCTGCTGGACGAGGTCGTGAGCCCCATGCTCGTCGAAATCGGCGAGCGCTGGCGCGGCGGCCGGATGACCATCGCGCAGGAGCACCTCGCCACGGCGGTGGTGCACCAGGTCCTTGGTTGGCTGCGGGAGATGGCGCAGGCGGGAGCCGCGGCGCCCGTGCTGGTGGCGGCGACGCCACCGGGCCAGATCCACGAGGGAGGCGCCCTGCTGGCGGCCGCGACCGCCGCCGCCGAGGGATGGCGGGTGACCTACCTCGGCGCCGACCTGCCGGTGGACGAGATCGCGGAAGCCGCCCGACGCACCGCCGCGCGAGCAGTGGCGCTGAGCATCGTGCACCCCACCGATGACCCTGCTGTCGGCGATCACATCCGCGCTCTGCGACAGGCGCTGCCCACCGGCGTGGCCCTGCTGGTGGGCGGGACAGCCGCCACCGCCTACGCCCATGAGACCGCCGTGGCCGAGGCCCAGCTGTTGACCGATTTGGCCAGCCTTCGCGCGGCACTACGCGGGCTACGCGGCGGCGCTCCGTCGTGACCGCTACCCGTCTCGTCCTGCTTACCGGCGCCACCGGTTACGTCGGCGGCCGGCTGCTGGCGGCACTCGAGGGCCGGGGCCTGCGGCTCCGCTGCATGGTCCGTCGTCCCGAGCATCTCCGGCCGCGGGTGGCGCCCGCCATCGAGGTCGTGGCCGGCGACGTGTTCGACCCCGCCTCGCTCGCCACCGCGCTAACCGGCGTGGACACCGCGTACTACTTGGTGCATTCGATGGACTCGACCGAGTCATTCGAGGACGCCGACCGTGCGGGGGCGCGCAACTTCGCGCGGGCGGCCCGCGCCGCCGGGGTCCGGCGCGTCATCTATTTGGGCGGCCTCGGCCGGGGCGACGCGTTGTCCACCCACCTCGGCAGCCGGCAGGAGGTCGGCCGCATCCTGCGGGACGAGGGGGTTGCTACCATCGAGCTCCGCGCCTCGATCATCCTCGGCTCGGGCAGCCTCTCGTTCGAGATGGTCCGCGCCCTGGTGGAGACACTGCCGATCATGATCACGCCCAGGTGGGTCGCCACCCTGACCCAGCCGATCGGGATCGAGGACTTGATCGCCTACCTGGTCGAGGCGCTGGATCTCGAGCGGGAGGGAAGCGCCGTGTTCGAGATCGGCGGGCCCGATCGCGTCTCCTACGGCGACCTGATGCGGGAGTACGCCCGGCAGCGCGGGCTCCACCGGCGCTTCATCTCGGTGCCCGTGCTCACGCCCCGGCTCTCCAGCCTCTGGCTTGGTCTGGTGACGCCGGTGTATGCGCGGGTGGGCCGGGCGCTGGTGGAGAGCCTGCGCAACGAGACCGTGGTGCATGATGACAGCGCGCTCGGCGCGTTCACGGTGAAGCCACAGGGGATGGCCGACGCGATGTCCCGCGCGCTAGTCAACGAGGACGATGCCTTCGCGGCCACGCGATGGTCCGACGCGCTCAGCGCCGCTGGTCGCCGCCAGGGGTGGGGCGGCACTCGGTTCGGTACGCGGCTGGTGGACTCCCGGTCGATCGCCGTGGCCTGTGATCCGGCGCGTGCATTCGCGCCGATCCGGCGAATCGGGGGCGCGAGAGGGTGGTACCACGCCACGCTCCTGTGGAAGCTGCGCGGATTCCTCGACCTGCTGGTGGGGGGGCCGGGAATGCGGCGCGGCCGTCGCGACCCCGAGCGGCTGGTGCCGGGCGACACGCTCGACTTCTGGCGAGTGGAAGCGATCGAGCCCGACCGCCTGCTTCGGCTCTCGGCCGAAATGCGACTGCCGGGACGGGCCTGGCTGCAGTTCGAGGTGGACCGAAACGGGACCGGCAGCACCATCCGCCAGACCGCGATCTTCGACCCCGCCGGCCTCTTCGGCCAGATCTACTGGTACTCGCTCTGGCCGGTGCACCAGGTGGTCTTCGGCGGGACGCTGCGCGCGCTGGCCCGCGCGGCGCTGGCATGACCACGGTCCATCCGCTCGAGACCCA
>DAIPLK010000033.1:4229-17069 GCA_036769285.1 Gemmatimonadales bacterium | reverse complement strand
CCCGGGCGCGCGGCGGGCACGAACCGATGGGCGAACTCCGGCCGAGCTGCGATCATGGGATCACCTCCACCGAACGAATCGTTCCCGAGCCCGGGGTACCCTGAGCGCGGCGAAGGGCCCTCGACCCTGTGGGGCGCGCGCTTCCTAAAATAGCCTTCAGCGCCCGCCCGTACCCATTGCCCTCCGTCGGGGTAGCCGAGGTATATTGGGGGCGTTTCCGTCCCCACATGCACAGCCGTGCACAGCGTTTCCGGATCCGCCCAATCGCTCGAGGAGGAATGATGCGAAGGTTTGCCCTGGTCCTGCTGGCGACCGTCGCGGTCGTCTCGAAAGCCACCGCTCAGCATGCGGGCCAATTCGAGTTCGGACTGTTCCCGCAGGTGAGCTACTTCGACCGTTCACTCAGGATCACCCAGGGCCGGACCGGGCCGGGGGGGCGGCTGGGCATCTTCCTGTCCGATCATCTGGCCATCGAGGGCGAAGGCGCCTACGTCCCCGCCGAGGGGGCCCTCGGAACCGACGTCTCCTACATCCCGCTCCGGGCCAAGCTGGCGCTGAACGTGCCGGCCGGCGAGCACGTCGGCCTCGTGTTCGGCGCGGGATACGTCCACACGCTCTACCGGAAGGACTACGACCTGTCCGACGACGGCGCCACCGGCAGCATTGGCGTGCGGCTCGGCCTGGGTGACGTGACCTCGATTCGGATCGACACCTACCTCGACTACATCCCTTCGCCCGACAACGGGGTCTCCGACAACATCAACTGGGGCATCCAGCCCGGCCTGAGCTTCCTGTTCGGCGGGAAGCGCGGGGTCCGGGACAAGGACGGCGACGGCGTACCGGATGACGTGGACCAGTGCAAGAACACGCCCGCCGGCGACAAGGTCGACGCCAAGGGCTGCACCATCAAGGACAGCGACGGCGATGGCGTGCTCGACGACGTGGATCAGTGCCTCGACACGCCGGCCGGCGACAAGGTGGACGCCAGCGGCTGCTCGCTGCCCAAGGACGCCGACGGCGACGGCGTGCTCGACAACGTGGATCAGTGCCCGGACACGCCGGCGGGCGACAAGGTGGACGCCAAGGGCTGCTCGCTGCCGAAGGACGGTGACGGCGACGGCGTGCTCGACAACGTCGACAAGTGCCTCGACACGCCGGCCGGCGACAAGGTGGACGCCAGCGGCTGCTCGCTGCCCAAGGACTCGGACGGCGACGGCGTGACCGATGACAAGGACCGCTGCCCGAGCACCCCGGCCGGTGTCAAGGTGGACGACGAGGGCTGCCAGGTGCTCTTCGAGCCGGGCAAGAAGGCGCTCATCCTCGAGGGCGTGAACTTCGAGACCGGCAAGGCGGAACTCACGCCGGAATCGCGGGCGATTCTCGACGGCGTCGCGGAGTCGCTCGTGGCCAACGAGGAGATCAGGGTGCAGGTCGGCGGCCACACCGACAGCAGGGGATCGGCGGCGCTGAACAAGCGGCTCTCGGCCGCGCGGGCGGAGTCGGTGCGCCAGTACCTGATCTCGAAGGGCGTGGCGGCCGATCGGCTCACCGCCGCGGGCTTCGGCCCGAGCAGGCCGATCGCGTCCAACAAGACGGCCGCCGGGCGGGCGCAGAACCGCCGGGTGGAGCTGACGCGCCTCAACGGCGAGCGGGGATAACGCGAACAGGGGGCAGTCCCGCGAGGGGCTGCCCCTCTTGCCGTATCGTCAAGTCATGTGGACGTGCGTGTGCGTTGGCGAGTTTGGGGGATTACCTGGCAACCATCACTCAGCCCGGTCGCTTTGAAAGTGCGGCCCGTACGGGAGCGCGCCGCGCTGCTGAACGTTGCTCGCTCGCCCGCTTGTACCACGCCGGGTTGAGTACGTAGCACGAGGAGAGCGATGAGCCATATCGGCCTGCGAGACCCCCTCGCCAGCCTCCGCATCAAGCTCCAGGCCATCGATCTGGAACTGGTCGATGGAGATCAGCTACCCTCCGACGCCCTCGAAGATCTCAAGAGCGCCGTGGACGACGTCAGGCTGCGCGTCTGGGCGGCCCTGGCCGCGGCGAGGTCCGACGACCGCGCCGGGCTCCTGCTGCGGTTCCGACTCCGGCGCGCGATCGAGATCTGCGGCAACGTGACCAAGGACCTCGAGGAGCAGGCGCTGGGCGCACATCAAGGCGAGCTCTTGCAGCTGCGCGCGGTGGCCCGGGACGTGTTGGAACGGATCGACCGCCAGGTCCGTGATCGTTAGAGGCGCCGCCGCACGCGGCATCCAGCGGCCAGGGTCCCATCAACCGAGAGGAGAAGTCGATGGCGGAGGCCGCTCTGCAGAACCCCATTCAGACGATCCGCGCGACCGTGCAGTCCATCGAGGCCAAGCTCCGGCATGGGGACCTTCCCGACGAAGGGCTGGACGACCTGAAGGCGGCCATCGACGACGCGCGGCTCCGGCTGTGGGCCGTCATCTCGGCAGCGGGCTCGGGCGACCCGGAGCCCGTGCTGCTGCGCTTCCGGCTCCGGCGGGCCACGGAGATCTGCCGGGCCGTCATCTCCGATCTCGATGCGGGCACGCTCGGCGCGCACCAGCGGGAGCTGCTCGAGCTGCGCCAGGCGGCGCAGGAAATGGCCGATCGCGTCACCGCGAGCATCCGGGGCCGGATCTAGCGGTCAGACCCGGGCCGGGGCCTCGCTTTCGAGGTACTCGTCCCGGTACATCCGGATCAGCTCGAAGAAGTAGGAGATGGCGAGCGGCCCGATCAGCAGGCCGAGGAGCCCGAACCAGTTGATCCCGGCAAAGGCGCCGATCACCGTGATGAACGGGTGGATCCGCGCCCAGCGGCGGAAGACGTATGGCCGGATGACGTTGTCCACGTTGCCCACCATTACCACGCCCCAGATCACCAGCGCGATCGCCCAGCCGTAGCGCCCTGCGATCGCCAGAGCGGCGGCCCCCGGGACCCAGATCAGGCCGCTGCCCACCACCGGCAGGATCGCCACGATGACCGTCACCACGCCCCAGAAGACCGCGTTCGAGAGACCGGTCACCCAGAAGGCGAGGCCCACGAGCAGGCCCTGCACCGCCGCCGTGAGGCCGGTGCCGACCAGCGTCGAGAAGGTCACGTCGCGGAAGCGCGCCCGGAGCACTTCGGCGTTCTTCGCCGAGAAGGGAATGAAGGGGCGGGCGGCGGTGAACGCGCCGGCCGGCGCGACGAGCAGGTAGAACAGACCGAAGAACGAAATCGTGAGCTGGATTCCCAACCGGGTGGCCGTGCCCACGACTCTGAGCGCGCTGCTGCCGACCCAGGAGACGACCTGGGAGCCGAGCGCCTCGATCTGGGCGCCGATGTCGTAGGGCCCCACCCGCAGCTCGCGCAGCCGGGCGAGCAGCGGGCTCTGGATCACCCCCGTCGCCATCGCCTGGGCTTCGTTCGCCACCAGCCCGATGAAGGAGATCCCCGGTCCCACGACGAGCACCAGAGCCAGTAGAACGACGATGCCCGCCGCCAGCCCCGCCTTCAGCCCGCGCGCCACGAGTCCCCGGTAGACCGGGTTGAACACGACGTACAGGACCAGGGCCCCCATCAATCCGGTGCTGAACGGCCACAGGGCGTAGCCGAGCCCGAGACCCAGCACGAGAATGACCACGGCCGCCCGCTGGCGCTTGGTATCCAGAAATTGCATGCCCAAGAGTAGGGGCGACTTGGACGCATCGCCAGCGCCAGCACTCTTGCCGCGTCCCTCGCGACCCGCGAAATTAGGCTACCCCAGACCTCCATCCGGCCCCCGGAGTCCTGCCCTTGGACCTAGAGAAGGATCTTCTCACCTCGCTCCATGACCCGGAACGAGTGGCGGCGGTGCGCCGCACCGGGCTGCTCGACAGCGCGGCGGACCCGGCCCTCGACCGCCTGACCCGGCTCGCCGCCCGGCTCCTCCGCGCGCCGGTCGCCCTCGTCTGCCTGGTGACCGACGACCGGCAGTTCTTCGCGAGCGCCCAGGGTCTGCCGGAGCCGTTGTCCACGGCGCGCCAGACCCCGCTCACCCACTCGTTGTGCCAGTACGCCGTCGCCTCGCGGGCAGAGCTTGTCGTCGAGGACCTGCGAAAGCATCCCGTCCTGCGCGACATTCTCGCCGTCACGGAGTTCGGGTTCGTGGCCTACGCGGGTGTGCCGCTGCTCACTCCCGACGGGCTGCCGCTCGGCACGCTGTGCGTTGTCGACTACCAGCCCCGCGTCTGGACCGAGCCGGAGCTGGCCGACCTGCACGATCTAGCCGCCTTGGCCACCCGCGAGCTCCAGTTCCGGCTCGGGACCGCCACCGATGCGCGCCTGAGCCCAGAGACGCTTCCCGTGATGGTCTGGACCACGACCGCCGACGGGTCGTGTGACTACGTCAACGCCCGCTGGCTCGAGTTCACCGGCCGGCCCCTTGCGGCGGAGCTCGGGAGCGGTTGGGCGGACCGGCTCCATCCCGAGGACCGCCCCGGCGCCCTGGAGCAGATCCGGCGGGCCGTGGCGGCGCGGAGCGGCTTCCAGCTCGAGTGCCGGATGCTGCGCCACGACGGGGAGTATCGCTGGCTGCTGGACGCGGGTGGGCCGCGATACGGGCCCGCCGGAGAGCTGCTCGGCTTCGTCGGATGCGCCACCGACGTCACCGATCGCCGGCACCTCGAGCGGCGGTTCGTGCGCGCCGAGCGGGCGCAGGCGATCGGCCAGCTGGCCGGGGGCATCGCCCATGATTTCAACAACCTGCTCACCGGAATCATCGGGCACGTCGCCCTGCTGCAGGAGGACCCCGGCCTCTCGAATCTCGCTCGCGAGGACCTCGCGCAGATCCAGCGCTCCGCCGACCGCGCCGCGAGCCTGACGCGGCAGCTGCTCGCCTTCAGCCGCCGCCAGGTGCTGGCCCCCCGGGTCCTCGACCTGAACCAGCTCGTGGCCGGGAGCCTCTCGACGCTGCGGCGGCTGGTGGGCCCGCGGGTGCAGGTCGTCTCCACCCCCGCTCCCGGCCTCGACCCGATTGTGGCCGACCCCAACCAGATCGAGCAGGTCCTGACCCAACTCAGCGCGAACGCCCGCGACGCGATGCCCGACGGCGGTACGCTCGAGCTGATTACGCGCCAGGAGCGGCTCGAGGGAATCGGCGCGGCCCGCTTGTCGGGAGGACAGCGGCCTGGCGTCTACGTCGTGCTGCAGGTGCGGGACACCGGCCGCGGCATGGACGCGTCGACGCTCGAGCGGATCTTCGAGCCGTTCTTCAGCACCAAGGCGCCCAACGAGGGGGCGGGGCTCGGGCTCGCCTCGGTGTACGGGGTCGTGAAGCAGAGCGGCGGTCACATCGAGGTCGCGAGCGAGCCGGGCCGCGGCACGTCGTTCACGATCTACTTCCCCCGCCACGAGGGCACGGGGCCTGTCGGCGGCCCGACCGGCGCGCGCGAGCCGGCAGGCGGCAGCGAGACCATCCTCCTGGTCGAGGACGAGGAGCAGGTGCGCGAGCTCGCCCGCCGAGTGCTCGAGCGGGTCGGCTACACCGTGCTCGCCGCGCCCGATGCCGAGGCGGCCACCGCCATCGCCGACCGGCACCCCGGCCACATCCACCTGCTGGTGACCGACATGCTGCTGCCGCAGCTGAGCGGGCGCGAACTGGCCGCGCGGCTCAGCATCCATCGGCCCGCCATCAAGGTGCTGTACGTGTCCGGCACCCGCGACGCTTCGATCGCGCGGCTCCGCCTGCTCGAGCCGGGGACCGAGCTCCTCGAGAAGCCGTTCTCGCTGGATCGGCTCCTCCGCTCGGTCCGTCAGGCGCTCGGCGACCCCGAAGGAGCTGGCCGGCAGGCGTGACACTTCCGGGGACAGCGCTGCGTCAGGAGTCGGCGTGATCGGCCCTTCGTTGCCCCCTCACTCCTCGAGACCACCGTGTCGTTCGTCACTATCCAAGCATCGTTCCTGCTGACCCTGCTCGCCGCCCCGCTCGCGGCCCAGTCCACCGCCGACATCCCCTACGAGCGCTTCGTCCTTCCCAACGGCCTCACCCTGTTGGTTCACGAAGATCACAAGGCGCCGATCGTCGCGGTGAACGTCTGGTATCACGTCGGCTCGAAGAACGAGCTTCCCGGCCGAACCGGCCTCGCCCACCTGTTCGAGCACCTGATGTTCAATGGCAGCGAGCACTACGACAAGGAATTCCAGGCGCCGCTCGAGCGGGTCGGGGCCACCGGGCTCAACGGCACCACCAGCGAGGACCGGACCAACTACTTCGTGAACGTCCCGTCGTCAGCCCTCGACCTGGCGCTGTGGCTCGAGTCGGACCGGATGGGGCACCTGGTCGGCGCGATCAGCCAGGCGAAGCTCGACGAGCAGCGCGGGGTGGTCCAGAACGAGAAGCGCGAAGGCGAGAACGAGCCGTACGGCAAGGTGTGGGATTTCCTGACCCCCCGGCTCTATCCCGCGAACCACCCCTATTCGTGGACGGTGATCGGATCGATGGAGGACCTCGACGCCGCCAAGCTGGACGACGTGAAAGAGTGGTTCCAGACGCACTACGGACCCGCCAACGCCGTCCTGGTCGTGGCGGGCGACGTGGACGCCAAGACCGCCCGCGAGAAGGTCGAGCACTACTTCGGCGACATCCCGTCGGGGCCGCCCACCGCCCGGCAGGGCGTCTGGATCGCCAAGCGGACCGGCAGCCAGCGCGGGGTCATGCAGGACCGGGTTCCCCAGGCGCGGCTCTACCAGGTGTGGAACGTCCCGCAGTGGGGTGCCGCCGACGCCGACTATCTCACCCTGGCCGCGTCGGTACTGAGCACCGGGAAATCGTCCCGGTTGTACAAGCGCCTGGTGTTCGACGAGCAGACCGCCACCGACGTGGACGCCTCGCTCGACCTGCGCGAGATCGGTGGCCTCTTCAGCATCGAGGCCGGCGTCCGGCCCGGCGTGGACCCCGCGAAGGTGGAACGGGCGATCCAGGAGGAGCTGGCCCGCTTCCTCGCAACCGGGCCCACTCCGGTCGAGCTCCTGCGCGCCAAGACCCTCGCCCGGGCGGGATTCATCCGCGGGGTGGAGCGTATCGGCGGCTTCGGCGGAAAGTCGGACGTGCTGGCCAAAGGCGAGGTCTTCGCCGGCCGACCCGACTTCTACCGGACGCAGCTCAAGCGGGTGGCCGGGGCCACCGCGGCCCAGGTGCGCGGCGCGGCCGTGCGCTGGCTCTCGGACGGCGTGTATACGCTGGAGGTCCAGCCGTTCCCCGACTACGCCCTCGCGCCGGCGGGGGCGGGGGCGGATCGCTCGAAGCTTCCGGAGGTCGGCCCGCCGCCCAGAGCGCAGTTCCCCGCGCTCGAGCGTGCCACGCTCTCGAACGGCCTGCAGGTGGTGCTGGCCGAGCGCCGGGCCATCCCGCAAGTGCGCTTCGACCTGCTGGTCGACGCGGGATCCGCGTCCGACCAGTTCGCCCACCCGGGCACCGCCAGCCTGGCAATGAACATGCTGGACGAGGGAACCACGACGCTGAACGCCCTCCAGATCAGCGATCGCCTCGCGGAGCTCGGCGCCACCCTCGGGGCCTCGTCGCGGCTCGACGTGTCGAGCGTCTCGATGGAGGCGCTGCGCGAGCGGCTCGACCCCGCGCTCCGGCTCTACGCGGACGTGATCCTCCATCCCGCATTCCGCGAGGCCGACTTCGAGCGCCTGCGCAAGCAGCGCCTGGTGCAGATCCAGCGCGAGAAGGCCGATCCCGTCGGCATGGCGCTGCGGGTCTTTCCGCGCCTGGTCTTCGGCGAAGGCCACGCCTATGCCAATCCGTGGACCGGCTCCGGCACCGAGGCCTCGACCCGCAAGATCACCCGGGACGATCTGGTGAAGTTCCACCGGACCTGGTTCAAGCCCAATCACGCCACGCTGGTGGTGGTGGGCGCGACCACGATGGAGGAGATCCGGCCGAAGCTCGAGCGGCTGTTCGCGGCATGGCGCCCGGGAGACGTCCCCACGAAGAACATCGCCGCGGTGACGCCGCCGCCGAAGCCGGTGGTCTACCTGCTCGACCGACCGGGCGCCCTGCAGAGCATCCTGATCGCGGGGAACGTGGCGCCGCCGAAGGCCAACCCCGACGAGCCGGCCATCGAAATGATGAGCGCCGTGCTCGGCAGCGACTTCGGGTCCCGCCTCAACATGAACCTGCGCGAGGACAAGCACTGGTCGTACGGCGCGTACAGCTTCATCCGCGACGCGCGCGGCCCGCGGCCGTTCATAGCCTACGCGCCGGTGCAGACCGACCGGACCGGGGACGCGATCATCGAGCTCCGGAAGGAGCTGCGGGGGATCCTGGGCGAGCGGCCGATTGAGCCCGACGAGCTCGAGCGGGCCAAGGCGTCTCTGACCCTGACCCTGCCCGGATCGTGGGAAACCATGGGCGCCGTGGCGTTCACCATCAGCGAGATCGTCGCCTTCGGGCTCGACGACCGCTATTTCGATACCTACGCCGACAAGGTGCGGGCCCAGACGTCGGCGACCGTGGCGGACGCCGCCGCGCGGACCGTCCAGCCGGACCATCTGGTCTGGGTCATCGTGGGGGACCGCGCCCGCATCGAGCCCGCCCTGCGGCAGCTCGACCTGGGCGAGATTCATCTCGTTGACGCCGACGGGAACCCGGTGCCGACGTCCTGAGCGACCACCCGGCTGGTAGCGAAGCGCTGGCGGCTTCGACTACTCTTCTGCTCCGATCCCACCACCGATCGAATCGGGGACCTGATGCCCGCGTGTCGTGGCGCTGCTCTGGTGGTCCTGCTCCTCATCCTGCTCGCCCCCGCCCCCGCCGCTGCCCAGTACCGGCGCGGAGGCGGCGGACTGATCAGCGGCCCGATCTCGGTCGGACCGCGGGTGGGCCGGGACTTCGAGAATCACGCCTGGAGCGCGGGGGGGCAGGTCAGTGTGCCGGTGGGTCGAAACTTCGAGCTCCGGCCGAGCGGCGACCTGTTCTTTCCGCGCGACGGCGATACCGGCTGGCAGGCGAACGGCGATGTGGCGGTCCACCTGGGCCAGGGGGGCGGATTGTATGCCGGCGGCGGCGTCGCCTTCGCCCATCCTGGCAACGGCGACACGAAGACGGGGTACAACCTCTTCTTCGGCCTCGGCACCGCGGCCCCGAGCGAGCGGCTGAAGCCGTTCGTCGAGTTCCGCTGGACCTTCGTCAACGATACGAGCCCATTCCGCCTGGCGCTCGGCTTCAACTACCGGCTGTCCAGATAGCCGGCCCCACCTCAGGAGATCTCCCCTTGACCACCAGCACATCCAGCGCCGTCTGGGAAGGCGGCCTCCGCACCGGCCGCGGGCACTTCACCGCCGGCTCCGGCGCCTTCGGCGGCGACTATTCGTTCGCGACCCGCTTCGAGAGCGCCAAGGGCACCAACCCCGAAGAGTTGATTGCCGCCGCCCACGCGGCATGTCTCAGCATGGCCCTCTCCGCCGGCCTCGAGGCCGCCAAGACGCCCGCCACCCGCATCCGCACCAAGGCGGCCTGCACCGTCGAGAAGGTGGGCGACGGGTTCCGCATCACGAAGATCCGGCTGGAGCTGCGCGGCGAGGTGCCCGGCCTCGACCAGGCAGGGTTCCAAGCCGCCGCGGAGAAGGCCAAGGACGGCTGCCCCGTGTCCCAGGCGCTCAAGGGCAACGTCCAGCTGGAACTCGATGCGAGGCTGGCATAGATCCGGTCTGCCACACCCTCGTCGGGGCTGGCCTGGCGCGGAGCGGTCTCGCCAGGCGCACCGCGCTGGGGACCGCGACGCTCCTGATCGGCGCCAACCTCCCCGACGTCGACATCCTCGCTTATCTCGACGGCCCGGCCGCTGACCTCGCCTTCCGTCGCGGCTGGACCCATGGGATCCCCGCGCTGCTGGTGCTCCCGCTGCTGCTCACCGCGGCGGTGCTGCTGTTCGACCGCACGGTACGGCGGTTGGGGCGGGCGGTCCTCCCGTCGGCGGTGGCGCCCCAAGAGGTGCTTCTCCTCTCAGCCATCTCGGTGCTGACCCATCCGCTACTCGACTCACTCAACACCTACGGCGTGCGCTGGCTGATGCCGTTTCGCGGCGACTGGTTCTACGGCGACGCGCTGTTCATCGTGGATCCCTGGCTGTGGCTGGTGCTGGGGCTGGGCCTGGTGGCAAGCCGCGCGCGACGAGGAATCCGCGGGTACAAAGTGGTGGCTGCCCGGCCCGCCCGGATCGCACTCGCCGTCGCGGCCGCATATGTCGTGGGGATGCTGATCTCCGGTGCAGCCGCGCGGCGCCTTGCCCGACGGGAGCTGGAAGCTCTCGGCGGAAAGCCGGTCGACCGCCTCATGCTCGGCCCCCGCCCCGTCACGCCGCTGGCCCGGAGCGTCGTCGCGCTTCAGGATGGCCGCTACCGGGTGGGGTCGTTCCACTGGCTCCACCGGCCGCATGTGGACTCGCTCCGTACCTTCCCACGGCCCGGGCCGGACGACCCGGGCATGGCGGCGGCCGCGGCCACTCCGCTGGGGCGCCGGTTCATCGCATGGGCGCGCTTCCCGATCGTGCAGGTGGAGGCGAACCCCAACGGCGGCTCGCTCGTCCACCTCATCGATCTGCGCTACGCCGACCGGCCGGGCGCCGGCTTCGGCACCGTCACCATTCCGATCGTCACTCCGCGGACAGCTTCCGAACCAGGCCCAGATACCGCTGCACCATCGCCGCCAGCCGGTCCTGCCGCTCGGACTCGATGAGCCGACCGTCGGGCGCGAACGCTTTGTCCGCCCACGGCAGGGTATACATGTCGGGGTGGAGCAACACCCCGAGGCCCTCGAGCGGGATGCGGAGCTGCCAGAGACCGCGGATCCCGCCGACTTGCCCGTTCGAGGCGGCGAGCAGAAGGCCGCTCTTGCCCCGCAGCGGCATGGGCTTCATCCGCGACACCCAGTCGATCGCGTTCTTGAGCGTGCCGGGAAGCGAGAAGTTGTACTCGGGCGATGCGATCATGATCCCAGCCACCGGGCCGACGCGGCGGCCCAGCTCCTCCGCTCCCGGCGGAATCCCCGAGGCCGCCTGAAGGTCACCGTCGAACAGCGGCATGTCGAACTCGCGGAAGTCGGCGAGGTCCACCTCGGCGCCGGCCTGCCGCGCGAGATCGGTGGCAAGCTGAATGAGCTTCCGGTTCCAGGATCCGCGGCGGAGCGAGGCGGCGAACGCGAGCAGTTTCGGCATCGTCAGTTCGAGGTGATGGTGTACCGGATGAGCACGCCCTCGACGAATTCCGCAGTCACCAGGCCCGCGTTGGTCGAGTAGACCCGGCTCGAGACCTTGAGCCGGCCCTCCATCCGCTCCGACGTCTTCCGCGGCGCGCCGAGGAGCTGGTCCACGTCGCCGAGCAGCATTCCCTTCGACGGGAGCCCGCCGGGGGCCGGATGCGCCGGGGGCGGTGGCCCGTCGCCACCCGCGGCTGTGCCGGGCGCCGGCTCGGCGGGTGCCTCGGGAAACTCCACGTACGCGGCAAGCGCCGCCTTGACCGCGTCCGGCGTGAGAGCCGTCGAGGAAACGCCATTCTTGTAGCGGAGGTTGAACCGCGAGCCACCCTCGAGCCGCCGCTGGCGGATGTTCGCCTTCCTGGACTCCTGCGCCTCGGCCACCACCGCGCGGTTGCGGGCGTCCTCCCGCTCGCGGGCGGCCTTGAGATCATCGAGCTCCTCCCTGATGGCGCGGCGCCTGGCGGGGTCGATCTCCCGCTTCAGCTCGGCCTCGAGATTCTGCTCGCGCTTGGTCTTCGGCGTGCTGCCCGTGCTGATGGTGGACGAGGTCTCGTCCCCGGAGGTGCCGTAGCCGCCGCCGTCGAGCTGAAACTCGATCAGCTTGGATTTCACCTTCAGCTTGGTGACCAGCGCCTCGTCCCCGGCCTTGAGCGCCGTGCCGTAGTCCTTGAGCCGGTCCGCGTGCCGGGGAAAGTCGAGCGGCTTGGCAGTGCCGGGGTAGAGATCGACTCCATCCTCGGTGCCGGGCATCGCGATCTTCACTTTCACGGTCCGCCCCTCGAAGTACTCCTTGAGCGCCGCCTCCGATTGACCGTAGACGGGCATGAGAAGGAAGTGGTGAGCGAGGAGGAGGATGAGTAGGGCGCGCGTCACCATGGGGTCCTCAAGCGGAGTTGGCCATTGCAGAAACCTAGAGTTGTTATACTGTATACAACATATTGTACTCAACATTCACTTCTATCAAGACCGCCCATGATCTCGCGAGTCCCGCTCCGCGATGAGGTCTATCGCCAAATACTCGAGCGCGTCCAGCGCGGCGACCTGACCGCCGGCTCCCGCGTGCGCGATGTCGCCCTCGCCGCCCAGCTCGGCGTCAGCCGGACCCCTATCCGCGAAGCGCTCCTCCGGCTGGTCCGCGAAGGGGTGCTGGAAGCCAGCCAGGGACGGGGGTTCAGGGTCCGTGGGTTCGATCCCGCCGAAGTCCGGGAGGTCGGTGCGATCCTCGGCGCGCTCGAGTCGCTCGCCCTGCGGCTCTCCCCGGCCCCATCCCCTGAGCGCCTCGAGCGCCTGCGGGAGATCGACCGCCGGCTCGAGCAGACCCGCGGCGATGCCCATCGCTGCCTGGAGTTGGAGGACGAGTGGCACCGCGTCCTGCTCCAGGACTGCCCCAACGGGCGCCTGCTCGAGCTGATCGGCTCCCTGCGCCAGGTCACCCGCCGCTACCTCGACGCATATATGCGCGACGCGGGCCGTCTCACCCTCTCCACCCTGCCCCACACGAAGATCCTGCAAGCCCTGGTCGATGATGGTCGCGACAGCGCCGCGGCAGTGTTCGAGCAGCAGTGGCGCCGAGCGGTGGCGGAACTCGAGGCGTGGACCGGGCGGGGCCAACG
>DAIPLK010000033.1:0-4129 GCA_036769285.1 Gemmatimonadales bacterium | reverse complement strand
GCGCCGGCGGGCGCCGGCCGAGGTCTCGCCGCTGACACCGGCGTTGACCGTGACGAACCGGAGACCGCTGGAATCGATCTTGTGCTGGAGCAGCGCGGGATACGCTTCCGAGGGGTCGATGCCGAGCCCGGCGGTCAGGCTCGTGCCGAGGAACACCACGCGTCCCCGCCCTCCGTCAGGCGGCGCAGGGGGTTGGGCGGCCGGCGGCGCCGGGTTCGGGTCACACGCCCCGAGCGCCACGATCACCAACCCGATCCACCCCCACCGGGGTATCATTGACACCATGCTTCGCTGCGCCTCGCTCACCAAGACCTATCCCTCCGGCGGACGCCGGCTCACCGTGCTGAAGGATATCACGTTCAGCGTGGAGCCGGGCGCCTTTCTCGCCATCGTCGGCCCGTCCGGCAGCGGCAAGACGACGCTGCTCGGATTGCTCGCGGGGCTCGACCGGCCGAGCGCCGGCACCGTGCATCTCGACGGCCAGGAGCTCGGCGCCCTGGACGAGGATCGGCTCGCCCGCCTCCGCGGCGAGAAGATCGGCTTCGTGTTCCAGTCCTTCCAGCTCATCCCGACGCTGACCGCGAGGGAGAACGTCCAGGTGCCGCTCGAGCTCCGGGGCGAGGAGGCCGCCGGTCGCGCGGGCGAGCTGCTCGATCGCGTCGGCCTCGGTGACCGGGGCCACCACTATCCCGCCCAGCTGTCCGGCGGCGAGCAGCAGCGCGTGGCCCTCGCCCGCGCGTTCAGCACGCGCCCCAGGGTGCTGTTCGCCGACGAGCCGACCGGCAACCTCGACGCGCGCACCGGCGGCACCATCATTGACCTCATGACCGAGCTCAACCGGGATCTGGGCACCACCCTCGTCCTGGTGACGCACGACCACGAGCTCGCCGCCCGCGCCCGGCGCACCATCCGCCTGGCCGACGGAGCGATCGTCGCCGACACCGCCGCGGGAGGCAGCCCCTGAGGCGTGACGCGTGACGGGGGCGGGCTTCGTGCTGCGCATGGCGGCACGCGAGATCCGCGCGGCGCCGCGCCGACTCCTCATCCTCACCGGGTCGGTGGCGATCGGTGTCGCCGCGCTGGTCGCGATCGGCTCCTTCGCCGACAACCTGCGCGATTCGGTCCGCACGCAGGCCCGCGCGCTCCTCGGTGCCGACCTCGCCCTCGCGAGCCGACGGCCGCTCCCGGCTGCCGCCGAGGCCGTGCTGGACACCCTGGCCTCGCGCGGCGGGAGCGTGGCGCGGCTCACCAGCTTCGCCGGCATGGCGTACGTGCCGCGCACCAACGGCACCAGGCTGGTTCAGGTGGCCGCCGTCGAGGGCGGCTACCCGTTCTACGGCGAGATCCGCACCGAACCCGCCCGCGCGTGGCGCGAGCTCCAGCAGGGCGGCCGGGTCGTGGTGGATCCCGCGCTGTTCACGGCGCTCGGCGCCCGGGTGGGCGATACCCTCGCCCTCGGCGAGGCGCGGTTCGTCATCACCGGCGCGGCCGTGAGCGCGCCGGGCAACGTCGGCATCCGCGCCGCCTTCGGCCCTCGCGTCTACATCCCCGCGCGGGACCTTCCGGCCACCCGCCTGCTCGGGTTCGGGTCCCGGGCCGAGTACGAGGCGTTCGTGCGGCTGCCGGCCGGCATGTCGCCGCAGACACTCGCCGACCGCTACCGGTCCTCGCTCGCACCCGAGCGGGTCCGCATCCGCACCGTGGCCGAAGACCAGGCGAACCTCAACGACGCGCTCGGACGGCTCACCGGCTACCTCGGCCTCGTGGGCCTCATCGCCCTGCTGTTGGGCGGCATCGGCGTCGCGAGCGGCGTGGTCGTCTTCATCCGGCAGCGGCTCGACACGATCGCCGTGCTCCGCTGTCTCGGCGCGAGTGCCGGGCGCGTGCTCGCCATCTACGCGACCGAGGCCGCCGCGATGGGACTCGCCGGCAGCGCGGCCGGCGCGGTGCTGGGCGTCCTCGCGCAGCGCCTGCTACCCGACCTCCTCGCGGGGCTGTTGCCGGTGGACGTGGCGACCGTCGTGTCGCCGGGCGCGGTGGCGCTCGGACTCGGGATGGGGGTCTGGGTGGCACTCGTCTTCGCGCTGCTGCCGCTGCTCGCGGTACGCCGGGTGCCGCCGCTCGCGGCGCTCAGGCGCGACGTCGAGCCCACGCCGCGACAGCCGCTCGATCCGTGGCGGCTCCTCGCCGTGGCCGCGCTCGCGGGCAGCACCGTGGCGCTCGCGGCGCTCCAGGTGGGCAGCTGGCGGCAGGGGATGATCTTCGCCGGCGGCGTCGCCTTCGTGCTGCTGGTGCTCTGGGGCGCATCCTGGGCGCTCATCCGCGCGGCGCGACGGTGGCTCCCCCACCGGTGGCCCTACGTCTGGCGCCAGGGGCTCGCCAACCTGCAGCGGCCGTCGAACCAGACGACCACCGTCGTGCTGGCCATCGGGTTCGGCGCCTTCCTGCTCGCCACGCTCTTCCTCGTGCAGTACAATCTGCTCCGCACGCTCAGACTTACCGGCGGGCCGGCGCGCCCCAACCTGGTGCTGTTCGACATCCAGCCCGATCAGCTCTCCACCGTCGAGCGCGAGCTCGCAGCCGGCGGATACCGGGCGGTCGGCCCGGTGCCGATCGTCCCCATGCGCATCCAGTCGCTCAAGGGCCGGCAGGTGAGCCTCGCGCTCGCCGACACCAGTGGCGCCGGCGACGGTGACCCCGGCCAGCACGGGGGCTGGGCGCTCCGCCGCGAGTACCGGTCCACCTTCCGCGACACGCTGGTGGCCTCCGAGCGACTGGTGGACGGCCGCTGGTGGACACGCGGGGCGGCGGCCACCCAGATCTCCGTCGAGCGCGACTTGGCCCGCGAGCTCGGCATCACGGTGGGCGACGAGATCGTCTGGGACGTTCAGGGCGTGCCTCTCGCGACCCGCGTCGCGAGCCTCCGCGAGGTGGACTGGGCGCGGTTCGAGCCCAACTTCTTCGTGGTGTTCGCCCCCGGCGCGCTCGAGGGAGCGCCGCAGACCTTCGTCACCCTCACCCGCATCGAGCGCGCAGCCGAGCGCGGCGCCTTCCAGCGGCGCATCGCGGAGCGGCTGCCCAACGTCGCCACCGTGGACCTCTCGACCGTGCAGGAGACGCTCGAGCGCCTCATCGACCGCGTCGTCCTCGCCATCCGGTTCATGGCGCTGTTCACCCTCGGCACGGGTGTCCTCGTGCTGGTCGGCGCCCTGGCCACCAGCCGGTTCCAGCGCATCCGGGAGGGCGCGCTGCTCCGCACGCTGGGCGCCACCCGGGCCCAACTCTTCCGCATCGTGCTGTCCGAGTATCTCTCGCTCGGCCTCCTGGCTGGGGCCGTCGCCTTGCTTCTGGCAAGTGTGGCGGGTTGGGCGCTCTCCCGATTCGTATTCGACGGGCGGTTCACGCTGCCGATGCTGCCGCTCGCCGGCCTCGGAGCGGCCGTCGTGGCCCTCACCGTGGCGGTCGGCCTCGCCAACAGCCGCGAGGTGCTCCGCCGCCCGCCGCTCGAGGTGCTGCGGGCCGAGTGAGCGGCTATGTTACACCCAGCCCGAGTCACCCTGAGCCCTTCGCTTCGCTCAGCGCAGGCTCCGCGAAGGGGGCATGATCCAGGTCATGTTCCGTTCACGGAGTTCACCCTGAGCGGAGCGAACGGGTTCAGGGTGACTCGACACCTGGCCACGGATCCCACCTCCAGCCGAGGACCTCCCTCCGATGCTCGCCATCGACCTGACCGGCAAGCGCGCCCTGGTGGCCGGCGTCTCCGACGACGGCGGCTTCGGCTTCGCCATCGCGAAATCGATGGCGGAGGCGGGCGCCACGATCTGCGTCGCCAGCTGGCCCCCGGCGCTCGGCATCTTCACCAAGCTGCTCGAGCGCGGGAAGATGGACGAGTCGATGCGGCTGAGCGACGGGCGGAAGCTGGAGTTCGAGCGGATCTACCCGCTCGACGCGGCGTTCGATACGCTGGCAGAGGCGCCCGAGGACGTCCGCGAGAACAAGCGCTACCAGGACCTGGGCGATTTCAGCGTGCGGGGAATGACCGAGCGGATCCGGGCGGACTTCGGCAAGGCGGGCCTCGACATCGTGGTGCACAGCCTCGCCAACGCGCCGGAGGTGAAGTCGCCGCTGG
>DAIPLK010000136.1:4802-6810 GCA_036769285.1 Gemmatimonadales bacterium | reverse complement strand
GCCACCTGCGGCCCGAGCTCCCGGCCAAGCTCGAGGCCGTCATTCTCCGCTGCCTCGCCATCGACCGCGCCGAGCGGTTCCAGTCCATGAACGAGCTGGCGGATGCGTTCGAGAGTGTAGTTGCGGCGGGTGTGTTCGGGAGGCTGTTCAGAAGGTAGCAGCGCGCCCTCTCTGATTTCGCCTCTTCTTCGGTCATCCCTGCAGACTTCTCGGTTGACTCTGCCGGTCCCGACCGCCTGTCGGTCATTCTGACCGATTCCAGAGCCCCGTCTCAGGCACGCCGGCTGCTTCTTGGGCCCGTACGAGCCGGCTCGAGTCCGCCGGTCTCGGACTGCTCATACCATCAACCCCTAACGTCGTGTGGAGGCGTACCATGTTCGTGACCACCGCCCGGCGCCCGCTGGAAACGATGACCAGTCTTCGGCGCCTCAACTCCGTTCTCGACGAGGCCTTCAGCTCCTGGCCGTTCCAGGCCGAGGAAAGCGGCGCCCTCACCTCGGCGTGGCTTCCGGCGTGCGACGTGTTCGAGAATAAGGATGCCGTGAAGATCGTGGCCGAGGTGCCTGGCGTCAGCCCCGAGGACGTCAAGCTGTCCCTGGAGAGCAACCTGCTGACCATCCGCGGCGAGAAGAAGCAGCAGGCCGAGGAGAAGAACGAGCGCGTGCACCGCTACGAGCGGAGCTACGGTACCTTCGAGCGGACGTTCTCCCTGCCGACCACCGTGGATCCCGAGAAGATCGTCGCGAACTACGCGAATGGTATCCTGACCGTGACGATCCCCAAGGTCGAGCGGGCCCGCCCCCGGGAGATCCCGGTCAAGGTGAGCTGAGCCCTCAGCCGCAGCCGCTGGTCCCAAGGCCCCCCGGCGCACGGCCGGGGGGCCTCCTCGTGGTCCCCCCTGCTGCGCACGCCCCTCCCATCGCGTGGTCCGTAGAAGTACGGAAGCCCTCTCCGGTGGGATGCGGATTGTCGCCGTCGCCGGCGTGATGTAGCGTGTGATTGTGTTCCCCGACCTGTCATTCCATGTCGTTGGCGTGAGTCACCATACGGCCGCCGTGAGCGTGCGGGAGCAGTTCGCCGTCACGGAGGCCGAACTGGCGGAGGTGCTCGAGCACGAGCACGCGGCCGGGCGCTCCGCATTGCTCCTCTTCACCTGCAATCGTTGCGAGCTCTACTGGTGCGGCCCGCACGACTACGAGTCGTGGTTCCGTAATCTGGCTCGCGCCCGTGGGCTCACGCTGACGGGTGAGATCGCGCGGCTGGATGGCGAGGAGGCCGTGCGCCATCTCTTCATCGTCGCGGCGGGCCTCGACTCCCAGATCCTGGGGGAGACCGAAATCCTCGGGCAGATCCGCCGCGCCTATGACGCGGGACGCGCCGCGGGGACGACGACGCGCGAGATGGATGCGATCTTCTCCGCGGCGCTCTCGGCGGGCCGGCGTGTCCGTCGCGAGACCACGCTTGGCCGACATCCGGCATCGGTGAGTTCGGCGGCCGTCGAGCTCGCTGCCGGGGCGTGGCAGAGCGGCTTCGACGGGCGCCCGGTCGTCGTGCTGGGGGCGGGCGAGGCGGCGGAGGGTGTGCTTCGCTCGCTGCACCAGCACGGCGCCACACGCGTCTCGTTGGTGAACCGGAATCCGGAGCGCGCAGCCCCGCTCGCCACCGCGTGGGGCGCGTCCCCCCGCGGGTGGGATGACTTGCCCGCGCTCATGGCGGAGGCAGAACTGCTCATCGTGGCGACCGCCGCCGCCCGGCCGGTTGTGTCGGCGGCCCAGCTCTCGGCCGCGATGGCTGCCCGGCCCGCGCGCCAGATGGTGGCGATCGATCTCTCGGTACCACGAAACGTGGAACCGGCCGCGAAGAAGCTGCCCGGCATCCAGCTCTTCGACCTCGACGACCTGCAGCGGCTCTGCTGCCCGGCGGCGGCCGCCCCGGCGGCCGCGTTGCAGTCGGCCGAGCGCGTGCTGGAGGAGGAGCTCTGCCGCCTCGACCAGTTGCTGCGCAGCCG
>DAIPLK010000136.1:0-4702 GCA_036769285.1 Gemmatimonadales bacterium | reverse complement strand
TTCAGGATCTGCCGGCACTGCGGGTTCACGCACCCGGGGCATCGCGTGCGGTAGAGGGAGCTGTAGGCCCGACCGGCGGCGAGATGGTCGCGTACGATGTCCGCCAGCGCGTCCATGAACCCGGGACGGTCGTTGAGCGCGGGCGTGCGCTTGTAATGGCTGATGCCCACCCGGTGCGCCACCTCGCCGTATTCGCGATCCAGCTCCGAGAGTGTCTCGATGTGATCGCTGGTGAAGGCGATCGGCACCACCAGCAGGTGCTGCTGCCCGCGGGCGCCGAGGCGCTTGATCACCCGCTCGGTGCTCGGCCCGAGCCAGCGGACGGGGCCCACTTCGCTCTGGAAGGCGAGGAGGTAGGGGTTGGGGCGGCCGAGCCGCTCCACGACCGCCTGGACGCTCGCCCCGATCTCCTGAGGATAGGCGTCGCCCCGATCGATGACGTCGAGCGGCAGCGAGTGCGCGCTGAACAGGAGCAGGACCTGGTCCCGCACGGCGGGGTCGAACTGCGCGAGCCCTTCGCGCACCGTGTCGGTCATCGCCCCGATGAACCCGGCGTGCACCGGCCACCGGTCGATGATGCTCCACTCGAATGCGTCCCGCAGGCCCGTGCGCTCGGCGGCGCGCCAGAGCTCGTTCAGGCTCGAGCCGGTGGTGCTGCAGGAGAACTGGGGGTACTGGGTGAAGGCGACCGCGCGCTCGACGCCGTCCGCCGCCATGGCGCGAAGCGCGTCCTCGCTCTTGGGCTGGATATAGCGAAACGCCACGTAGAAGCCGTGCGGCGCCGTGTCCGGCGAGAGCCGGTCGAGCCGCTCGACCATCCCCTGGCCCTGCGCCCGGGTGTACCTGAGGATGGGCGACCCACCGCCGATCTTGTCGTACAGGCCGCGGACCTTGGGGGCCCGCCGCCGCGCTATGAAGGGGCCGAGCCAGTGCTGGAACGGCAACTGGATGATCTCGCGGTCCGCGAACAACTCGAGCAGGAACGGCTCGACCTCGTCGAGGTTGGCTGGCCCGCCGAGGTTCAGCATCACGATCCCGGTTTTGACCTTGCTCATGGCGGCAGTATACCCTCGGGGTGTGGGCCGGGTTCCCTGGACCGGCTCACGGAATCAGGCCCTCCTCGAGGGCGATCTTGGTGAGCCCGGCCACCGTATAGACGTCCAGCTTCCGCATCAGGCTCTCCCGGTGGCTCTCGACGGTACGGTGACTGATGCCCAGCTCCTGGGCGATCTCCTTGTTGGTGCGCCCGCCCGCCACCCCGACGAGAACCTGTCGCTCGCGGCCGGTCAGCTGCCCCAGCGCACCCCGCTGTTCCCCCGTCAGCTCGCCGCGCACCACGGCCCCGAGCTGGCGGGCGACCGGCGGGCTGAAGAAAGACTCGCCGCGGCAGACCGCCCGGATGGCGGCGCCGAGCTCGTCGGCGGCGCTGTCCTTCAGCAGGTAGCCATGCACGCCCACCCGGAGGCTCTCCAGCACGTACTCGGTGTTGTCGTGCATGCTGAGGATGAGCACCCGGGTGTCCGGGCAGCGGCGGCGGAGCTCGGCCGCGGCCTGGAGCCCGGATAGACCCGGCATGGAGATGTCGAGTACAGCGACGTCCGGCGCCAGCTCCTCGGCCAGGGCCAGCGCCTCGGTGCCGTTCGACGCCTCGCCTACGACGGTGAAGCCGGCCTCCCCCTCGAGGACATGGCGGATGCCGGTCCGCACGATGGCGTGGTCGTCGGCGACCAGGACCCGGATGGGCGGCGAGTTCACGGCACCACCGCCGGCTCGACCGGCACCAGTACTTCGAGCGACGCCCCCGCGCCCCGCGCGCCCTCGAACCGAACGCTGCCCCCCAGCGCGCTGATCCGTTCCCGCATCCCCGCCAGCCCCATGTGTCCCTCGCGCTCGAGGCGCTCCAGGCTCGCCTCCGGCGGGCCGCGGCCGTCGTCGCGGACCCGCAGGCGGACGCCGCCCCGGCCCACCGAGATCGCGATGTCCACGGTTTGGGCGTCCGCATGCCGCCGGACGTTCGAGAGCGCCTCCTGGAGGGCGCGGAACAGGGCGAGCTCCGCCTCCTTGGAGAGGGGTGGAAGCACGGCCGGGGCGGCCAGCGCGACGCGGATGGCGCTTCGGGCGCCGAAGTCGGCCACGAGTGAGCGGAGTGCCGGGAGCAGGCCGAGGTCGTCGAGCAGCGAGGGACGCAGGTCGTTGGTCACGCTGCGGATGCTCCGGATTCCCGTGTCGATCAGCTCGATCGCCTGGTCGAGCCGGCCGGCGTGCGCCGGGCTCACGCCCTCGCGCAGCACGCCGAGCTCCATCTTCACCGCGGAAAAGACCTGGGCCGTCTCGTCGTGGAGCTCGCGCGACAGGCGGCGGCGCTCCTCCTCGTGCTGCTCGACCATCCTGGCGGAGAGCCGGGCCAGCTCCACCGTGCGGGCCTGGAGTCGGGTGTAGAGATCGGCGTTCTCCAGCGCCGCGCCGACCTGCTGGCCCAGCGCCACCAGGAAACGGTCGTCGAGCGCCGTGAACGGGTCGCGCGCGTCGCCGACGAGCACTAGCGCACCGATGACCTCGTCCCGCCGGAAGAGCGGCAGCACCGCGGCATAGGGGAATGCCGCCGCTCCAGGCTCCCGCCACTCTGCGGTCACCTGCGGCCGACCGGTCTCGAGCGCCCGCGCCAGCGCGCCGCCGCCGCCCGCATCGAGCTCGTCACCCCCTCGCCGCTCGCAGACGCCGGCGCCGCGCACCAGCCGCGGGCGGCCCTCCTCGTAGAGATACAGCGCGCTCCCGCGGACGGCGGGAAGCGTGAGCGGGCGCGCCAGGAGCGCGGCCAGTGCGTCCTGCTCGCGCCCGCCGAGCTGCAGATCGCCGGAAAGCGCGGAAAGCGCGCTGAGTCCGCGCCTCAGGTCGTCGAGGACTAGCAGCAGGATCCCCGCGCCGACGGCCAGCGCGAGCAGGATGTCGAGGTAGTAGCCCCAGGGAGCCCAGGCCCCGCGCGCGCGGAGAAACGGATAGTCCAGATGGTGCAGCCCCCAGAGGCCGAACGCCACCGTGAGCAGGGTGGCCCCGCTCGACGCGACCCGGCGCCGGTAGCGGAAGAAGACCCAGCTCGTCCAGAGCGTCGCCAGGCTCAGAAACAGCACCGCGGGGCCCGCGGCCCAGAGAAAGTGGTCGAGGCGGTAGATGGCGACGTAGGACCAGACCGGCGGGAAGAGCACGACGGCGAAGTACCAGGGCCGCCACCGGATGCGCTGGGAGAAGACGAGTGCGGCGTAGAGCAGCGCCAGGGCGGTCCAGCCGGTGACGACCTGGTGCCAGTACAGCCAGATCCGGTTCGAGCTGAGCAGGAAGCTGGTAATCGCCCCCAGCCGAAGGAGATAGAGGCCCCACGCCAGCGCCCACCAGCCGAAGTAGGGCTTTCGGTACCGCTGGAACAGGAACGCGCAGAGCAGCCCCAGCGCGCCCGTGATGGCGGCCTGGAGCAGGGCGGCGTCGAACTCGATCGCGGAAGTGGGTGGGAGGGGAGCCTGGATCACAGTCGAAACAAACGGCCGGATTGCGCCGGGCGCAACGGTGGCGCCGGACCGGTTGGCTGGGAGTCACCCTGAGCGAAGTGAAGGGGCCATGAGCAGACACATGGCCCCTTCGCTTCGCTCAGGGTGACTCCGCCGTCTCAGTACCACCCGATGGGCTTCTCGTCCAAATTGATGAACACCTGCTTGGTCTCGAGATACTCCTCGACGCCCCAGTGGCCGAGCTCACGGCCAAAGCCCGACGCCTTGTACCCGCCCCACGGCGCCTCGACGAAGGTGGGCTGCATGTGGTTGACCCAGACGATTCCCGCCTCGAGCGCCTTCACTACCCGGAACGCCTTGAAGATGTCACGCGTCCACACGGCGGCGGCGAGGCCGTACGGCGTGGCGTTGGCGATCCGGATCGCCTCGGCCTCGTCCTTGAACGGGATGACGCTCATGACCGGGCCGAAGATCTCCTCCTGGGCGATCTTGGCCGAGTTGTCCACGTCATAGAAGATGGTCGGCTCGATGTACCAGCCCTTGGCGAACTGCTTGGGTGTCCCGCCGCCAGCGGCGACCTTGGCCTCGCCCCGGCCGATCTTGAGGTAGCCGGCCACACGGTCGCGCTGCTCGGCGCTCACCAGCGGGCCCATCTTGGTGTCGCGATCGAGCCCGGGGCCCAGCCGGATCGTCCTGGCTTTGGCGGCCGCGGCGTCCACGAACTTCTTGTAGATGTCCCGCTGCACCAGCACCCGACTCCCGGCCGAGCAGACCTCGCCCTGGTTGATGAAGGTGCCGAAGAGGGCCCCGTCCACGGCGTTCTCGAAGTCGGCGTCGCTGAAGAAGATGTTGGGCGACTTGCCGCCCAACTCGAGCGATACCCGCTTGAGCTGATCGGCGGCGCTCCGCATGATGATCTTCCCCACCTCGGCGCTGCCGGTGAAGGCGATCTTCCGCACGTCCCGATGGGCCACCAGCGGCGCGCCGGCGCCCGGCCCGTCGCCGGTGACCACGTTGACGACTCCGGGCGGCAGCCCGACCGCCTCGAAGTCCTCCGCCAGCTTGAGCAGGGTGAGCGGCGTCTGCTCGGCGGGCTTGATGACGACGGTACAGCCGGCCGCCAGCGCCGGGGCGAGCTTCCACGCCGCCATGACCAGCGGATAGTTCCAGGGGATGATCTGGCCGGCGACGCCCACCGGCTC
>DAIPLK010000032.1:0-22286 GCA_036769285.1 Gemmatimonadales bacterium | reverse complement strand
CGCTCGAGATCCTGATCGCGACGTACCTCTCGGCGCGGGACGGGCGGCGGGTGGCGCTGCCGCTCGAGGTCTGACGACCGCCTCCTGCGAGACGACCCTGAAAGCCCTCCTCATCGCCGGCGCCCGACCCAACTTCATGAAGGTGGCCCCGATCCTCGCGGCGCTGGAGGCCGCGGGGCACCGCGGCGTCTTGGTCCACACAGGGCAGCACTACGACCGCGGGATGTCGGGCGCGTTCTTCCGCGATCTCGGGCTGCGTGAACCCGACTACTATCTCGGCGTCGGGTCGGGCACGCACGCGGAGCAGACGGCCCGCGTTATGACGGGATTCGAGCCCGTCCTAACGGCCGAGCAGCCCGACTGGGTCGTCGTGGTGGGGGACGTCAACTCAACGCTGGCCTGCGCGCTCGTGGCGGCCAAGCTCAAGCAGGCGCTAGGTTGCCGCATTGCCCATGTGGAGGCGGGACTGCGAAGTGGCGACTGGCGGATGCCGGAGGAGGTCAACCGGGTCCTCACCGATCGCCTATCGGATCTGTTACTCACTCCCTCGCGCGACGCGCTGCCGAATTTGCTGGCCGAAGGGATCGCCGCCGATCGCATCGTGTTCGTCGGCAACGTCATGATCGACACGCTGGTCGCACACTTACCGGCCGCTACCGCCTTGGACCTGCCGGGGCGGCTCGGCATCGTGCGCGGCGGGTACGTGGTCGCGACGCTGCACCGGCCGTCCAACGTGGACGATCCGGCGACGCTGCGATCGATCCTGGAGGCGTTCGCCGAGGTGTCGCGGACTTTCCCCGTGGTGCTTCCGCTGCACCCGAGGACGAGCAGAAACCTTGAAGCCTTCGGGCTCGCCGAGTCAGCACGGCCGCTTCGGATGGTGGAGCCGCTCGGCTACACGGAGATGTTGTCGCTCACCGAAGGAGCGGCGGTGGTCCTGACGGATTCAGGCGGACTGCAGGAGGAGACCACGGTCTTGGGCGTCCCTTGCGTGACGCTGCGGGAGAAGACCGAGCGTCCCGTCACGGTCACCGAGGGCACCAACCGGCTCGCGCCCTGGCCGCTCACGACTGGGGGTGTGGTCGCATCGTTCCGGGAAGCGCTCGCCGCGGGACGCATCGCCCCGGGTGCGCGGTGCCCGGAGGGGTGGGATGGGCAGGCGAGCGAACGGATTGTCACGGCGCTCGGGGCCACTACCAGTCCCGACGGTCAGGGAATAGCTTGAGGCACCTCGCCCTCTGATGGTGTCTCCCTTGCATCGAGGCCCGCGCTTGGCATCGACCCGACCGCTCTCCTCACGGCCCAGGTATTCGCCGCGCTCCACATTCCTGCCGTTCGCGGTTCCCGACCTGGGCGACGCCGAGATTGCGGCGGTAACCCGGGTGCTGCACAGCGGATGGATCACCACCGGACCGGAGGTCCAGGCGTTCCAGCAGGAGTTCGCCGCGACGCTCGGCGTCAAGCACGCGGTGGCGCTCAGCTCATGCACGGCGGCGCTCCATCTCGGGCTCGAGGCCGCGGGCCTGGGTCCTGGCGACGAAGTGCTCACCAGCACGATGACCTTCACCGCCACCGCCGAGGTTGTCGAGTATCTCGGGGCGCGGACCCGGTTCGTGGACGTCACTGTGGAGGACTTAAACCTCGACCCTGCGCGGGTGCGCGAGGTCATCGAGAGCCAGTACGTGCGGCGTGACGGCGCATGGCACCACCGGGAAGGCGGAGGGCGGCTCCGCGCACTCGTGCCGGTCCACTACGCGGGGCATCCATGCGACATGGTCGAGATGCGCGCGATTGCTGACGCGTACGACCTCTTCTTGCTGGACGACGCCGCGCACGCGCTCCCGGCGTCGCTCGACGGCCGGTTAATTGGCAGCCTGCCGTGCCCCACCGCGTTCAGCTTCTACGCCACGAAGACGCTCACCACCGGCGAGGGCGGGATGCTGACGACCAACGACGACGCGATTGCCGCCCGGGTGCGGCTGATGGCGCTGCACGGCATCAGCCGCGATGCGTGGAAGCGCTATGCCTCGGACGGGACCTGGCAGTACGAGGTGGTCGAGGCGGGCTACAAGTACAACCTCACCGACCTTGCGGCCGCGCTCGGTCGGGTGCAGCTGCAGCGGATGGACGAGATGTGGACGGCCCGCGCGGCGATCGCGGCGCGGTACGACGCAGCCTTCTCCGGGATGCCTGAGGTCAGCTGCCCCATGGTGAGCGCGCGGGTCCGGCACGCCTGGCATTTGTATCCGCTCCGGCTCAGGCTGGAGACGCTCGCGATCGACCGGGCCCGGTTCATCCAGGAGCTACGCGATCGCCAGATCGGCGCGAGCGTCCACTTCATTCCCCTTCACACGCAGCCGTTCTACGCGCGCCGCTATGGCTACCGCGCGGCGGGATTCCCCGTAGCCGAGGCGGAGTTCCCGCGGCTCATCTCGCTGCCGATCTACTCCCGCATGTCCGCGGACGACGTGGACGCGGTCATCGAGGCCGTCGCTGACGTGATCGAGGGGCACCGCCGGTAGGTGAGCACCGGGTCGTCCTGGTGGTCGCGGGGAGGCAAGCGGACCTTCGATCTGATGGCCGTCGCCGGTCTGGGGGTGCTGGCGCTCCCCGTGGCCCTCGTCTGTGCGGCGCTGGTGCGCGGCTTCGACGGACCGCCGGTGCTTTTCCGACAGCTCCGGGTGGGGCGCGGCGGCAGGCCCTTCCAGATCCTGAAGTTCCGCACCATGCGGGCCCGCGCGGGCGACCTCGTCACCGCCGCGGGCGATCCGCGCATCACGCCGCTCGGCCGCCGGCTGCGCCGGGGGAAGCTCGACGAGCTGCCCCAGTTCTGGAACGTCTTCCGAGGCGAGATGAGCTTCGTGGGCCCGCGTCCTGAGGTCCCGCACTACGTCGCGGCGCAGCCGCGATCGTTCCGGGCCCTGGCTGCGCTCCGTCCCGGGATGACCGACTGGGCATCCCTCATCTTCCGGGACGAGGAGGCTATGCTGAAGGACCACGCGGCGGAGCCCGACTTCTACCCCCGCCGGCTTCTGCCGCGCAAGCTGGCGCTCGCCCGGCTCTACCACTGGCGGCTTTCGGGTTGGCGTGATCTGGGGATCATGGCCGCGACGGCCTGTCTGGTGCTCGGGCGTGGCGACCTGGTCCCCTTGATTCTGGGCCAGCGCTTCGTGGACCGGGCGCGAGGCGGTCTGTGACGCGGTCGCATTCGGTCGAACGCACAGCTCTCATCTATCTCGCCGCGTCCGGAGTCGCGCGCGGGTTTGGCTTGCTCACGCTCATCATCCTGTCACGCGTTCTGCTCCCCGAGGAGTACGGGCGGTATGCCGTGGCGTGGGGGGTCGTGGCCGTGCTGCTCACGTGCGGCATCTACCCGCTGGCCTCCACGCACCTCCGGTTCCGTCCCGAGGTCGGTAAGCGGTGGAGCTCGGGCGCATACGTCGGAGTGTTGCGCTCGCTCGCGCTGCGGTCGGCGGGGATCAGCTTGCTCGCCTGGGGTGGCTTCTACCTGGCTGCCCCCCGGCTCGGCATCACCGGAGCGGGCCAACTGGCTCTCGCCGGGGCCGCCGCCACGCTGGGTCACGGGATCACCGCCTTCGCCCTCGCCGACTACCAGGCCCGGCACGACCGGCGCGGGTATAGCTGGCTCGCGGTAACCGAGGCGGCGGTGCGGGCGGGCGCCGGGATCGCCCTCGCGCTTCTCGTGGCGCCGCGGGCGGAGGCGCTGCTGCTCGGTGCGGCGCTGGCGGGGCTCGTGCCCGTGGCTGCCCGCTGGCTCGTGCGGCCCGGGGAGCCCAAGGCGGTTGAGGGCGACGACGAGGCGCTTCGCCGCGGCGTCCAGGCGTACGCGGGAGGCTATCTCATCGTGTGGCTGGCGGTGCTCGGCATCGCGATGGGCGACCGGTTCTTCGTGCAGGCGCTGCTCGGCAGCGCCGCCGTCGGGGTCTACGCGGCCGTGCGGACTCTCATGGACCAGTCGATGGACCTGGTGGGATCCAACCTGATGAACGCGGTGCTGCCGGCGCTCGCCGGTGACAGCAACGACGAGCGCCGGCGCCAGGGGCTCACGCGGGCGCTGATGACTACGTTCGCGCTCATGGTCCCGCTCGCCGCAGGGCTTGCCATCATGGGCCCGCTGCTCACCTCGCTCGTCCTGGGCCGCGAGTTCCAGGGGCTCCCGCGTGACGTCTTCGCCTGGGTGGCGCTCGGTGTCTTGCTGTACCATCTCGGCAACGTCTTTCTCAAGGCGGCGGAGCTGGATCTTCGCTCCGGCATGATCGCGCGCGCGGCCGCGGCTGGGCTGGGCGTCAACATGCTGCTGAACCTGTTGCTCATCCGCCGATTCGGGGTCTCCGGCGCGGCGATGGCGATGGCAGGCGGGTATCTGGTCTACATCACCTGGGCGTTCATCGCCTACCGCCGGCGGTTCGACTGGAGGGCGGCCCGGCCACTCCTCACGAGCATCGCGATGGCCGCGGCGCCGTATGCCGTGCTCGTGGCCCTCATCGCACGGCTGCCATGGCCGGTGTGGGCACGGCTGGTCGGCGGCGGCGCCACGGGGGTCGCATTCCTAGCCGGCGCTGCGCTCGTGGGCCGCCGCGTCGACCGCGGTCGGGTGCGCGAGCAAGTGCAACCGGCGGGTTCGCGGCCATGAGGTGGCGCCCGTCCCCGTTCCTCCGGGACATCCTCTCGACTGGGATCACCTCGGTCGTCACGATGGTCTCGCTGGTGGTCGTGACCGGATGGCTTGCCAGCGGGCTCGGTCCGGAGCGGTTCGGGGTCTATGCGCTGTCGCGCCGGCTCGTTTCCGCCGTCACCTCGTTCTCCACGGTGCCGGTCGGAGTGGCGCTTGCGCGGGCGCTCGCGATCGCGAAGGACGAGCGTGACCGGCTTGCGTACGTCGCCGCCGGCACGCTCTTCGCCACGGTCCCCAACCTGCTCGCGCTGGCGGTCGGTGCGGCGTTCGCCGACGTCTGGGGCCGGATGTTCTTCTCCGACGCGCAGTACGCGCCCGTCCTGGTCGCGACACTCGCGCTGGTGGTGGCGAGCGCCTTCTACACGGTGGTCTTCGCGCGCTACCGCGGCACGGGGGAGATGTGGCGGGCCAATCTCTGGCAGCTTTGGACGCTCGCGATCGCTCCCGCGGTCGTGGTCGCTGCGCTCGCGCACTCGGCCCGGGTGGACCGGATCGTGCTCTTCACTGCGTTGGCAACGTTCACGGCCGCCATTCCGCTGGCCGCTTGGCTGGGGCGTGCCGCGGCGCTCGACGTTTCGTGGGCGATGATCCAGGGACGCCTCCGCGAGCTGCTGCGCTACGGGCTGCCGCGGGTGCCGGGGGGGCTTGCCTTCGGGGGACTCCTGGCGATCGGGCCGTTCCTCGCCCCGTTCTTCGGCGATCTCCGGCAGGCGGGCTTTCTGGTGGCGGGGCAGTCGATGATGCGCGTCGTCGAGGGTGGCACGTCGGCATTCGGGTTGGTCGCCCTGCCGAGGATGGCCGCACTCCAAGCACGCCAGCAGGCCGAGTTCATCCGCGACCGGGTCGAGGACATCGTCGCGATGGCGCTCCACCTCGGTCTCTTCGTGAGCGGCATGCTCCTGCTCTGGACTCGGGAGATCGTAATCGTCTGGCTGGGCCCGCGCTATCTAGAGGCGGTTCCGCTGATCCGGGTGCTGCTCCTGGCCGTCGTACCGTACCTCGAGTACTCGCTGCTCCGCTCGGTCATTGACGGCCTCGAGGAGCGCGCCGTCAACACCGGCAACACCTTCGCGGCGTGCGGCGTAACCGGGGTGCTGTCCCTCGTCTTCGGGTGGGTGGGGTGGGGCGCCTTCGGCCTCGCGCTGGCCGGGAGCCTGGGCTTCGTCACCCTCGGCGCGCTGAGCGTGCGGTATCTCTGGCGGGAGCTCGCCCTGCCCGGCCGCCACCTTGCTCTCGGGCCGGCGCTGGCGCTCAACCTGCTGCTGCTCGTGGCGCTGGCCGGAGTGCGGGCGCTCGTGCCGGAGCGGGTGCCGCCGACGCAGCGACTGGCCCTCGGACTGGGGCTCGGCGCGCTCGCCTTCGGCGCGTATCTCTTCGCGCTGCGGAGGGCGCGCGTTCGTTGGCTGGCGGAGATCGAAGCGCGGCTCGTGGGCCGTCGGGTAGTGGCCCGGTGAACGCGACGCGGAGGGGGCTCGTGACCGTGCTCCCGGGGCTGCTGGTGGCCGGGGCGGTGCTGGCCACGCGCTTCGCGCCGTCGTTCGCCGTGCTGGGGGGCCTGGCCGCGCTGCTGGTCTCGACGATCTTGATGCACCGAGTGTCGGGGCTCAACCCGCGGCGGCTCACGGTGCCAGCCTTCTGGTACTTCACCTACGTGGTCGGCATCTTTCTGCCGTCCTACTTCGTGGCAGCCGACTACGACACGCAGTATGTTCCCGCCTTCCTCTTCGCCGTCATCAGCGTGTTGATCACCGCGCCATACGGGATGCTGCTCGTCAACGAACTGTCAGGGTTCCGCAAGCAGGAAGTTGCCGAGTTCTTCGCGGCGCCGCTCGAGCGGCGTGCGCCACGCTGGTCCGAGACCGCGAGCTACGCGGTTGTGCTCCTTGGCTGCGTCGCGCTGGCGCTGGCGTACGTCGCGGAGGCGCCGGTCATCCCGCTCTTCTACCTGATCCGGAATCCCGGGTCCGTGGGCGTGCTGGTGCTCCTGCGCGAGGAGTCGTTCAAGCTGCTCGACTCGCCGCTGCTGTACTTCTATGACGTGCTTCGCCGCGTGATCTTCCCCTTCCTCATCGCGTTGTCGCTGGGGTACTGGCTCCTCACGCGCAACCGGCGATGGCTCGTCCTCTTCGTGGTCACCGCGGCGGTGGGGACGCTCTACGCCGCACTGTCGGCGGCCAAGATGCCGGTAGCGGTGATCGTCCTCGTCGCCTGCCTGTTCCTGTACCTCTACGTTGGCGGGCGGGTCAGCTTGCGCGCGGGGGTGTTGGGCTTCCTGGGCGTATTCCTCTTTCCGGTGGCGGTGCTCTGGAGCTCGCTCGAGGGGCTCGGGGTGAGTTTCGGTCTTATCCTCTACGCCATTTTCCAGCGGCTGCTCTACCTGCCTGCGGAGATCCTCTACAACTACTTCGAGATCGTCCCCGATACCCTGCCATTTCTGCACGGGCGCACCATCGGTCGGTTGTCCTGGGTGCTGGGCGAGCCGGGGTTCGACATCGCGAACTACGTCTTCCAGTACATGTATCCGGGGGGGATCGAATCGGGGACGGCCACCGCGCCATTCCTCGGCTATCTGCACGCGGACTTCGGTGTGGTGGGCGTCCTGGTGGGTGGGGTGCTCGCCGGCGTCGTGCTGCAGCTGGTCCAGGTGGCCGTCACCCGCCGGCCCAAGACGGTGATGACCCTCGCCATCTACGCCTTCATGTACTGGGGTGCGTGGCAGATGAACGCCGAATCGCTGACGCAGGCACTGCTCTCGGGCGGCATTATCGTCATCTTCCTGTTCGCCGGGCTCCTGCGCCAGGTCTCTGGGTTGTTCGAGACCGCGACGGGCAGGTCCGCGGCGCCGCCCGCTCGACCCGAGGTGCCGTAGTGGCGTGCATCGCGATCCTCTCGTCCGTGCACCCCGCCTTCGACACCCGGATCTTCCAGAAGGAAGCCCGGTCGCTGGTGGCCGGCGGTCACGAGGTGACGCTGATCATCCCGCACGAGCGGGACGAGGTGGTGGACGGGGTATCATTGCGGGCGATCCGGCAAAGCAACCACCGCGTGGCCCGAATGGTCCTCGGCCCGCTGCGAGTGCTGCAGGAGGCGCTACGCACCAGGGCGGAGGTCTACCACTTCCACGATCCCGAACTGCTGCCGGTCGGGCTGGTGCTCAAGCTGCTCGGCAAACGGGTGATCTACGACGTCCACGAGGACGTGCCGAAGGACATCCGCGGCAAGACCTATCTGCCGCGTTGGCTGGTAGGCCCGCTCGCGGTAACCGCCAATGCCATCGAGAAGACTATCAGCCGGGCTTTCGATCTCGTGATCCTGGCCCGGGACGACATCCAGGAGTCGTTCGCCGGGCATCCGCGAACGCTGCTCGTCCGGAACTACCCGATTCTCGACGACTTCCCTCGCCCGTCGGGCGGCGCGCACACGAACGGCTGTTTCACGGTGACATACACCGGGGGCCTGGTCGCCGATCGCGGGGTGGCGGAGATGATCGACGCGCTCGATCGCGTTGCGCGCCAGCGGGCCATTCGCATGATCCTCTTCGGCAAGTTCTGGCCGGAGTCGTTCGAGGCCCGCATCCGGAGCATGCCCGGCTTCCGTCAGGTGGACTTCCGCGGATGGATCCGGTACGAGGCTCTGCCCGCGGAGCTAGCCCGGGCCGATGTCGGAATCGTCTGTTTCCTCCCCGAGCCCAACAACATCAACGCGGGGCCCACCAAGCTCTTCGAGTACATGGCGTGCGGGCTGCCGGTCGTGGCGTCGAACTTCCCGATGTGGCGCGAGGTGATCGAGGGGAGCGACTGCGGACTCTGCGTGGATCCGACCGACCCCGAGGCCATCGCGAGCGCACTCCGGTTCCTGGCCGACCATCCCGAACGGCGAGCGGCGATGGCGGCGAACGGCCGTCGCGCCGTGGAGGAGCGTTACAACTGGGAGCTTGAGGCAAAGGCGCTCATGCAGGCGTACGCGCGCCTGACAGCCCGGTAAGTGCTGCGGCGCGCGCTGCTCCTGGCCGGCGCGGTCCGGCCGCGCCTGGTCGAGCGGCCGCTCTGGCGCCTCCGGCACCGCCACGGGTACGCGCTTCCCACCGACGAGGCGTTCGTCGCCCGCTTCCGCTACGACGGCGACTTTCTCACGGAATTCCGCGCGCGGCATGCGCGCCGGTTCGGTCTGCACCCCGGGACTCGCGTCGAGCTCCTCGCGGCGATCCGCGGGGCGGAGATCCCACTCGACGGCGCCGTGGCGGCGGCCGACCGGATCCTGCGGCACGAGGTGGATCTGCTGGGCTCGGGGCCGGTCAGTCTGGGCCAGCGGATCGACTGGCACCGCGACTTCAAGAGCGGCCGACGGTGGGCCCCGGAGCTCTTCTGGCGTATCGACTACACTAACCTTGATGAGCCGTCGGATGTGAAGCTGCCGTGGGAGCTGAGCCGGTTCCACTGGGCGGTGTGGCTGGGCGAGGCGTACTGGGCGACGGGCGACGAGCGCTATGCGGAGGGGTTCCACCGACTGGCCGGGGACTGGCTCGACGCCAACCCCGTCGCGTACGGCGTGAACTGGGCGGTGCCGATGGAGCTCTCCATCCGCGCCGCCAACTGGGCGCTGGCGATCGGCTTCTTCGGCGGTTCGCCCGCGATCCCCGTCGGATTCTGGCTGCGGTTCTTGAAGGTGCTCGAGGCACACGGCGACGTGATCCGCCACAACCTGGAATACGAGCGCCTGCTGGGGAATCACTACATCTCCAACGGCTGCGGCCTGGCGCTGCTGGGGCTGCTGTTCCGTGACACGCCCCGGGGGCGGCGCTGGCTCGAGAAGGGGCGGTCGCTGCTCGAGCGCGAAATGCGGCGCCAGGTGCATCCGGACGGGGTGAGCTACGAGAAGTCAATCAGCTACCACCGCCTCGTACTCGAGCTCTTCACGACCGCCGCGCTCTTCTGCCGGCGCGACGGCGTGGAGTTCTCCCCGCGCTTTCACGAGCGATTGCGGCGGATGTTCGACTTCGTCGAGGCGTACACCCGGCCGGACGGGAGCGCCCCGCTGGTGAGCGATGCCGACGACGGGCGCGTGTTTCGCTTCTCTCCCGACGAGGCGCCGACCGATCACCGGCATGCCCTGCAGACGGGTACGCTGCTCTACCCGGTCGCTGCTTGGAAGGCTGCGGCCGGCGCGCCGCGCGCCGAGCTCGCCTGGCTTGGCGGGACCGAGGGCCTGGCTGCCTACACGGCCCTTTCGGTGCCTGCTGAGCCGCCGCGCTCGAGGGCATTCCCCGCCGGAGGCTATTACGTCTTCCGCGATCCCGGGACCCACACCTTTCTTGACGCGGGTGAGATCGGGTTCTGGGGTCAGGCGGTGCACGGCCACAACGACACGCTCAGCTTCGAGCTCTACGCGCCGGGCGGCGTCTTCCTGACGGACTCGGGCACCTACCTCTACACATCCGATCCGGCTGCACACCGGGCCCACGCGAGTACGCGAGCTCACAACACGGTCATGGTGGATGGGGAAGAGGTGGCGGAGTTCGCGGGGCTCTGGCAGATCGCCGCGGATGTCACCCGGCCGCGCGTGCTGGAGTGGAGCGTCTCGCCAGGGCGCGACCGATGGACTGCGGAGCATTATGGCTATACCCGGCTCGCGTCGCCCGTGGTGCACCGGCGCACCGTCGAACTCGAGAAGGCCGCCCGGGCGTGGACGATCACCGACGAGCTCCTGGGCGGGGGCCGGCATGAGGCGGAGCTCAACTTCCACCTCCATCCCGACGCCGAGGTGGCGAGGATTTCGGAAACGCAGGTCGCGGTGACGCTCGGCGAGGGCACGCTGCGCATCACGTTCGGCGCTCCGGTCGCCGAGACGGACGGGTGGGTGGCGTCCCGCTACGGTGTCCGCCGCCGAGGCGTGGTGCTGCGGGTCGTCCTCGTGGCGGAGTTGCCGGTTCGTCTGGTAACGTCCATCATGTGGCAGGCGTCGGTTCGGCGCGTACGCTCGGGAGAAGACTCGTGAAGCAAGTGGTCCAGAACCTTCGAGGTGAAGTGCGGGTGACGGATGTCCCGCCGCCTGCGCTCCGGCCGGGCGGGGTGCTGGTGCGCACGGTCTGCTCGGTCGTGAGCCCGGGGACGGAACGGAGCAACGTCGCCCAGAGCCGACGGTCCCTGCTGGTGCGCGCGCGGGAGCGGCCCGACCTCGTGCGCCAGGTGCTGGACCGCGTCCGCCGCGAGGGGTTGGCGGCCACGTTCCGCAGCGTCAACGACCGGCTCGACGCGCTCATCGCAATGGGCTACAGCTCGGCGGGCATCGTGGAGGCCGTCGGCGAAGGGGCGGAGGGATTCCGCGTCGGCGATCGGGTGGCATGCGGCGGCGGCGGCTTCGCCAGCCACGCGGAGCTGGTCTGGGTGCCGAAGCTGCTCTGCGCGCGCGTGCCGGAGTACGCCCCGGGCGTCGGCCCGGCCGACGGAGATCGGGGCGTGGGCCTGCCGGACGCGGCCTTCACGACCCTCGGCGCGATCGCGCTCCAGGGAGTGCGGCAGGCGGAGGTGCGGCTCGGCGAGACCGTCGTCGTCCTCGGCCTCGGGCTGCTCGGCCTCCTGACGGTCCAGCTCGCCAGGTCCGCGGGGTGCCACGTCATTGCCGCGGACCTCGACCCGGACCGCGTTCGGCTGGCCACCGGCTTGGGCGCTGACGTGGCCGTGCTCGCGGGGGCCGACCTCGCCCCGGCGGTGTCGCAGTTCACCGCCGGCCGGGGCGCGGATGCGGTCATCATCACCGCCGCCACGGAGAGCCAGGAGCCGGTGCGCCAGGCGGGGGTCTTGTCACGGGACCGCGGCCGCGTAGTGATTGTCGGTGCCGTGCCCGCCGACATCCCGCGCACGCCGTACTACGAGAAGGAGATCGAAGTGCGCTTCTCGAGGTCGTATGGCCCTGGCCGGTACGACGTCGCCTACGAGGAGCAGGGCCACGACTACCCCATCGGGTACGTCCGCTGGACCGAGCAGCGCAACATGGAGGCCTTTCTCGACCTGCTGGCGCAGGGGCGGGTGAGCGTGGTCCCGCTGGTCACGCACCGGTTCGCCTTCGCCGACGCGGTGCAGGCCTACGAGCTGCTCACGCGGGGCTCCGAACCGTCGCTGGCGATCCTGCTCGAGTACCCTGACGCACCGGACCGGCGGACGCGAATCGCGACGCTCGGTGGGCCGTCGGCGCCGACGTCTGGCCGGGTCGGGATTGGCCTCGTCGGAGCGGGGGAGTTCGCCCGCGCAGTGCTCGTCCCGGCGCTCCGCGCGGTGCCGGAAGCGCGGCTCCGGGGAGTTGCGACGGCCACCGGAATCAGCGCAACCTCGCTGGCGTCGCAGGCCGGCTTCGAATTTGCCACGACTGAACTCGGCGAGCTGTTGAAGGACCCCGCGATCGACGCGATCGTGATCGCGACGCGGCACGGGCTCCACGCCTCGCAGGCGATCGCGGCGCTCCGGGCCGGAAAGCACGTCTTCGTCGAGAAGCCGCTCTGTCTGACCGAGGCAGATCTGTTGGAGATCGTGCGCGCCTGGGAGGGTGCCGGGCAGCCGCGGCTGATGGTCGGCTTCAATCGCCGCCTCTCTCCGCACACACTTCGCGTGCACGAGCTGCTCGCTGGGCGGCGTCAGCCGCTTGCGATCCACTACCGGGTCAACGCCGGCTACATCCCGCCGCAGCACTGGGTGCACGATCCGGTCGAGGGCGGCGGCCGGATTCTGGGTGAGGGGTGTCACTTCGTGGACCTGGCCAGCGCGCTCGTCGGTGCGCCGGCGGTGCGGGTCTCGGCAGAAGCGGTGTCCCCGGACGGAGCGGTAGCGCTCCTGAGTTATCCCGACGGCTCGGTCGCGACGGTGGCCTATGTGTCGGGTGGACATCCGAAGGTGGAGAAGGAGCGGATCGAGGTCATCGGGGCCGGCGTCGTGGCCACGATCAACGACTTCGTGACGACCGCGTGGCACGCGCCGGGCGGCGAGGGCCGGCTCGTGCCCGGCGGCCAGGACAAGGGCCATCGCGCGGGGATCGCTGCATTCGTGCGAAGCGTGCTCGCTGGCACGGATGACCCGAGACTCACGACTGCGGATTGCATCCAGAGCACGCTCGCAACGCTCCGACTCCGTGACGCCGCGGCCGGCGGCGTGGGCCTGGCAATCGAGCGACACCCCCTCGCCGAGAGAGGGCGGCAGGCGGAGTCGTGAGAGGCATGCCGCCGGCCGTCTTCGACGTCCGACAGTACGGCGCCGTCGGCTGGGACGGAATCGCCGACGACAGCATCCCGATCACCGCCGCGATTCGCGCTGCCGAGCGCGCGGGTGGCGGTCTCGTGCTGTTCCCGCCGGGCGTCTACGCCTGCCTTGCGGTCGAAGGACGTCCCGGTGTCACCCTGTCCGGGGCGGGGGCCGTGCTCCGGAAGCGCGGCGGGGGCACTTCCACCCACATTCTCGATCTGCGCGGCAGGGTAGGCGAGCCGGTCGCGCGCCTCGCCGCCGATGTCGAGGCCGGCGGCACTCGCCTAGCGCTCCACGCTGCCGGCGGATTCCGGGCTGGCGATTGCGTCGTCGTCCGGGACGATGAGCATATCGCGCCTTCGTCAGGCCGGAACATGGAGCTCGGGCGCGTCCGGGCCGTGGACGCCGGCGGGCTCGAGGTGGCCGTGCCGCTCATCGGCCGCTATGCCGTCGCGCGCCGGGCGGAGGTGGCGCGGGTGGACCCGTGGAGCGGCGTCGTCCAGGGGCTCACGCTCGAGGTGCCTGATGGCGTCGCCGGCGGTAACCTCTACGTCGAGTACGGGTACGGTGGCACGATTCAGAGCTGCACCTTGACGGGGCCCTGCGACGACGCGGGCGTGCTGGTCGAGCGCAGCGCCTTCATCGAGATCGCGCATTGCACCGTGCGCGACGGCCAGCAACCCGGCAGCCGCGGGTACGGCAACGGCTTCGAGGTCAGCGAGTCCTCTCACCACTGTTCCATCCATCACTGTGCGACCGAGGCGATCAGCGAAAGCACCTTCGGCTGGCGTGCCCGCTATTGCTCGTTCAGCAACAACATGGATCGCGGGTCCTACGACTCGATGATCAACACGCACGGCCAGGGCGTGGAGCACGTGCTGATCCACGGCAACCTGTCGCAGGGGAGCCGGCAGGACGGCATCGCCGTCGGCTTCGGCTCACACCTGGCTGGCGACTGCGGCATCTCGATCATAGGCAACGTCATCGTGGACTGCGGTGACACGGGGATCTCGGTCGCCGCCCCGGCTGGTCGGGAGAACCGCGACGTCGTGGTCGCGGGCAACCTGGTTCGCCGGCCCGGCCGGCGGCGCACCGCCGCGACGGGGATCGTCGTGGCGAATAGTCGGGACGTCGAAGTGCGGGGGAACGAGATCGTCGGTGACGGCCGGACCGTGGCGCAGGCGGTGCTGGTGGCGGCGGGGCGGGACGTCTCGGTGGTCGGCAACCGCATACGATCGCTGCCGGCGGGATACGGCATCGTGTACACGGGCGAGAGCGACGGGCTGGTCATCGCGGAGAACGTCCTGAGTGGCGTCGCATCGTCCAACGTGCGGCGCGAGGGCGACGGCGGGGGGCGCGTCCGGATCAGCGGCAACGTCTCGGACACCGGTCCCGTGGCCGTCGGCGCCGCGGATCGACGTGAGGGCAATGCCTGGGGCCGTGCGCTTGAGCGAAACGGCGGTGCGGTCCGTATGCGCGATGGGGCGGCGGTGCCACACGGCCTCGCCGGCTGCCCTCGCGTCGTGCAGGTGACAGGGTCGGTCGCGGGCGAAATCACCAGCGTCACCGACGTAAGTGACGACGTCTTCACGGTCGCGATTAGGCGCCCGTCGGGAGAGGCGGGGACCCCGCAGACGATCTTCTGGACCGCGCAGCTCTAGCTGGAGGCGGGCCTTCGCAGCGTCGCGAGGAGGTGGGTTCGGAGGGGAGCAAGCGCCGCCGCGGCGCCCGCCAACAGCCAGCTCACCGGGGCCAGGAGGCGTGCGAGCGGAGGCGCGAGGGTTACCGAGCGGGCCCGGAGCTCCCATCCCGGGAAGAGCGCGCCGAGTTCGGCGCGCGTCACGCGCCGCACGTCGGGATTGCGCGGGTTGTTCACGCGGAGGTCGTACCAGACGATGGTGCCGCGCGGGCGGATCACGCGCTGCAGCTCGCCGGCGACGCGGCCCCGAAGCGCGGGGTCGAGGATCGAGCTGAAGACCGTGAAGACGAGGGCGAGGTCGAACCGATTGTCTTCGAGCGGCAGTTGGGCGCCGTTGGCCCGCACGAGCGGCGCGTCCGGGAGCATCCGGTGCGCCGCCCGCAGCCTGGGCGCCAGCAGGTCCACGCCCAGCGTGCGGGCGGGATCGGCCCCAAGACTCCTCAGCTCGAGCAGATCCCACCCCGCACCGCAGCCGAAATCCAGCACGTCAAGGCCGCCGAGGCCGGCCGGGAACAGGCCGGCCAGCAGGCGGGCCGTGCGGCGCTCGCGGTCCTGGAGGATGAAGAGATCGCCCGGCGAGCGCAGGCGCGCCGGAACCGGCACCTGGACATCCGCTCGCCTTTGATAGGCGGCCCAGAGGCGACCGGCCTCCTCGACGATGGGATCAGACACCGGCGTGCTCCCGGGAGCTGGCGAGCCGCCGCAGCCCCGCGATCGAGCCGAGGCCGTAGGTAAAGTGGTACGCCAGGAAGATCGGTGGGAGCACGAGCGGCGTCAGCCGCCGGAACTGCATCCCGATCTGCACTGATGCGAGCAGGGCGGCGGTCAGGTACACGGCCAGCAGGGCCGCAAGCGCCCAACCTGCCATCTTCCAGCCGAGCGCCAGCGCGGCAAGCGCGATCAGCGTGGTAGTGAACACCGCGGGCACCGCGTGCCGCCACTGGAAGGCGTGCGGCGTGCGGCGCCAGACGAGCACGTTCCAGTAGGCGTTGAGGAACCCCTGGCGCATGAGGCCGCCGAGCGTGCCGCGCGCCCGGTACACGCTCCGTACCGCTGGATCGAGCAGCACCCGAAACCCGGCGGCCTTCACCCGTCCGAAGAACTCCGTATCCTGGTTCCGGACAAGCCCTTCGTTGAACAACCCGACACGGTCGAACACTTCCCGCCGGAAGACCGCGAACGGTACCGCATCCACGTACGCGCGCTCAGTCGAGACTCGGAACCGGCTGTTCCCCACGCCGAACGGGTGGCTCACCACCCGCGCCAGCAGCCAGGCCATGGTGCTGTCGCCGCCCGGTTCGGTCCGTACCGGGCCGCCCACGATGTCGGCCTCGCCCGCGTCGAGCGCCCGCAGCGCCGCCGCGAAGAACTCGGGCTCCAGCCGGCTGTGTGCACTGACGATGGCGATGCGCGCGGAGGTCGCCTTCCGGACTCCGATGTTGAAAGCGGCCGGTGTGACGCGGCGCGGGTTTCGCACCAGTTGGACGGCTGGGCACCGAGCGGCATAGTCTTCGACGATTCGCACCGTCCCATCCGTGCTGCTGCCGTCCACCACCAGGACCTCGCCTCCGCCGACGAGGTCGAGTGCCTGGAGCACCGAGGCGAGGCAGGCGCCGAGGTGGCGCTCCTCGTCGAGCGCCGGAATGACAACGCTCACCCTCATGCCGCTCGCCCGCCCTCGATCACCTGTTGCCACCAGATCTCGGCGGTCATCCAACGTGCGATCTCCGCGCTCCAGTCGTGCTGCCCCTGCTGGTGCTGCATCCACCGACGCGAGACGGTGGCGGGGTCGTACCAGCCGCGTGGCAGTACGCGGTCGTTCAGGAAATCCCATACCTGTCTCCGCAGCGGCCCGCGGAGCCAAGGCGCGAGGGGGGTGGCGTAACCCTTCTTGTCCCGGCGGTTGAGAATCTCGGGCGGGACGACGCCGGCGAGCGCGCGGCGGAGGAAGGCCTTGGACAGCCCCCGTTCGACCTTCCGCTCGCCCGGGACGGTGAGCGCGAACTCGACCAGGCGATAGTCGAGAAAGGGAACCCGGGCCTCAATGTGGAACGCCATGCTGTTCCGGTCCTCGAACCTGAGGAGCATCGGGACCGACAGGGCGGTGACGTCGCGATAGAGCGCCGCGTTGAGAGAGTCGAGACCGGCTGGGACGGCCGTCGGCCGGGCAGCCCGCGGCATCGTCTCAGCGAGGAGCCCCCGGTAGAGCGGGGCAGCCCCATTGCCGCTCCGACGGCTCCTCGACCGCTGCAGCGCCGCCCGCACGAACTGGCTGGCGGTCCACTCCTCGAAGTGCTCCCGCCAGCGGAGCCCCAGATACGCCGTTTCGCGCACGGCGGGCCAGGTCGCGGCGAGCTGTCCATGCCGCACCCGGCCCCAGAGCTGGGCCGCCAGCACGGGGAGATAGCGGAAATAGCCGGCGAAGAGTTCGTCGCCGCCCTGGCCGTCGAGGAGGACGGTCACCTTCCCGTGCGCGGCCTCCATTACGTGCCACTGGGTAAAGAGGCCGCCAGCCGCCGTCGGGCCGTCCTGGTGCCACGTCATTCGCTCGATGACGTCGAACCACCGGTCCGGGGAGGGGGTGACCCTGGTCGCCAGGGTGCCCGCGCTCGCCGTGATGCTGTCGACGAAACGGCCTTCGTCGTATCCGGGCACGGGGTACACTGCGGAGAAGCTGTGCATCGGGTGGCCCAGCAGCCTCGAGGCGATGCTGACAATGGCCGAGGAATCGATGCCGCCGCTGGCGCAGGTCCCCACCGGCACATCGCTGCGGAGCCGCAGCCGGACGCAGTCGGTCAGGAGCGCCCGCAGCGCCTCTTCGCGCCCGGCTCCGCTCGCGCCCGCGGCGGCGGCGGAGGTGACGTCGAGGTCCCAGTAGCGGCGCTCGACGAGCCGCCCGGGCGTCACGGTCATCGTATGTGCGGGAAGCACCGCTTGCACACCCTCGACGAACGTGTCGGCGCCGTCGTCCGAGAGGCCGGTGTCAAGGAAGCGGCGGAGATAGGCTAGGTCCGCGAGGCGCTCCTCGAGATAGGGGAGCAGCGCCTTGATTTCGGAAGCGAAGGCGAAGCTCCCGGCGCCGCGCACGTAATAGAACGGCTTCACGCCGAAACGATCGCGGGCACAGAACAGCCGCCCGGCTGGCCCGTCCCAGAGCGCGATCGCGAACATGCCGTTGAACCGGGCGACGCAGGCCTCGCCCCAGACGTCGTAGGCGGCGAGCACCACTTCGGTGTCGGTCTCGGTCGCGAAGGCGTAGCCGTGCGCGCGGAGCTCCTCGCGCAACTCGAGATAGTTGTAGATCTCGCCGTTCAACATGGCCCAGCGCTCGCCCGTGCGGTCCGGCATCGGCTGGTGTCCCCGCGGCGACAGGTCGAGGATCGCGAGCCGCCGGAACGCGAACCCCAGGGATGCACCCGGGTTGGAGGCAGGGAGCTGCGGGAGGTGCACCTCGGCCGGAGTGTTGGGCCCGGCGTAGGAACAGGGCCGACTGCCGGGGTGGATGAGGAGGTAGCCTTCATCATCGGGGCCCCGATGACGGATTGATGCCAGCGCGTTCCGGAGAGTGGGGAGATGGACGGGCCGGCCGTCAAAGTGCCAGACGCCGAGAATGCCGCACACGAGGACCCGCTCCCGTGTCTACAGGTCGGCGCGTCTGGCCGCCGTGCGCGCCCGGCGGGGGCCACGCCAGGCGCGAGCCACGCGCTCGTAGGCCGCCGGCTGTCGGACGCGACTCTGGCGGAGGTACTCGGTCAGGAAGGCGAGGCCCAGGCCCAGCCCGAAGCCCAGCAGCGCGGCCACGAGTACCATCCGCACCCGTGCCGGGGAGGAGCGTGTCGCTGGAGGGATGGCCGGATCGATTACGGTCAGCACCGGTGTATCGTTGACCTCATCCAGGCGGGCCACCTCGAATTCGCGCCGCAAGGTACTGTAGACTTCCTGGCGCATCTGGACTTGCCGCTCGAGCCGGTTGCGCTCGAACTGCAGTGGGGGTGACTCGTACTGGCGGTTGCGTGTCAAAAAGTTGCGGAGGGCGTCCTCGGCATGTTCCAGGTCCCTCTGAGCCTCCTCGGTACGCGCCTCGGTGAACTTCCGGCGCTCGCGAGCCTGGACGGTGCGGGTGTTGCGGTTGAAGTCGTTGAGGAAGCCCACCATCTGGTTGGCCACGGCGGCGGAAAGCCGGGCGTCCCGGGTCTCGACATCGAGGCGTAGCGTCCTGGTCTTGTTGTCGACCTTCACCTCGCTGTACTTCCGTAGCCGCTTGACCCCCTTTTCCATCCGCCGGAGCGCTGGGCCGTCCGGGATCTTCAAGATATCGATGAGAGCCGCGCTGTCCCGCACGCTGCCCGGCACCGGAAACCTAGTGGTCAGCGTTCGTTCCAGAAGTGGCCGGCTTTCGGCCACTTTGGCATAGAACGCCGGGGACTCGAGGGCGTCCGAGGTCGGCAACGCGATGCCAAGTTGGCCCGCGAGTCCACCGATGCCGGAGGGCAGCTTGATCGAGGACGAGGATTCCGGAACGAACTCGATCTCGGCGGTCCAATGCTGCGGCAGCACCAGCGAGATCAACGCGGTAACCAGCGCCGCCACGAACGGAGTGCCCAGCACCAGCCGCCAGTGGTGGAGCATGACCCACGCGTAGTCCAGCAGCCCGGCATCGGAGTTGCTGGCCCCCTCGCCTACCGGCGTCTCTCGATCCGGGGCGTCGAGCACCGGCCGAGGACTGGCAGGAGCGCGGGAGGAATCCATTTCACCTGTGGGAAGTGGGTTGATGGGCTCGAGTCGAGCGGAGCCAAAGATATCACGCTGCAATTGCGGCAACAACCGCAGGGCCGGATGGGCAGGCCGCGAAGCCTTAAGATTCCATCCCGCAATAGCTTGACCTAACCCTCTCCCGCTGCTATAAGTTGACGTTACGATGAAACCCATACTGGCACGTCAAATCCGGAACCGTCACCTGTTTTTGCTGGACGCAGTTCTGCTCGGCCTGGGCACGCTCGCCGCCTACTTCGTACGCTTCGAAGGGTTCGATTGGGGCAGTGAGAATCTTCGCACTGCCCTCGTATTTGTCGCCTTCACTCTTCCCATCAAGCTCGGTGTCCTCCTCTCCGTCGGCCTATACCGACGGCTCTGGCGCTTCGCTGGCGTAGCCGAACTGGAGCACATACTGGTCGCCACGGCGATCTCCGGCTGCGTCTCGACGGTGCTGGGGGCGCTCCTCCTGCCGTTGCTTGGCCTTACGCCGCTCCGGGTCCCGCTGTCGGTTCTGTTCATAGATGCCTGCCTGGGCGCTGGCGCCGTCGCCTTGCCGCGGCTGCTGGTGCGGCTGACTGGCCGCCGCCTGCAGTGGCGGCGGCTGGAGGACGCCCGCCGGGTGCTTATCGTCGGCGCGGGCGCGGCCGGCGAAATGATCGTGCGGGAATGCCTGGCGCACCCCCAGGTCCGTCTCCACCCCGTCGGGTTCGTGGACGACGACGCCTCCAAGCACGGCCACCGCCTCTGCGATGTTCCGATCCTCGGCTCGATCTCCCGCATCACGGAGCTGACCCACCGGCTGGAGATCGAGGAGATCATCATTGCCATGCCCCGGGCCTCGGGCGCGGTAGTCCGCCAGGTGGTGCGCGCCGCCCACGAGGCTGGAGTGGAAACCCGCACCGTTCCCGGGATGTTCGACATTCTTTCGGGTCGCGTGGCGGTGGCGTCTCTCCGCCAGGTGGAGATCCAGGATCTGCTCCGACGCGAACCCATCCATACCGACCTGGACCAGGTCCGGGTGCTCGCCACAGGCGAGACCTTGCTGGTCACCGGCGCGGGCGGCTCGATCGGCAGCGAGCTATGCCGGCAGCTCGCTCGTCTGGAGCCCGCCCAGATCGTGCTACTTGGCCACGGCGAGAACTCGATCTTCGACATTCTCGCCGAGCTGACCGAGCGGTTCCCGACCATCAACACCGTGCCGGTGATCGCCGACGTGCGCGATCGCGAACGCATGCGGCAGGTCTTCGCGCGCTACCGGCCGTACTCGGTGTTCCACGCCGCCGCGCACAAGCACGTGCCGCTGATGGAGGGGAACATCGCCGAGGCGGTCACGAACAACGTGCTCGGCACCCAGAATGTGGCGGAGCTGGCGGCCGAATTCGGCGCCGAGCATCTCGTGCTGATCTCGACCGACAAAGCGGTGCGGCCGACCAACGTGATGGGGGCGACCAAGCGGATCGCCGAGCTGATCGTGCAGAAGGTGGCGCAGACCCACGAGCGGAAATTCGTGGCGGTGCGCTTCGGCAACGTGCTCGGGAGCCGCGGGAGCGTGGTTCCCACCTTCCTGCGGCAGATTCAGACCGGCGGCCCCGTGACGGTGACGCATCCCGAGATGCGCCGCTACTTCATGACGATTCCGGAGGCAGTGCAGCTGGTCCTGCAGGCGGGCGCGATCGGTCGGGGCGGAGAGGTCTTCGTGCTCGACATGGGCGAGCCGGTCAAGGTGCTCGATCTGGCCACCGACCTCATCCGGCTCTCGGGGCTGGAAGTGGGCACCGACATCGAGATCCGGTTCAGCGGCACCCGGCCTGGCGAGAAGCTGTACGAGGAGCTCTTCTTCGACTCGGAGAGCGCGATTCCAACTGATCACCCCAAGGTGCTCCGCGCCAAAAACGGCGCGTTGCCTCTCGGCCTCAGCGCCATCGTGGACGTGCTCGTGGAGGGGGCCCGGACTGGGGGCCGGCCGGACGACGAGATCCGCGAGCTGCTCGTGCGTCTCGTGCCGGACTTCAAGGTCCCTGCGAGCGCCTCGGACCGGGCGGTCGGCGCTGCGCCGACCTGATTACTTGCGCGCCACCAGGATGACGGTGACCAGCGCGGTGAGCACTTGGGCCGCGGTGGCGAGGATGCTGGTCAGGTTGCTCGACGGCTCCTGAGCGGTACGAGTCGGCACGAACACCACGGCGCCGGGCTTCGGTTCCGGCACCCGGTCCGCAAACACCGCCTTCCGGTTGACGCCTTCGCGCTCACCGTTCGGCTGCGTCACGTAGGGGCGCCGCCTGTCTCCCTTCTCGGTATAGCCCCCCGCCGCATTCACGTACCAGTCGAGACTCTTCCCCGGCGTGTAGGCCACCGCACCCGGTGAATTCACCTCGCCCTGCACCATCACGATCGGGTTGAACTCCGGGATGTAGATCGAATCACCACCTGCCAGGATGAGGTTGTCCTGGGACTTGGGGTCCCGCAGGACGCGGGGGAGGTCGATCCCGACCCGCTCGGGGAGGCCGCGAGGCGTGGTGTCGCGCCCCGCCGCGCTCCCGGCGAGCACCGGTGAAAGCTGATCGGTGCCGGTGGGCCGCGTGCCGGCGTACGAGCGGTAGAACTGGATGCCGCCCGCGTAGGCCTCGTCGGTGAGGCCGCCGGCGCGCTCGATGAGGTCGGCCAGGCGCTCCGTCTTGGACCGGAGCGAATAGCGGCCCGGCGATTTGACCTGTCCGCTGAGCATCACCGTGCGCTGAAGCCCCCACTCGCCTTGTCGCAGCACGAGGACGTTGTCGTTCGGCTGGAGCGGCGTGTCCCCGGGAGCCCCCGCGCCATCGGTGCCACCGTCGGTGCCGCCCGCGCGGCCGCCGAAGAGGAAGCTCGAGTCGAGCGGCACCCGAACCGTCTCGGCCAGCGCGCCCGGCGG
>DAIPLK010000031.1:12448-22501 GCA_036769285.1 Gemmatimonadales bacterium | reverse complement strand
ACTCCCCCAGCTTGATCCGCTCCACCCGCCGCGTCTGCGCCGGGGCGTTGTAGACGCGGAGGCTCACGATGCTGCCGGGCTTCTGCGCGGCGATCGCCTTCCGCAGGTCGGCCGGCGAGCGCACCGCCGTCCCCTCGACCTCGAGGATGATGTCCGGGCCGCCGTGGTCGGGGTCCACCAGCTCGCCGTAGGCCGGGCCACCCGCCTTCACATCGGTGACCACGACGCCCCGCTGGTCTGGCCGGAGCCGGAGCCGGCGGATGTCGTCCTCATCCACCGGGGCCACGGTGATGCCCAGTTGATTGAGCGCCGCGGCCGAATCGTCGCCGCTGTCCTCGTCGGACGCGGCGCTGTCGTCGGAGGCGACCGCCTTGGTTGACGGGAGCTCCTGCAGCTTCACCTCGAGCGTCTTCCGCGTGCCGCCCTTCCGGGCGACCTCCACCTTCACCGTCTCGCCGGGGCGCCGGAACGCGATCTGCTGCTGCAGCTGCCCGACGTATTCCACCGGCTTGCCGTCCACCGTGACGATGATGTCGCCCGGCTCGAGCCCCGCCTTCCGGGCCGGAGAGTTCTCGCCGCCGAAGTCCTGGATCACGACGCCGCGCACGTCGGGGAGCCCGACGTAGGCTGCGTCGTTGGGCGACACGTTCCGCACGGTCACGCCGAGCGCGGCGCGCTGGACCCGGCCGTGGGCGATGATCTGGTCCATGACGTGGCGGGCGAGGTTGATGGGAATGGCGAAGCCGTAGCCGGAGTAGAAGCCGGTCTGGCTCGCGATGGCGGAGTTCACGCCGATCACGGCCCCGCCGACGCTCACCAGCGGCCCGCCAGAGTTGCCCGGATTGATCGCCGCGTCGGTCTGGATGAAGTCCTGGATGCTGCGATCGCCGGCATTGGGCAGGGCGAGCGTCCGCCCCTTGGCGCTGATGATCCCCGAGGTGACGGTGAAGGTCAGGTTCTCGCCGAGGGGGTTTCCCACCGCCAGGACCCACTCGCCTACCCGCGAGGCGTCGCTGTCGCCCAGCGGCGCCGGCGTCAGGTTGTCGGCGTCGATCTTGAGCACGGCCAGGTCGGTGCCGGGATCGGTCCCGATGACCTTGGCCTTGAATTCACGCCGGTCGAGCAGGCGGACGGTCACCTGGTCCGAGCCGTCCACCACGTGATCGTTGGTGAGGATGTAGCCGTCCTTCGAGACGATGAAGCCCGACCCGGCGCTTTGCTGGAAATCCGGGGCCTGCGGCATCCGCGGGAAGAACTGTTCCATCCCGGGCGGGACCTGGATCTGCGGGTGCTGCCGCCGCTCGGTCTTCCCCGACTTGATGAACACCACGCTCGGCTTGACGTGCTCCGCAATTGACGCGAAGGCCTCGCTGAGGCTCGCCAGCGCGGCAGCCCCGGCCGGCGGCGCCGGCGCGGTGGGTGCCGAGACCGGGCGGGAATCGCGCTGCTGGGCGGAGGAGAAGGTCGGGAGGTGGAGCAGGCCCGCGACGAGCAGGCCGGCGAGGAATGCGAGTCCGACACTGCCGGACCGCACGCGGGGGAACCATCCGTGCGACATGTGGTGCGCCTCCTGTGACCTGGAACCGACGATAGGCCGAAGCCCGGAACGTATCAGGGGATGCACCAGAGGCGGAATGGGTTGCAGCTCAGTCGGGGCGTTCGGTCGGCGGCTCGGGGCCGGGGCCGGGGAGAGCCGCCTTCCGTCCGCCGCCGGCCTCTCCGGCGAGGAGGGCCGTCTCGTCGGCGTAGGGGTAGATGGTGGGCGCCCGGTGTGCCATCAGCCCCCCGGTGTCGGCGGTGGGGCCATACGTGCTGTGGAGCTCACGTCCCAACATCCGGAGCATCGCGGTCTGCTGCCCGCGATGGTGGGCGGAGTGGGCGATGCGGCGAAGCATCACCCACGCCCGGGATCGCGGCACGTCGAAGAAGCCCACGGTCTCTTCCCACCATGGGTCCTCCTTCGGTCGCAACGCGTCGAGCCGGCGAGCCGAGTCTTCGGCGTACCGGCGGATGAACTCCAGCCGCTCTTCGATGATCGGCAGCGGCGGTGCGCCCACCTCCACACCCAGGATATCGCGGAACCAGAGATTCTCGCTCACGCACTGGTGCACCATCTGTTCACGGACGCTGCGCCCCCGGGAGTCGCCGGCGCGGGGCCGGGTGGGCAGGTCCGTGTCCCGAAAGCTGCTCCACACGCCGAGGATCTTGATCCGCTCGGTCGCGTAGGTCTCGACGAGGAAGTGGTAGTGCAAGTCCGTCACCCTCCTGAGGTCGTCCAATCCGACCGGCCCCGACCGTTCGCAATCAACCGCGGCCGGTGCCGGAGTCAACAGCCGGCCCAGGCAGACCGAGACTTGCCCCCGGCACGTCGTCAGGGCATCATCCGCGCCCGGGCGATCCGCCGCGCGCACACCCTGAACGGAGTACTGATGGTACGTCCTCGCTCTTCCCGCTGGTCCCTCAGCGGCCTGGTTCTGGTCTCGCTCGTTTCCGCCTGCTCGGGCGGCCGATCCAGCTCCGCGGCGCCGGCGCCTGCGCCGGCCACCGGGCATGGGAGTGACGGCGCGCCCGCTGGCCGGGCCATGGTGGTGCCGGCCCTGGAAAACTACCGGTTGGCCATGAGTCGCGGCACGCGGACCCGGACCGGCGCCCCGGGCCCCGGTTACTGGCAGCAGTGGGCGGACTACAAGCTCGAGGCGGAGCTCAACCCGGTGTCCAAGCGCATGGCCGGGAAGGGCGCCATCACCTACTACAATCGCTCGCCCGACACGCTCAAGACCGTCTACATCCAACTGCTGCAGAACATCTTCGCGCCCAACGCCCGACACAACACGAGTGTGCCGTGGGCGGTCGAGGGGATCGACCTCGGCCGGGTGGCCGCGCAGGGGACCGACCTGTCGGCCACTCCCGGCGACGGACCGGGCTACGAGGTGAACGGGACGATCATGCGGCTCCGGCTCCCGAAGCCGCTCGCGCCCGGCGGAACCGCCGAGTTCGCCTTCGAATGGAAGCTCCGGGTACCACCAGATGGCGCACCGCGCGGCGGTCAGGACGGCGAGGTGTTCGTCATGAACTACTGGTACCCGCAGATGGCCGTCTACGACGACATCAACGGGTGGCAGACCGACCAGTACCTCGGCACGGCCGAGTTCTACATGGGGTACGCCAACTACGACGTGAGCCTCACCGTGCCGGCCGGCTGGCTGGTGACGGCGACCGGCACGCTGCAGAACCCCCAGGAGACGCTCACCGCCCAGACCCGCGCCCGGCTCGACTCCGCGCGGAGCGCCCCGGGGATCGTTCACGTCGTAACCGACCTGGACCGCGAGCCCGGGCGGTCCACGACCGCCGGCAGGGACGGAAAGCTCACCTGGCGGTTCCGCGCGCAGAACGTGCGCGACGTTTCCTGGGCGGCGTCGGCGCGCTACCTCTGGGACGCCACCAGCGCCGCGGTCGGCGACGCCGACGGCGATGGCCGGCCGGACACCACGCTGATCGAGTCGTTCTATCGGCCCGAGCAGCGGGTGAACCATTGGGACGAGAGCGCCCGCTACGGGCGCCATGCGGTCGAGTTCTTCTCGAACTACCTGTGGCCCTACCCCTACCCGCACATGACCGCGGTGGACGGTCCCGACTCGTGCGGCGGGATGGAGTACCCGATGATGACCTGTATCGGCGGTCAGTTGGACACCCTCCGCATGTACGAGGTCATCGCCCACGAGTTCGGGCACATGTGGTTCCCGATGATGGTGGGGTCCGACGAGAAGCGGTACGCCTGGATGGACGAGGGACTCACCCAGTTCGACCAGTCGCAGGCGATGGCCGACTTCTTCAAGGGCTTCGACGACGAGGCGCGGAACCGGGAGGAGTATCTCGACCTCGCCGCTACGGCCGGCGAGGTCGAGATGATGCACCACGGCGACCGCTACCCCGATTACCTCACCTATGGAGTCGCCACGTACAGCAAGCCGGCCGCCGTGCTGGTGGCGCTCCGCGGCGTGCTCGGCCGCGATCTGTTCCACCGGGCGTTCACGGAATACGGGCGGCGGTGGCGGGACCGGCACCCGTCGCCGTACGATTTCTTCGCCACCTTCGAGGACGTCTCGGGGCGGGACCTGTCCTGGTTCTGGCGGACCTGGTTCTTCGAGACCTGGCGGCTCGACCAGGCGATCGACACGGTCGCCACCGTGGGCGACTCGCTGGAGGTCGGGATCGAGAGCCGGGGGAGGGCCCCGATGCCGGTCCACCTGGTCGTGACCCGGACCGACGGGCGGGCGGACAGCCTGAACATCCCGGTGGACGTCTGGCTCGGCGGGGCCCGGCGGACCGCGGTCCGCGTGGCGAAGGAACCGGCCGTCAAGAGCATCGAGATCGATCCGGCGCGGGAGTTCCCGGACGTGGATCGTAGTAATCAGAAGTGGCCGAGGTGATTGGAGTTAGGGAGTTTCTCCCGACCAGTGAGTCACCCTGAGCGAAGCGAAGGGGGCATGAGCCGACGCCTGGCCCCTTCACTTCGTTCAGGGTGACTCCGCTCCGTCCCTCCCCCCGCCGTTTCGTTACCTTTCCGCATGGCCCGTCTCCTCATCGTCGCCAACCGGCTGCCCATCACCGTCCGCGCCACCGAGACGGGGGTCGAGGTGCAACGGAGTACGGGTGGCCTCGCGACCGGGCTCCTCCGCCCCCACGAGCAGTCCGACGGCCTGTGGATCGGGTGGTCGGGTGCGCCGACGGACCTGGATCCCGAGCGCCAGGCGCGGCTCGACGAGGAACTCGCCGGCATGCGGCTGGTCGGCGTGCCGCTCACGGCGGGCCAGATCACCCGGTTCTACGAGGGCTACTCCAATGGCGTCCTCTGGCCGCTGTTCCACTACCTCCTGGAGCAGATCCCACTCCAGGTGAGCGACTGGGAAGGCTACGTGGAGGCGAACGAGGCGTTCGCCGACGTGGTGGCAGCGCACTACCGGCCCGGCGACCTGATCTGGGTGCACGACTACCAGCTCCTGCTCCTGCCCGGGCTGCTGCGCGAGCGGCTCCCGGGCGCGCGGATCGGTTTCTTCCTCCACATCCCGTTCCCCTCTGAGGAGCTGTTCCGCACGCTGCCGTCCCGGGACCGGCTGCTCGAGGGCATGCTGGGCGCGGATCTGGTCGGCTTCCACACCCCGGCCTACCTCCGGCACTTCGCCACCTCACTCACGGACATCCTGGGCCACTCGGTCGAGATCGACCGGGTGCAGCTCCCCGGCCGGGAGGTCCGGCTCGGTGTCTTCCCGATGGGCGTGGACGCCGCGGCGTTCGGCGCCCTCGCCACCGACCCCGCCGTCGAGGGCGAGGTGCAGGCTATCCGTGGCGACGGCAGCGTGCGCGTTCTCGTGGGCGTGGACCGGCTGGATTACACCAAGGGGATCCCGCGCCGGCTACTTGCCTACGAGCGGATGCTCCACGTGCATCCCGAGCTGCGGGAGAAGGTGCGGCTGGTGCAGGTGGCGGTGCCGTCACGCACCAACGTGGGGGCGTACCAGGACTTCCGAGCGCTGGTGGACGGCCTCGTGGGCCGGATCAATGGTGCGTTCGGCACGCCGCGGTGGGTGCCGGTGCACTACATCTTCCGGGCGCTGCCGGAAACGGACCTGGTGGCGCTCTACCGCGCGGCCGACGTGATGCTGGTGACGCCGCTCCGCGACGGGATGAACCTGGTGGCCAAGGAGTTCATCGCCTCGCGCACCGACGGCGACGGGGTCCTGGTGTTGAGCGAGTTCGCCGGCGCCTCCTGGGAGCTGCCGGAGGCGCTCCGGGTCAATCCATACGATGTGGAGGGCGCGGCCGAGGTGTACTACCGGGCCCTCTCGATGCCACAGGAGGAGCGCCGGGCGCGGCTCAAACCGCTCAGGGCCCGGGTGCAGGCGTTCGACGTGCACCGGTGGGTCGCGTCGTTCCTGGAGCAGCTGAGCGAGGTGCCGCAGGCCGGGGCACGCGCGGGCGCCACGGCCGGCGCGGCGGCCGCGCATCGGGCGCTCGCCGACCGCATGGCCGAGACCGACTCGCTCCTGCTGTTGCTCGACTACGACGGGACGCTGGTCCCGTTCACGCCGACGCCGGAGCTGGCCAGGCCCGACCGGGAGATCCTGACCCTGCTCCGCGCGCTCGCCGCCCGGCCGGACACCGAGGTGCACCTCGTGAGCGGTCGGCCGCACGACACGCTGCAGGCATGGCTCGGCGAGCTGCCGGTCTGGCTCCACGCCGAGCACGGCTTCGCGTCCCGTGACCCCGAGGTCGGTCAGTGGGTGCCAGTCGCGGAATTCGGCGGGAGCTGGCGCGAGCCGGTGCTGGCGATGCTCCGGGAAATCACCCAGCGGACGCCCGGCTCGCTCATCGAGGTCAAGGCCGCAGCCCTCGCGTGGCACTACCGTATGGCTGATCAGGAGACCGGTGCGCGCCGCGCCAACGAGCTGCGGCTCCATCTCAACCAGCTGCTCAGCAACCAGCCGGTCGAGATCCTGCCAGGAAATCGAGTGATCGAGATCCGGCCCTACGGCGTTCACAAGGGACGGATCGTCCCGCCGCTCGGCCCCGAGCGCCAGGCCGCCACCGCCATCCTCGCGATCGGCGACGACCGCACGGACGAAGACCTGTTCGGCGCGCTCCCGCCCGAGGCGATCACCATCCGGGTGGGCCCGGGTGACACGCGGGCGCGCTTCCGGCTCGACGGCGTCGTTGCCGTGCGCCGGCTGCTGCAGTCGCTGGTCGAGGCCGGTGTCGCCGCGGTGCCGGACCGACGGTGATGCGCATCGAGACCCTGGCAGTGCACGCGGGCCACCAGCCGGATCCGGCGACCGGAGCGGTGAGCCCGCCCATCCACCTCTCCACCACCTTCGCCCGCGAGCCCGACGGGACCCTCCCGCACGGGTTTGTGTACGCGCGAAGCGACAATCCGACGCGGCGGGAGCTCGAGCGCGCGCTGGCGGCGCTGGAGGGCGGCGCGACCGCGCTCGCCTTCGCGTCGGGGATGGCGGCCACCGCCGCGGTGTTCCAGTCGCTGCTTCCCGGCGATCACGTCATCGCGCCGCGGGACGCCTACTACGGCACGGGCAAGCTACTCCGCGAGGTGATGGCCGGCTGGGGACTCCTGAGCACGCTGGTGGACATGACCGACCCAGCGGCGGTCGCGGCTGCGGTCACGCCGCAGACCCGGCTGATCTGGATCGAGACGCCGTCCAATCCGACGCTCGCCGTCACCGACGTGGCGCGGATCTCCGCGATCGCACGGGCCGCCGGCGCGCTCTGCGTGTGCGACAACACGTGGGCCACGCCCGTGCTCCAGCGGCCGCTCGGGCTCGGCTGCGACCTCGTGATGCATTCGACCACGAAGTACCTCGGCGGGCACAGCGACCTGACCGGCGGCGCGCTGGTGGCGCCCGCGGAGAACGACTGGACCGCGCGGCTCCGCACGCTCCAGGCGCTCGGCGGCGCGGTGCCGTCGGCGTTCGACTGCTGGCTGCTGATGCGGGGGATCCGGAGCCTGCCGTGGCGGATGCGCGGACACTGCGAGAACGCCGCGACGGTGGCCGGGTTCCTGGCCGGGCACGACGTGGTGGACGTGGTGCACTACCCCGGGCTCGCCGGCGATCCGGGCCACGCGGTCGCGGCGCGGCAGATGGCGGGGTTCGGCGGGATGGTGTCGGTGCAGGTGAAGGGCGGCGCGGAGGCGGCGCTCGAGGTAGTGCGGCGAGTCCAGCTCTTCACCCGCGCCACCAGCCTGGGGGGGAGCGAGAGCCTGATCGAGCACCGGGCGTCGGTGGAGGGTCCCGAGAGCCGCACGCCGCCCGGCCTGCTGCGGCTCTCGATCGGCCTGGAGCACGCGGAGGACCTGGTCGAGGATCTCGACCAGGCGCTCCGCGGCGTGGCTACTCCTCGGTGAGCGCCTCCGGCTGAATGTGCCCGATGGCCCGTTTGGCCGCCGAGGCGATCTCGTCGTTGATATCCTCATCCATCATCTTCAAGAGTCGGGGCACCGCGTCCTTGGCGGCCGGGCCGATCTCGCCCAGCGCGACCGTGACGGGGAACCGGACGGTCGCCGCGGGGTCGTCCAGCGCCTCGATCAGCGCGGGAACGGCCGGCGCGGCGGCGGGGCCCATCCCCGAGATCTCGTAGGCCGCGGCGTTCCGCGACTGCGGCGCGGCCGCCCCCTTGAGCTCCGCGATCCACTGGCTCAGGGTGCGGCCATGGGACATGGGCTCCTTCGCCGCCCTGCCCTGCGCCCACGCGCTCGAGGTCAGGAAGAGGACGGCCGCGGCGAGCGGGCCCAGGATTCTATTCGACGACATGCAGCCTCCAGCGAGGGGTCGTTTCGTGGAGCGCGACCGCGCCCCGGTAGGGAATATAGACGGTGCATCGCCCGGTTGCGGCACGACTGGCGCGCCAGGGAGCGCCGGTGGATCTTCTTCGGCAATTCGGCCGAACACCACCTCATCACCCACGACAACCCATGATCTCACGCCGCGTCACGACCGCGCTCTGCCTGCTCCTCGCCGCCCCTCGCGCCGCCCAGGCGCAGCAACCGGACATCGCCACCGCCTACCGCGCCGTGGCCGACAGCCTGATCCGCGGCGCCACCGCCGACAGCTCGGCCTACCGGCGGCTGGGCCGGCTGGTGGACACGTTCGGTCACCGGCTCAGCGGCTCGGCCAGCCTGGAGGCGGCCATCGACTGGATTCTCGACCTGATGAAGGCCGACGGGCTCGAGAACGTGCGCGGCGAGCCGGTGATGGTGCCCCGCTGGGTGCGCGGCGCGGAGTCGGCCGAGCTGGTCAAGCCGCGGGTGGCCCGGCTGGCGATGCTGGGGCTCGGCGGCAGCGTCGGGACGCCGAAAGGAGGGATCACGGCCCAGGTCCTGGTGGTGAGCTCGTTCGAGGAGCTGGGGCAGCGGGCGGCGGAGGCGAAGGGCAAGATCGTGCTGTTCGACGCGCCGTTCACCGAATACGAGGCCACCCGGCGCATCCGCACCGACGGCCCCTCGGCCGCGGCGCGCGCCGGCGCGGTGGCGTGTCTCATCCGCTCGGTCGCCTCCGGCTCCATTCGGAGCCCGCATACCGGCGCCACCCTGTACGACTCCACGGTCGCCAGGATCCCGGCGGCCGCGCTCAGCGTCGAGGACGCCATGATGCTCCATCGCTTCCAGGACCGAGGCGAGCCGGTGGTGGTGAGGCTCCGCATGGGCGCGCGAACCCTGTCCGACACCCCGTCGCGCAACGTCGTGGCCGAGCTGGTCGGGCGGGAGCAGCCGGACGAGGTGGTCGTGGTCGGCGGCCACATCGATTCGTGGGACGTGGGGCAGGGCGCCATGGACGACGGCGGCGGCTCGGTGGCGGCGTGGGAGGCGGTGCGGCTGATGCGGCGGCTGGGCCTCCGTCCCCGGCGGACCGTGCGGGTGGTGCTCTGGACCAACGAGGAGAACGGCGGCCGTGGCGCCAGGGCGTATCGCGAGGGCCAGGCGGACCGGGTCGCGAAACACGTTCTGGCGATCGAGTCGGACAACGGCGTGTTCAACCCGAAGGGCTACGTGCTGGCCGGCTCCGACTCGGCCGCGGCGGTGGTGCAGCAGGTGGCCGGGTTGCTCCGGTCGATCAATGCCACGGGGGTGCAGCGGGTGAACGAGAGCCCGGCCGCGGACATCACGCTGCTCGCCGAGGCGGGGGTGGCGGCGATGGAGCTCGACGTCGAGGGGTCGCGCTACTTCTGGTACCACCACACCGACGGCGACACGCTGGACAAGCTGGACCCGGGCGAGCTGGCGCGCTGCGTGGCGGCAATCGCGGTGATGGCCTACGTCGTGGCCGACCTGCCGGACGCGCTGCCGCACGGGACGACGACGAACTAAGCGTGGAGGGGTCGCTCGAGTCACCCTGAACGAAGTGAAGGGGGCCATGTCGGGTTATGGCCCCTTCGCTCCGCTCAGGGTGACTCCCGCCACCGGGCGCCCGAAACCCGCGCCCGCGCCCCTTCGTAGGCCAGAGTACTCCCTTCGACGACGGATCCATGCTCCTGCCGCTCCTGCTC
>DAIPLK010000031.1:9987-12348 GCA_036769285.1 Gemmatimonadales bacterium | reverse complement strand
CGTAGGCCAGAGTACTCCCTTCGACGACGGATCCATGCTCCTGCCGCTCCTGCTCCTGCTCGGGGACTCCGATCCCGCGGCCGTCTACAACGGCCGGGCGGGGCGCCTCGACGTTCATCCGCCGCGGCTGGAGGCGGACCTGACGGTGGACGGCGTGCTCGACGAGCCGGCATGGGCCCAGGCCGCCGTGCTCACGGGGTTCTCGCAGTTCACCCCGGTGGACGGCGTCGCCGCGTCGGACTCGACCGAGGTGCTGGTCTGGTACTCGGGGACCGCGATCCATTTCGGGATCCGGGCCTTTGAGGCGCACGGCGAGGTGCACGCGACGCTGGCGGACCGCGACAAGATCGGCGCGGACGACTACGTCCAGATCCTGCTGGGCACCTTCGATGACGGGCGGCAGGCGTCGGTCTTCGCAGTGAACCCGTTCGGCGTCCAGTCGGACGGCGCGCTGGTCGAGACCGGATCCACCAGCGGCAACGGCTTCAACAATGCAGTCGTTCGCCGGGAGACCGCCGACCTGAGCCCCGACTTCGTCTTCGAGTCGAAGGGGCGGCTGACCGACTCCGGCTACGAGGTCGAGGTCCGGATCCCGTTCAAGAGCCTCCGCTTCCAGCCGGCGCAGGAGCAGCGGTGGGGGATCAACGTCACCCGCCAGGTGCAGCACTCGGGCGTCGAGGACTCCTGGGCCCCAGCCAAGCGGGCGAACGCCTCGTTCCTGGCCCAGTCGGGGCATCTCGTGGGGCTGACCGAGCTCAGGCGCGGGCTGGTGCTGGAGTTCAACCCGTCGCTCACCTCCAAGACCACCGGCTCCGCCGGCGCCACCGGATGGGAGTACGCGGGCGGGAGCCCCGAGCTGGGCGGCAGCATCCGGTGGGGGGTCACCAACAACCTCAGCCTCAACGCGACCGCGAATCCGGACTTCTCGCAGGTCGAGTCGGACGCGGGTCAGTTCCTGTTCGATCCGCGGGACGAGCTGTTCTTCTCCGAGAAGCGCCCGTTCTTCCTCGACGGGATCGAGCAGTTCACCACGCCCAACTCGCTGATCTACACCCGCCGCATCGTGCAGCCGGTGGCGGCGGTCAAGCTCACCGGCAAGGGGTTCGGCACCGACATCGCGCTGCTGTCCGCGGTGGACGATCCGGCGGTCTCGCCCTCCAGGGACGACCATCCCATCTCCAACCTGCTCCGCCTCCAGCGCGACGTCGGCGCGCGGTCGCGCGTGGGCCTGGTCTACACCGATCGCATGGTCGGGAGCGACTACAACCGGGTGCTGGGCGCCGACGCCCGGCTGCTCTTCGGCGAGGTCTACAGTCTCCAGCTCCAGCTGGCTGGAAGCCGCACGCGCACCTCGGGCGTCACCACGACGGCGCCGCTCTGGTACGCCCGCTTCGCGCGGAACGGCCGCACCTTCGGCTTCCGCGCGACGGCCAACGCGAGCGACCCCGACTTCCGGGCCCGGAGCGGCTTCTTCCCGCGGCCGGGGCTGTCGCACGTCAACTTCGACCCGCAGGTCACGGTCTACGGGCGGCCCGGCAGCTTGGTGGAGAGCGTGACGGGCGACGCCAACCTGGACGGGCTGTACCGGTACGACCAGTTCGGGACCAGCGCGGGGATGCAGGAAGAGAAGATGCACTTGAACGGCAACGTGCGGCTGCGCGGCGGGTGGACCGCCGGTGCGTCGGTGCTGATCGAGGCGTTCGGCTACCCGTCCGAGGTGTACGCCGACTACCGGATCCTGCTCGGCGCGGACACGGTGCCGTTCGTCGGCCGGCCGAAGATCCCCAACCGGGACTACGTGCTGCAGGTGCAGACGCCGGAGTTCGCCCAGTTCTCGGGGAGCGTGTTCCTGCTGTGGGGGCACGACGAGAACTTCCTCGAGTGGGCCTCGGGCGAGATAACGCTGTTCAATGCGGGCCTCGACTGGCGCCCGACGGACCAGCTGCGCCTGAGCGGCAGCTACCAGCTGCAGCGGGTTGGCCGGCGCACCGACGGCAGCACGGTCAACATCCAGCACATTCCGCGACTCAAGGTGGAGTACCAGCTGTCGCGGCCGATCTTCCTGCGGCTGGTGGGCGAGTACGCCAGCGAGCGGCAGGACGACCTGCGCGATCACACCCGCACCGAGGCGCCGCTGCTCATCTTCGATTCCGAGGTGGGCGACTTCGTCCGCGCCACGGCGTTCGACCGCCGCTCGTTCCGGGGCGACCTGCTGTTCTCGTACCAGCCGAATCCGGGGACGGTGCTGTTCGCCGGCTACGGGAGCACGCTGCGTGACCCGGTGGACCCCAAGGATCCGCTCCGCAGCGGACTCAGGCGGTCGGACGACGGGTTCTTCCTCAAGATGAGCTACCTGTTCCG
>DAIPLK010000031.1:7671-9887 GCA_036769285.1 Gemmatimonadales bacterium | reverse complement strand
CCCGATTTCTCCTCCAGTGAGGTCCCATGAGTCGAGCGCTCTACGCCGCGGGGTGGGGGTATGTGGCGCTCTGCGGCCTGGTTCTCGTCACCCGGCGCGACCCGGTCATCCCGCGCCGCGGCGGTGAGCCGCCGTCCCCCGCGGCCCCGTTCCGCGGGCAGGCCGGGGAGTGGTTTGCCCAGGTCAAGCCGTTCTGCAATGCGGTCGAGGTCGAGGTCCGGCAGCAGCACCTCCCGGCCCCGGCGTCGGTGGACGGCGCCGGCTACAGCGCCGCGTGCTACGCACTCGCCGGGAAGATCGACCGCGCGCGCGAGGTGATCGACCGGCTCGACGCCGGCGACCGGGCAACCGCCGCGGGGATCGTCTTCGAGATCGGCCATCCGGTCGCCGACGCGGGCGACGACCAGTCGGCGGGGCCGATCATGCGGCTGGTGGTGAGCTACCAGCCCAACAACTACATGGCGCTCTACCACGCCGGCATGTCGGAGTACATCCTCGGCCAGATGGACCTGGCCCGCACCCACCTCAAGCAGTTCCTCGAGCTCTACCGGAGCGCGGACGGCTGGCGCAGCAACGCGCTCGAGGTGCTCCGCCGGCTCGACGCCGCGCCGTGACGGCACCGAACGTTCCGGGCTACCTCGCGTCGGGCACGGTCCTCCGGGGCCGATACGAGGTCGTGCGCGAGATCGGGCGGGGCGGTTACTCGGTCGTGTACCTCGCCCGCGACCGCGAGCTCGACTCGGAGGTCGCGCTCAAGCTGCTGGTGCCGCCGCCCGCCGCGGCGCAGGTGGCGCGCGAGCGGATGCGGCGCGAGGTGCAGGCGGTCCGCGGCCTCTCGCACGCGAACATCGTCGCGGTGTTCGACTTCCTCGAGGAGGGGCCGTGGAGCTTCATCGTCATGGAATACGTGCGCGGTCCCGACCTGCAGGTGCGGGTCGCCCAGCAGGGCCGCCTCGACGGTGACACGGTGGTGCGCCTCGGCCGCGACGTGGCCGCCGCCCTGGCCGCGGCCCACCGGCGCGGCATCCTCCATCGCGACGTCAAGCCGCAGAACATCCTGCTCGATCCCGACGGCCGGGCGCGGCTGACCGACTTCGGCTCCGCCAAGCTCGACGGTCAGCTCGGCGTCACCGGGAGCGGCACGCTCGCCGGTACGCTCGCCTACACCGCCCCCGAGGTGCTGGCCGGCCGGCGCGGCGACGCGCGCGCCGACGTCTACGCCCTTGGCCTCACGCTCTACTACGCGCTCACCGGCGATCTCCCGGAGCGCCCGTCCCATCACCTGCCCCCGACGCCGACGGCCGCGGGGTTCCGGCCCGGGTCGTCGGCATCCGGCGTGCCGGGCTGGCTGGACGACGTCGTGGCGCACGCGACCGCCGCCGCGGCCGAGGAACGATTTCCAACCGCCGCCGCGCTCGACGAGGCGCTCGCGCGGCCGGGCGCGGCCGCGGCGCTGCTCCCGGGCGGCGCGGTCGCCGAACCCTGCCTGCTCTGCGGGGGACCGGACCCGCTCGCGCTCGGACTCTGCCCCGCCTGCGGCGGCTCCGCCGAGGTGGCCGATACGCTGGTCTTCCTGCGGCGGGCACGCGGCGCGTCCGAGCGCCGGGCGGCGGCGCTGCGTCTGGAGACGGCGCTTCCGGTGATCGGACGCGCTGGGGCGCGCGCGGCGGCCGGCGGCGAGCGGCCGGTTTTCCGCGTGTCGCGGGCCGGCACCCCGCGTCTGGTGCAGGAGCTCGAACGGCGTGAGCTGGCGGTGCATCACGTGCCGCTGGCGCGCGCGTGGGGCGCGCTGCCCGCCAAGGCATGGCTCCTGACCGGGGCGGTGGTGACCGCGGGCGCGACGGCGGGCACGCTGGTGATGCCGATGCTGCTCTGGGCCAGCCCGGTCGTGGGAACCCTCGTCCTGCTCGGCGCCCGGCGCGACGCGCGCACGCCGCTGGTGGCGCCGCCCGCGCGCGAGGCGACCCTGCCCGCGGAGCTCGAGCGCACCGTGGTGGAGGCGCTGGTCACGCTGCCCCCGGGCACGGCGCGGAGCCTGCTGGCCGACGTGGTGCGCGCGAGCGGGGCGCTGTTCGCGTCGGTCGCGCGAACGGGCGACAGCCGCGAGCTGGCGACGCCGCTCGGCGAGCTGGTGACGGCGGCGTGCCGCGCGGCGCTGGATCTGGCGGATCTCGACGAGAACCTCACCCGGTTCGAGCGGCAGCGCGAGCGGTTCG
>DAIPLK010000031.1:0-7571 GCA_036769285.1 Gemmatimonadales bacterium | reverse complement strand
CGCTGTCGCCCGCCCGCCACAGACTGATCGGCATCCATCCACGCGCAACCCGCTGCACGCCGCACCCCACCCCACGCCAACCCACATTCCTCCGCACGTTTGCACGGTTCCATCCACATCGAAACGACCGGCCCGGCGCGCGTGCCGCGGCTGGCGTATCAATTGCCCCCTAGGTTGCCGCACTCTCACGGTCACTTGCGGTACCGACGCCCACTCCCCGGAGCGGCTCGACACCCATGCGCGTGCTCCTGCTCAACTACGAGTACCCGCCCTGCGGCAGCGGGGCCGGCCTCGCCACCGCGGCACTGGCGGAGGGGCTGGCGTCGCGCGGCGTGTCGGTGGACGTGGTGACCGGCGGCGAACTCGCGTCCTCGGAGCCGCGGCTCCTGTGGGACGGCGACGCGGAGGCGGAGGGCCTGCTGACGGTGCACCGGGTGCCGAGCCACCGGCGCGCGGCGCACGAGGCGGGGGTCCGCGGGGCCGTGGGGTACCTGGCGGCGGCCACGCCGGTCGTGCGGCGACTGCTCGAGGAGGAGCGCTACGACATCGTCCACTTCGTCTTCTCTCTGCCGACGGCCGCGATGCTGCCGTTGCTGGATCTGCACGGTGCGCCGGTGGTCGTGTCGCTGCGCGGGTCGGACGTGCCCGGCTACGACACGCAGCTCCGCGGCGTGCAGAACGCGCACCGCCTGCTCCATCCGCTCACGCGGTGGATCTGGCGGCGCGCCGACCGGGTGATCGTGCCCTCGGAGAGCCTGGGACGGCTGGCGCGGCGCACCGATCCGCGGCTGCGCTATTCGGTGGTGCAGGGCGGCGTGGACCTCGCCCGCTTCCGACCGCGCATGGCCCTGCGGCGCATTCCCGATGGTGTGGTGCGGTGCCTCGCCGTCGCCCGCCTGGTGGAGCGGAACGGGGTGGACGATCTCATCGACGCGCTGGCGCTGCTGGAGCGCGGCCGCTACCAGCTCGAGATCGTCGGCACCGGCCCGCACGAGGACGCGCTGCGTGACCGGGTGCGGCGGCTGGGGCTGGAACGCCAGGTCCGCTTCACCGGCTGGCTCGCCCACGCGGACGTGGCCCGCCGCCACCGGGAGGCGGATCTCTTCACCCTGGCGCCGTGGGTCGAGTCGTTCGGCAACGCGTTCGTCGAGGCGCTCGCCTCGGGTCTCCCGATCGTGGGGAGCACGGCCGGCGGGATCCCCGAGCTGGTCGAGCACGGCCGGCACGGGATGCTGGTCCCGCCCCGCCGTCCGCGCGAGCTGGCCTACGCCATTTCCGCTCTGGCCGCCGATCCGAGGCTCCGCGCCGAGATCGGTCGGCGCAATCGCGCCGACGCCGAGCGCACCCACTCGTGGCAGCGGACGACGACGCGGCACCTCGCGCTCTACTACGGCGTCCAGCGCAGCGTTCCTCGCCGCCGGCCGCTGGCGGAGCTGCCGTCGAGCAGCTGGTAGGGGAGCGCCCGTTGTCGGCGGGGCGCTACACCTCCGTGCCGCACCAAACGCGGCGCAATCGCTGGCACTCCGACGGGAAGGGACCGATCAACACCCGTCGCGGGTGCGACTTAGTGCGAGCGAGGTGATCGGTCGTTGGGCGCCTCAGGCGCGGGCTTACGCTGGCCCTCGTCTTGCCCGTTGGCGATCGGTGTCGGCACCCATCCCCGCTCTTCGTGCGGTGTTACGGCCCGACCGACTCGGCACGGACAAGGCCCATGCGCGTCATGCTGCTCAACTACGAGTATCCCCCGAATGGCGGGGGCGCCGGCGTCGCCACCGAAATGCTGGCGCGCAGCCTTAGCGCGAGCGGTGTGACGGTGGACGTGGTGACGGCCGGGTCGGGTGGGCGCTCCGAGGAAGGGTCCCTCACCGTCCACCGTGTGAAGTGCCGGCGGACAGCGGTGCACCAGGCGGGGATGCTGGATGCCGCCAGCTACCTCAAGGCCGCGCTGCCCGAGGTCCGCCGGCTGCTGCGGGCCGAGCGCTACGATGTCGTCCACGTCTTCTTCTCGCTCCCGACCGGCGCGCTGCTCCCCCTGCTCGATCTGGCACACGTTCCCGTGCTGGTCTCGCTCAGGGGCTCCGACGTTCCGGGGTACGATCCCCACAATCACGCCGTCCGCGTGGCCCATCTGCTGCTCCGTCCGCTCACGCTCTGGATCTGGCGGCGGGCGGACCGGGTCGTGGCCGTGTGCGATAGCCTTGGCGCCCTGGGCCGCCGCACCTGGTCGGACCTGGACTACTCCGTCGTCCACAACGGGGTGGACCTGGAGCGGTTTTGCCCCGCCCCGGCGCGGCGGTACTCCGCCGATCGCATCCGCTGCCTCGCCGTCGCGCGGCTGGTGGAGCGCAAGGGCCTTCGCGACCTGATCCGGGCGCTGGCGCTGCTGGAGCGGGGCCGGTTCGTGCTGGAAATCGTGGGCGACGGACCCGACGAGGCCGCGCTCCGCGCGCTGGCAGCGCAGCATGGTCTCACGGACGTGATCGAGTTCCGTGGCGCGCTCGACCGGACTGCCGTCGCCGCGCGTTATCGTGCCGCGGATCTCTTCACGCTGCCCTCCTCGGCCGAGGCGTTCGGCAACGTGTTCGCCGAGGCGCTCGCCTCGGGACTGCCGATCGTGGGGACGAGCGTCGGGGGGATCCCCGAGCTGGTGCAGCACGAGGTGAACGGGCTGCTGGTCCCGCCCAACGAGCCGGCGGCGCTGGCCGACGCGATCCGCGCGCTGGCCGACGATCCCGCGCGGCGCCGGGAGATGGCGCTCCGCAACCGGCAGAAGGCGGAGGCGATGCTCGATTGGACCCAGGTTACCGCCCGGTACCTGTCGGTCTACCGCGGCGTCCAGCGGAAACATCCGGCGCCGGCGCTGGTGGCCGAGCTGCCGTCGGGCACCTGGTCATGAGCGCCCGCCGCCGGCTCGCGAGGCTGCTCCAGATCGCCGGTGCGACGGCGTTCTACCGGCAGCGTCTGCGCGCCGCCGGCATCGACGCGAACGACCCGTCGGTCGCGTTGATGCCGTATGCGGCGCTCGCCGCGCTGGCGCCGGTGGCCAAGGCCGAGCTCCGCGCGGCGGGCAACGCCGCCCTCCTCGGAGGCGCGGTGCGACCCGAGTGGCGCTGGTCGCAGTCGTCCGGCTCGACGGGAGAGCCGTTCCGGGTCTACTACGACCCGTGCGCCTGGGCGAGGCTCAAGTACCTGGTCAAGCTCCGCGCGCGCCATGCGTGCGGGGTCCGACCCTGGGACCGGGTGGCGCTGCTCGACGCGATCCCGTCGAGCGCCACGGCCACCAGCTTCGCGGGGCGCTGCCTGCGCGTGAGTGTGCTCCAGCCGGCCGCGGCGGTGGCCGAAGCCCTCGCGGCGTTCGCGCCCGCGGCGGTCTATGGCCTGCCCTCGGCGCTGCTCGAGGCCGCGGCGGCGCTCGACCGCCGCGGTCCCGGGCTCGGCGTCCGCGCCGTCTTCACCAGCGGCGAGCTGCTCACCCCCGCGGTCCGTGAAAAGCTCGCCATCGGGTTCGGGGCTCGGGTGTTCGACGTCTACGGCACCTCGGAGACCAAGGAGATCGCGTGGGAATGTCCCCGGGGCGGCATGCACGTGAACGCCGACGTGGTGCACCTCGAGGTGCTGGACGATGACGACCGCCCGGCCGGCCGCGGCGTCGAAGGCAATCTCGTCGCCACGCTGCTCGTGAATCACGCGATGCCGCTGGTGCGGTACCGCACCGGGGACCGCGGGTCGGTGCACCACGCGCGCTGCGCCTGCGGGCGCCTGACGCCCCTGCTCGGCATGGTGACGGGCCGCGCGGCCGATACGCTGGTCTTCGCGGGCGGACGCCGGATCTCCCCGTACGCGCTCACCTGCGCGCTCGAGGAGGTGGACGGGATCCTGCGCTACCAGGTGACCCAGCTCGACCCGACCAGAGTCCGCGTCCGCGCCATCGTCGCCGCGGCGGCGGACCGACCGACCTTGGCTGGCCTGGTGCAGGGCGCGCTCCGTGCCGGGGTGGCCCCGTTCCTCGACACCGAAGTGGAGTTCGTGGACCGGCTGCCGACCGGTCCCCGGGCCAAGTTCCGCGTGGTGCAGCCGCTCGTCCCCGCCGCCGCCGTGCCTTTCGCCTGACTCCGGAGCCAACATGATCCGCATCGCCGCGCCGCGCCCGGCCGTCCGCCCGTTGCCCCATCCGCTCACGCCCTATGCCGGGCTGATCGTCAACTTCTGCCCGACGGGGATGATCCCCACGAAGGCGATGACACCGCACGTGCCGATCACGCCCGCGGAAGTGATCGACCAGGCCTGCCAGGCGCTCGAGCGCGGCGTCGCGATCGTCCACCTGCACGCCCGCGACGCCGAGGGCCGGCCGACGTACAAGGGCGAGATCTACGAGGCGATGATCCTGGGCATCCGCCGGCACTTTCCCGACGCGATCGCCTGCGTGAGCTGCAGCGGGCGGAACTTCCCGGAGTTCGAGCGCCGGAGCGAGGTGCTGGAGTTGACGGGCGCCGCCCGGCCCGATCTGGCCAGCCTGACGCTCACGACGCTCGACTTCCCGACCGGCACCAGCCAGAACGCCCCGGAGATGGTGATCGCGCTCGCCGAGAAGATGACGGCGCACGGCATCAAGCCGGAGCTCGAGTGCTTCGACTTCGGCATGATCAACGCGGCCAACATGCTCATCGGCAAGGGACTGCTGGGCGAGCCGCCGTACTACTTCAACCTGCTCCTCGGCTCCCGCTATTCGGTGCCGGCGACGGCCCGGCACCTGTCGGGGATGCTGGAGGATCTGCCGCCCGATTCGCTGTGGTCGGCCGCCGGGATCGGGCTGTTCCAGCTGCCGATGAACACCCTGGCGATCGCCATGGGCGGGCACGCGCGCGTGGGGCTGGAGGACAACGTGTACCACGGCCTCGACCGCTCGGAGCTGGCCACCAACCAGGGGCAGGTCGAACGGCTGGCGCACCTGAGCGAGACGTTCGGGCGGCCGCTCGCGACATCCGTCGAGGCCCGGGCGATGCTCGGCCTGGGGCGGTCCGCCGCCCGGACCCAGGAGAGCGTGCTCCAGGGGGCCCTGCCTTGAACGGCCAGCCCGAGGTGATGCGCACGGCGCTCGCCGCGCACCGCCACCCGGGTGCCGGCCCGGCCGAGCTGCGCGCGTTCCAGGATCACGCGCTCCGCCGGCTGGTGCTGCACGCCTACGAGCACGTCCCCTACTACCGTGCCCTGTTCGACCGCCACCGGCTGCATCCCCGGCACATCCGCGGCACGCGGGACCTCGAGCTGCTGCCCTTCACGTCCAAGGAGGAGATGCGCCGCCGGCCGGAGCGCGAGCGTCTGGCCGCGGGGCTCGACCCGGAGCGGCTGCTCCGGGTGCGCACCAGCGGCTCGTCGGGCGAGCCGTTCACGATCCGCCGCACCTGGCTCGAGGACAAGGTGCAATATCTGCTGCGGCTGCGCGCATTCCGGATGCTCGGCATCCACCCGCGCGACCGCCTCGCCGCGGTGGGGCTCACGGGCCGGCCGGGCTCGGGCGATGCCAAGCACCTCGGCCGCGCGCTGCGCGCGCTCGGCTTCCACCGGAAGCAGCTGATCGACGCGCTGCAGGAGCCCGATGCGATGCTGCGGCAGCTCGCCGAGCTGCGCCCGGACGTCGTCATCGGCTTTCCGGGTGTGCTCGACCGCCTGACCGCGCCGGAGCTGGAGCGGCTCCGCGCGGGCGTGCGGCCGCGACTGATCCTCGTTGGCGGGGAGGTCACGACCACGGCCATGCGGGCCCGCCTGCGCCGCGCGTTCGACGCGCCGGTGCTCGAGACCTACGCCAGCCACGAGTTCCCGCTGATGGCCTCCTCCTGCCGGCACGGTTCCGACCTGCACGTGGCGGACGACGGTGTGGTGCTCGAGCTGCTGAGCGACGGCCGGCCCGCGCTTCCCGGCGAGCGGGGCGAGGTGGTGGTCACCAATCTCCACGCCTACGCCATGCCGTTCATCCGCTATCGGTTGGGTGATCTGGCGACCCGCGGCGGCAACTGCTCGTGCGGCCAGCCGTTCTCGACCATCGGCGCCGTGCAGGGCCGGATGCTCGACTACTTCCCGCTGCCGGACGGACGGCTGCTTCACCCGTACGAGATCGTGACCCGCCTGGTCCGGGCGCCGTCCGACTGGATCCGGCGCTACCAGCTGGTCCAGGAGCGGACCGACCGGATCGTGCTCCGCGTGGTGGCCTCGGCCCCGCCCGCGGAGCACGTGGCCGAGCTGGTGCAGGCCGTGCGCCCGCTGCTGGGCCCCGGAGTGGCGTTCTCGGTGGAGCTGGTGGACGAGATCCCGGCCACGGAGAGCGGCAAGCTGCGGCCGTCTCGCTCGCTGGTGCGGTCGGAGTACGACGGGATCGCGTGGCCCTCTCCCCGGCTCGCCGATGCCTGAGTCGCGGCGGCTCTACCTGCACTGCGTCGGCGGGCTGCCGTCCCACCGCGCGAGAGGTCCGGTCCCGGGCATCGAGCAGTACCCGGAGCGGGCCCTCGTCATGGCGGGCGCCGGCGACCTGGTGTGCGTGCCCGACCCGGTGGACGAGGACCACCTCGCCTTCCTGAACGATCTCGGCGTCGGCCCGGCGCCCGAGGACGTGCTCGTTCCGTGCCCCGGCGAGGGCCAGGCAACCGGTCTCCCGCTCTCGGCGCGGCTCTGTGCGGACCAGGGGCTGCTGGGACGCATCGCGGCCGCGGTGCCGCCGGGCGGCGCGTTGCAGCTCCACCCCTACGCCGTCACGCCGGAGATCTTCGCGGTCGCCGAGGCGCTCGAGGCGGCAGGGGTCTCCCGCGTGCGGGTCCTGGGCGGTCTTCCCGAAGCCGCCGAACGTGCCGACCTGAAGCACGTGGTACGCGCCAAGGCGATCGAGCTCGGCGTGCCGGTGGCGCCGGGAGAGGTGGTCGAGCTGCCCTTCGCCGCCGGCCGCCGCCGCCGCGATCTCGAGCCGGTGCGCGCCGCGATCCAGCGGCAGCTCGTGCGCACGGGCGAGGTCATCGTCCGGGGCAGCGCGGGCGCGGCGGGGTCGTCCGTCTTCATCGTGGGCCGTGGCGGCGACGATGCCGACGGGGTGATCCGCCGGCTCGGGGAGCGAGCCGACAACCGCGTCTACCTCGTCGAGGCGCTGGTGGACCTGACCGCCTCGCCCAACCTGCACCTCAGCCTGGACGCTGACGGCAGCGTCACCCGGGTCGCTGCGACCGACCAGCGCTGGGGCCGCCCGCTGATGCACGTCGGGAACGCCTACCCCTCCGCCGCCCGCCTGCTCGAGCCCATGGAGCAATGGGCGCGCGCGCTGGCGGGCTGGCTTCGGAGCGAGGGCTACGCCGGCGACGTGGGCTTCGACTTCGTCGAGTACCGCGACCCGACCGGCGCGCCCGCCGCGTTTCTGGCCGAGGTGAACCCGCGCGTCAACGGCGCGAACTACCCCCTGGCGCTGCGCGAGCGGCTCAACGCCGTGCGCCGGGACCTGGGCCGCGCTCCGGTGGACGCCTTCGTGTCCGGCCCACTGGAGACGCGCGCGCGGAGCTTCCCGCAGCTCTGCGAGGCGCTGGGCGAGCTGCTCT
>DAIPLK010000030.1:21019-22679 GCA_036769285.1 Gemmatimonadales bacterium | reverse complement strand
GGGGCGTGCGCTCATCGTGTTGCAATCTAATCGGATAGCAGGGCGGTTCAGGGCCGTACCTTCAGGGGATCAGTCGCCCTGGACCGCGCGAGGCGGAGAGATCCGACCCACGCTTCGTGGCCGTCCGAGCGGTCCTAAATCCCTCCCATTCCTTGCATTGCCACCCCTCAGGCCGCCGGTTACGTTTGACCCATGCGCCGCCAGGTCGCGCCGTGCTCCTGACCGAGCTACTCTCGCCGGACCGGGTGGTGATTCCGCTCCACGCCCATGACCGGCAAACCGCCATCGCGGCGCTCGCGCGAAGACTGGCCGACCTCGCCCCTGCCGCCTACGAGGACGTTCTGGAGGCCGTGCTGGAGCGCGAGTCGGTCCAGAGCACCGGTATCGGATTCGGGGTCGCCATCCCCCATGGGCGGTGCGCGGCGGTGCGTGAGCTCACGATGGTCGCCGGTGTGAGCCCGTCGCCAGTGCCGTTCGACGCCATCGACGGCGAGCCGGTACGCCTGTTCTTCCTCATCGTCGGCCCGGAAGCGTCGGCCGGCCTGCACGTCAAGATCCTGAGTCGAATCGCCCGTCTGGTGCGCCGTGATACGGTGCGCCAGCGACTGCTCGAGGCCACCACCGCCGATGCGTTCTACCACGTCCTCCTCGACGCCGAAGCGCGTTGACTCCTTTCGCCCCTCCCGCCCCGTGGCCGGAAACCTGAGCGCCACCGCCCTCCGCACGCACCGCGGTGGCGAGCTGTCGCGCGCGCACGTCGGCCAGCAGGTCCGGCTTGGCGGGTGGGTGCACCGGCGCCGCGACCTGGGCGGCCTGGTGTTCATCGACCTGCGCGATCGCGCCGGCCTGGTCCAGCTCTCGTGCAATCCCGACTGGACCCCGCCGGAGGTCATGGCGCGGGCGGCCTCCCTCGGAGCAGAAACGGTCGTGCTGGCGGGCGGGACGGTGGCGCTCCGTCCGGAGCCGTCCCGCGACCCGGCGCTGGTATCGCGGGAGGTCGAGGTGCACCTGACCGAGCTGGAGGTCGTCGGTCCGGCGCAGACGCCGACCATCCCGGTGGCGCGGAAGGAGAACGAGGAGCTGCCGGCAGAAGAGCTGCGGCTCAAGCATAGGGTGCTCGACCTCCGGCGCCCCGAACTGCAACGCAACCTCATCCTGCGCCACCGGCTGCTGCAGCGCGCCCGCCGCACGCTCACGGAGTTGGAGTTCCTGGAGATCGAGACCCCGATCCTCACGAAGCCGACTCCGGAGGGCGCGCGCGATTACCTGGTGCCGAGCCGGATTCATCCGGGCGAGTTCTTCGCGCTGCCGCAGTCGCCGCAGATCTACAAGCAGCTGCTCATGGTGGCCGGCTTCGATCGCTACTTCCAGATCGCCCGCTGCTTCCGGGATGAAGACTTGCGCGCCGACCGCCAGCCGGAGTTCACGCAGATCGATCTGGAGGCGTCATTCGTCAGCGCCGAGGACATCCAGCAGGTCGTAGAGCGGATTCTGGTCGAGCTCTGGGACGAGGCCGGCATCGAGGTGGTGCGGCCATTCCCCCGGCTCGCCTGGCGTGACGCGATGGAGCGCTACGGCATCGACAAGCCGGATCTCCGATACGGACTCGAGCTCCGGGATCTGACGCCGCTGCTCGGCGCCGACGCCGCACCGTTCCTGG
>DAIPLK010000030.1:18915-20919 GCA_036769285.1 Gemmatimonadales bacterium | reverse complement strand
TCGCCCGCGCTCCACGCCGTCCGCACCGGGCTGACGCGCCGACCGGACGTGCCGCCGATCATGGGGCACGCGTTCTGCTGGATCGTGGACTTCCCGCTCTTCGAGCTGGATCCCGACACCCATCAGCACGTGCCAGCGCATCATCCGTTCACGGCGCCGCATCCGGCGGATCAGGAGCTGCTGGTGCGCGATCCCGGGCGCTGCCGCGCCCTGCATTATGACGCGGTGTACAATGGAAACGAGCTGGGCAGCGGCTCGATCCGGATCACCGACCCGGCCGTGCAGCACCGGATCTTCGAGCTGCTCGGCATCTCCGACGCGGAGATCCGGCGGCGGTTCGGGTTCCTCCTCGACGGCCTCTCCGCCGGGGCGCCGCCCCATGGTGGGTTCGCGTTAGGCTTCGACCGGATCGCGATGCTGCTCTCGGGGGCCGCATCGCTGCGGGACGTGATCGCCTTTCCGAAGACGACCGCCGCACGGGCGCTGTTCGAGGGCGCGCCGACGCGGGTGAATCCGGAGGATCTGCGGGCACTTCACCTGAGACCGCTGGACGGGTAACGATGGCCGACGAGAGCCACCATCGCCTCTCCGCCGAGGGGGCCGACCCACTGCTGTTCGCGGGGGTCAACGACGCGAACCTGCTCGAGCTGCAGCGGACGCTCGGAGTCCGCGTCTCCTTCCGCGGGGACGCGGTCAATCTGACGGGTACCTTGGAGCAGCTCGAGCGGGCCGTGCCGGTCGTGCAGGGTCTCTTGGACCTCGCCCGTATGGGCGAGCCGGTGTCGCCCGATGACGTGTACCGTCTCGCCTCCGAGGGCCCAGCGAGCGAGCTCCCGGCGCAGCCCAGCGACGGCAAGATCGTCCTGCCGGGTCTCCGCCGCGCGATCGTCCCCAAGACGCAGGGGCAGCGGGACTACCTCCAGGCCATCACCCTCCACGACATCGTGGTCAGTATCGGGCCGGCGGGTACCGGCAAGACCTACCTCGCCGTCGCCAAGGCCGTGGAGGCGCTGGCGCGGAAGCGAGTGAAGCGGATCATCCTCGCGCGTCCGGCGGTCGAGGCCGGGGAGTCGCTCGGGTTTCTTCCGGGCGACCTCCAGGCCAAGGTGGACCCGTACCTCCGGCCGCTGTACGATGCGCTGGAGGACATGATGCCGCACGACCGGGTGCAGCGAGCCTTGGAGACCCGGACGATCGAGATCGCGCCGCTGGCGTACATGCGCGGCCGCACCCTTGCTGACGCGTTCATCATCCTGGACGAGGCCCAGAACGCCACCGGCGCGCAGATGAAGATGTTCCTCACGCGGCTGGGCGTGAACAGCCGGACCGTGGTCACCGGCGACAAGACGCAGATCGATCTCCCCCGCCGCGAGGACTCCGGGCTGGTGCAGGTCGAGCGGATCCTGCCGGGGATCGAGGGGATTGCGTTCTGCTATCTGCACGAGGCCGACGTGGTGCGGCACCGCCTGGTGCGCGAGGTCATCAAGGCGTACGCGGAGGATCAGAACGGCTGATGCCTACGCAAGAGGCGCCTCGCAGCCCCACTGGGGAGTCCTTGTCCGACCGGATGAAGTTTCACGCGATTCGGTGGATGCCGCTGCTCGCGACGGCCCTGGTCACGTATGTGCTCTACCCGCCGCCGGTCGGCACCCTCGCGCGAGTGCCGGACCTGGCCCAAGTCTCGGACCGCACGGTCGTCGCCCCCTTTGCGTACCAGGTCCTGAAGTCCACTGACGAGATCGCCCGTGAGGGCGAGGCGCGCGCCCTGACCGCGCCACCGGTCTATCGGTTCAGCCCCACGGCGTACGATTCGGCGCTGGCCGCCGCCCGGAACTTCTTCGCCGATCTCGAGCGGGCAAGCACGCGGGGACCCGACCTGATGGGCGCCGTGGCCGCGCGGCAGGCGCACCTCGGGCCGGAGGAGAGTCGCTACCTCGCCGATTCCGCGCATCGGCGTGCCATGGCCGAACTGGCGACGCATTTCCTCGGGGTCTCGCTCTCGCG
>DAIPLK010000030.1:9223-18815 GCA_036769285.1 Gemmatimonadales bacterium | reverse complement strand
ATCGGCGTGCCATGGCCGAACTGGCGACGCATTTCCTCGGGGTCTCGCTCTCGCGTGGGGTGGCGGACGCCGGCGTCATGCGCGGCGAGCCAAGTCAGCAGGTCAGCCTGCGGCGGAACGACGCCGAGCGCATCGTGGCACGCGACTCGATTCTCACCTTCGCCGACCTCATGGAGCAGGCCGAGGCCGCCGGCATTGTCGTGGAGGATCCGGTCGGGCAACGTACCCTCCGGCGCATCGTCGGCGCGTTCTACCATCCGACCATAGTGCCCGACCCGACGCTCACCAGCGCCAGGCGCGAGCAGCTTCGGGCGAGCGTGGATCCCGTGCGCTACGGCGTCCGGGGCGGCGAACGCATCGTCGGCACCGGGCAGCCCGTCACCGAGGAGGCCCGCGCGAAGCTCGTCGGGCTGCATCAGGAGCTCGAGCGGCGGGGGTCCGAGGGGTTCTGGGTGCCCGGCGCCGTCGGGGGGCTGCTCTACAATGCGATCGTGCTCAGTGTCTTCTGGCTGTTGATGGCGTTCTTCCGCCGGGAGACCTACTACTCGTGGCGTGAGATGGCGTTCTTCGGCGCGCTGTTCTGCCTCGTCTTGTTCATCACCGCCGGAACGACCCGGTGGTACCTTCCGATCCGGCCGGAATTGGTGCCGATCCCGTTCGCGGCCATACTGGTGACGCTGCTCTACAACGGGCACATCGGGGTCTTCGCGGTGGTCACCCTCGCGGCACTGCTGGACGGCCAGTGGGCGCTGCAGGACGGTGGGATCCTCTTCTTCGGCCTGGTGGGCGGTGTCGCCGGGGCGATCGGCATCCGCGCGGTCCGGCGGCGGCGCCATCTCTATGTCACGGTGGCGGTGGTGGCGGGGGCGGGCATCCTGGCCTCGATCACCTTCGGGCTGTTGCAGGGCTGGGCCACGGTCACGATCGTGGCAAGCGCGATGCTCGGCTCCCTCATGGCGGTCGCGAGCGCGGCGCTGGCCATGCTGGTGATGCCGCTCGCCGAGTCGGCCACCCGGATCACGACCGACCTCACCCTGCTGGAGCTCTCGGATCTCGGACGCCCGCTGCTGCGCCGACTCGCGCTCGAGGCGCCGGGCACCTGGGCGCACAGCCTTGCGATGGCGAACCTGTGCGAGTCGGCCTGCAACATCATCGGTGCAAACGGGCTGCTGGCCCGGGTCGGCTGTTACTACCACGACATCGGGAAGCTCAGCGCGCCCGGCTTCTTCGTCGAGAATCAGGGCGGCGGGCCGAACCCGCACGACGACCTGCCTCCGACTGACTCGGCCCGCATCATCCGCCAGCATGTGCTCGACGGAATCGCGCTAGCCGAGGTCGCGGGGCTTCCCCCGATGGTGAAGGCGTTCATCCCCGAGCATCACGGGACCTCCGAGATCTCCTACTTCCTGGTGCGCGCCCGCCACAGCGGCGCGATCGGCGCCCCCAACCCGGCCGACTACCGGTACCCGGGGCCCCGCCCGCGGAGCGCCGAGACCGCGGTCGCGATGCTCGCCGACTCGGCCGAGGCGGCCGTCCGGGTGTTGTCCGACCCCACCCCCGACAACGTGCGGGACGCGATCGAGGTCCTGGTCCAGCAGAAGCTTGCCTCCGGCCAGCTCGACGACGCGCCGCTCACCCTGCGCGACATCGACCGCGTCAAGGTCGAATTCGCCCGCGTGATGTCGGGCACCTACCACAAGCGCATCGGATATCCCCGTGCCAGCGGCGGGATCACGCCGGAATTCCAGACCGCCGAGCGGAAGTGACGTGGCGGTGAACGGCCGCCGACCGCCACTACCCGCCTCCCTCGTCCGGCGGGCGGTGCGCAGCGTGCTGCGCGGGGAGCGCCGCAACGCGCTCATCTCGATCACGTTTCTGGGCCGCGACGCCATGCGGCGCTTGAACGCCGAGCACAGGGGCCTCGACCGTGCCACCGACGTGCTGAGCTTCGCGATGGCTGAGCCCGGCGGGCGCACCGTGGGTGACGTCTACGTCTGCCCGTGGGTCGCCAAGCGCGAGGCCCGCGCCCGCCGCATTCCGGTGCGCGAGGAGCTGATCCGCCTCGTGGTGCACGGCACCCTGCATGCGCTCGGCCGCGACCATCCCGAACACGAGGGCCGCACCTCGTCGCCGATGTGGCGCCGGCAGGAGCGCTACGTGGACGCCCTCGCATGATGGCGATGCTGCAGCTCTTCATCGCCCCGCTGGTGGCGGCGGTGCTCACGCTGTGGTCGGCGTGGCTGGCGCTGGCCGCCGAGTCGGACGCCGATCTGCCGCGCGCCCTCGGCGGCGAGTTCGCCAACGAGGTCGGCGCCGGCACCCTCTCCCGCAACCTCCACGTCGCCCACCTCGCGCTCCTGGTCCTGGCCGGTGCGGCGGCCGGCGGGGCGGTGGCGTGGTGGGCGCGCTCCCCTGCCGCGGGGCTCCTCCGGCTCACCCTGGCCGTCGGGCTGGTGTGGGTGCTCGGCGACTTGCTTCCGCGGCTGCTCGCCGCGGTGGCCCCGGAACTGACCGGCCCGGCGCGCCGGGCCGCGGCTGCCACGCTGGCGCCGTTCCGGCTGCTTCTCCGCCTTGCCGCGTGGGCCGACAACCGGGCCCGCGCCGCCCCTGCGGCCGAGCGTACACATCCCGCCGGGGCGGCCGAGCGCGACATGCTGCTCGGCGTCTTCTCCCTGGCCGACACCACCGTGGCTGAGGTAATGACGCCGCGAATCGACATCGTCGCGGTGGACTCGTCGGCCGAGCGGGAGGAGCTCACCGCCACCCTCCGGAGCTCGGAGCACGCCTGCCTGCTGGTCTACGACGGCCACCCCGACGCGGTCGCCGGGGTCATCTACGCCAAGGACATCCTGGCAGCGAGTGCCGGGGACGAGACGCCCTGGCAGACGCTCATCCGGCCGCCCGCCTTCGTGCCGGAGGGGAAGCCGCTGGACCGGCAGCTGCGGGATTTCCAGCGGGGACCGAGCCATCTGGCGGTCGTGGTGGACGAGTTCGGCGGCACCGCGGGGATCGTCACCCTCGAGGACATCCTCGAACAGATCGTCGGCGAGATCCAGGACGAACGAGACACCGACGAGGTCGCTCCCATCCAGGTCGTCGCCGACGACCAGCTTCGGGTGGAGGGGGGTGTGGCGCTCTCCGAGCTGGAGGCGGTGCTCGGTCACAGCTTTGACCGTGAGGACGTGAGCACGGTCGGCGGACTGGTGCTGGCCGAGTTCGGGCGCGTACCCCGCGCGGGCGAGACCATAGATCTCGACGGCTACCGGCTTGTGGTGGAGCAGTTGGTCCGGCGGCGGGTCCGCCGGGTCGCGGTCTTCCGCCCGGCCGTCGAGGCGCCGTTGGGCGGCGCGGAGCGGGCGCTCTCATGATCTGGCTGGCGGTGGCGGTCGGACTGATGGTCGCGGCGTTCGGGGCCACGGCCGGCGCGGCGCTGATCACGGTGAGCCGCACCGAGCTGACCCGGGCGGTGAGCCGGCGGCTCCGGGGGGCGGTGCCGTCCCTCGCCTGGCTGGCCCAGGTGGATTACTACCTGACCGCGGCCTCCGCCACGACGTCGCTCGGCGTGTTGATCGTCGGCGCGGCGCTGCCTGGTCTTGCCGGCTCCGGTGCCCACCGGGTGGTGGTGGCGCTGGCCGTGCTCGGCGTCCCGCTGGTCCTGTTCGCGGCCTATCTGGTCCCCCGCTGGCTCACCCAGCCGCGTGCCGAGACCGTGGCGGGCCGCATCATTCCGCTGCTGCGGCCCTGGTCGCGCGTCGTCGGGCTGTTCCTTCCGGCGCGCACCGTCACGCGACCCACCGACCTCCGCTCCATCTGGCGCGAGGGCGCGGCGGTCGGGCTCCGCGCCGATGACGAGCTGTTCCTCGTCGGCGGCGTGATGGCCTTCAGCGTCCGCCCGGTGCGGGAGGTCATGACGCCGCGAACCGACATCGTTGCGATCGCCGAGAACGCCGCCCTCGAGGACATCCGACAGGTCTTCGCCCAGTGCGGGTATAGCCGGGTCCCCGTCTTCCGCGAAACGCTCGACGACATCATCGGGATGCTGCACGTCTTCGACCTGTTCCGGTTGCGGCCGGGCGACCCGCTGCCCGTGCGGCCCGTGGCGGTGACGCCCGCGAGCCGAAGCTGCGGCGACCTGCTGCTCGACATGCAGCGCGAGCGGCGCCACCTGGCCGTGGTCCTCGATGAGTTCGGCGGGACGCTGGGCATCGCGACGCTCGAGGACCTGCTCGAGGAGCTGGTCGGGGAGATCTTCGACGAGCACGACTCCGAGGTGCGCGCGTCGCCCGCGGCCGGCCCCGCAGTGTTCGAGACCGACGGCAACGTGTCGCCCGAGGCCATCGAGGAACGGTTCGGCGTCGCGCTCCCCGACGGCCGGTCGACCACCGTGGCCGGACTCCTGGCCGAATGGGCGGGGCGGATCCCCAACGCCGGTGAGCGGTTCACCATTCGTGGGCTCGAGTTCGACGTGCTGCAGGCCTCTCCCACCCGCATCGAGCGCCTCCTGATCCGGTCGGGCGCGACTCCTCCGGTCACGCTTCTCGGGAGCGGCACGTGAGCCAGTCCGGCGACCGGGTCGAGCGCATGGTCGACCTGGTGCGGACCGGGCAAATCACGGTCTTCGTCCGCCGCGCCCACGATTTCGAGCCCGCCGACCTGGCGGACGTGCTCTCCGCGCTCGACGAGCAGGACCGCGTGCGGGCCGTCCAGGCGCTGCCGCCAGAGCTGTCGAGCCAGGCCCTGGCCGAGATGCCGGGGGAGGAGCACGCCGAGGACACCCTGGCAGCGCTGCCGCCCGAGCACGCAGCCGAGATCGTCGAGGAGCTGGAGGACGACGACGCCGCCGACATCCTCGGCGAGCTGGAGCCCGCCGCGCAGGAGCGGATCCTTTCGGAGATCGAGGACCGCGCCGGCGTGGATCGCCTTCTCCGGTACGACGAGGAGACCGCCGGCGGCCGCATGACGACCCACACGGTGACCGTGCGCGACACGGCCACCGTGACCGAGGCGCTCGAGGAGATCCGGCGGCAGGCGGAGGAGGTCAAGAACTTCTACCAGGTCTTCGTGGTGGCCGGGGACCGGCGACTGGTCGGCGTGCTTCCGTTCAAGGACCTCGTGATCAGCCGCCCCGACCGCCAGGTACGGGATTTCATGGCCCCCGCCGATGTCGTCGTGTCGCCTGACACGGACCAGGAAGCGGTGGCGCGCCTGCTGGCGCGCTACAACTTGCCGAGCGTCGCTGTCGTGGACGCCTCGGGGCGACTGCTGGGCCGGATCACCTTCGACGACGTCATCGACGTGGTCGAGGCGGAGACCACCGAGGACCTGCTCAAGTTCGGCGGCGTGCCGGCGAGCGAGGAGCTGGCGGCCAGCTGGCGCGAGGCGGTGCAGAGCCGGTTGCCGTGGCTGTACGTCAACCTGCTCACGGCGTTCCTCGCGGGCGGGGTCGTGTTCATGTTCCAGGGTACGGTGCAGCGCACCGTGGCGCTGGCCGTGTGGATGCCGATCATCGCCGGGATGGGCGGTAACGCCGGCACCCAGGCGCTGGCGGTCACCGTCCGGCGGCTGGCTTTGGGGCTCATCCCCAGTCACCTGTTCGCCCGGGTCGTGGTGAAGGAAGTACTCGTCGGAGTCGTCAACGGGCTCGCTATCGGGACCGTCGTCGGCCTCGTGGCCTCGCTGGTGGGGGAGGGAGGCCGGCTCGGCATCGTCGTGTTCCTGGCGATGACGGGCAATCTGCTGGTGGCGGGGTTCGCCGGCGGGTTCATCCCGGTCGTGCTCGAGCGGTTCCGCGTGGACCCAGCGATCGCCTCGTCGATTTTCGTCACCACCTTCACGGACGTCTGCGGCTTCCTGCTGCTGCTCGGCCTCGCCGGATGGCTCTTGCTCTGACGGCGCGCTAGTGCGCGCGCTGGTGGTGTTCGCCCGGCTCTTTCCCTTCGTGCTGGCCTTGCTGTGGGAGCGGCGCCGCTTTCTCGTGTTCGGCCGCCCGCGGCGCCGGGACGCCGACCGGCACCGCCGGCGCGCCGAGCGTCTTACCCGCACGCTCGCCGATCTCGGCCCCACCTTCATCAAGCTGGCGCAGGTGTTTTCCGCCCGGGCCGACATCCTGCCGGAGCCCTACCTTTCGGCGATCGGCACGCTCACCGACCAAGTGCCGCCGCTGCCGCCGGGCGTGGCGGAGCGCGTGGTGCGCGAGGAGCTCGGCCGCGACGTGGGACAGCTGTTCGCGCGGTTCGACGCCGCTCCGCTCGCTGCCGCGTCACTCGGCCAGGTGCACCGCGCCTCTTACGGTGGGAGGGAGGTCGTGGTCAAGGTGCTGCGGCCGGGTGTCGAGGAAGTGGTAAGCGAGGACCTCGCCGTCTCGTTCCGTATTCTCTTCGTGCTCAACCTGCTGTTCCCCAACCACCACACGCGCGCGATCACCACGATCGTCAGCGAGTTCGCCAAGCGGATTCGTGATGAGCTGGACTTCCGGGAAGAGGCCCGGAACGCCGCGACCCTGCGCCGCAACTTCCAGGGAGAGCCCCGGGTGGTTGTGCCGGAAGTCGTCACCGAGCTGGTGAGTCGGCGCGTGCTGGTCTTGGAGTATGTGGAGGGGACCCGGATCGATCGGCTCCAGGAGCGGATCGCCTCGGGCGAGGTCAACCTCGAGCGCCTGATCGAGACCGTCGTGGACGCATACATCAAGATGATGCTCGAGGACGGCGTCTTCCATGCGGACCCCCATGCTGGCAACCTGCTGGTGGATCCCCAGTGCCGGCTCGTGCTGCTCGACTTTGGGATGGTGCTGCAGGTGGAACGGGAGACTCGGCGGCGGTTAGTGGAGACGGTGCTCGCCGCGGCGCGGCAGGATGTAGATGGCGTCATCAACGGCTTCTACGAGCTCGGCATCATCGATCCGGACGTTGACCGCGGCACCGTGCGCGACGCCGCCCAGAGCCTCATGGCGGTGTCGCTCAGGGATGACGTTTCCCCCCGCCAGATCCAGCGGCTGGTGGAGCAGGTACTCCAGACGTTCTACGACTGGCCGCTCATGCTGCCGTCGAATCTGGTCTACTTCGGGCGGGCCGGGGTGCTGGTCGAGGGGATCGGCCTGCGTTACGACCCGAACTTCAACGCGCTGGCCACCGCACGGCCCATCCTCGCGCGGTCCGCGACGCGGTTGGTGCGGGGCGTGCTGGATGTGGACGCGCGGACGCGTCTGACCGACTGGACCCAGGAGGCTCTGACCGCGGCGCGGACTCTGCGTGACTTGGTCCGCCGGGTGGAGCGCGACGAGCTCCGGGTCCGCTGGCACCCGCGTGATACCTTGGAACTCCAGGGGTTCCTCGCCCAGCAGATGCGGCGGGTGCTGCTGGCGCTGTTCGCGTTCACCATCGCGATCATCACCAGCGTGATCTATCTCGCCACACGACGACTCGAGGTGCTGGTCGTGGGGCTCTTGATCGCGTTCGGGATGTTCCTCGTCATCTTCCTTCTTCCGACCCACCTCTTCCAAAATCCGCTGCGCTTCCGCCGGGACTGGCCGCACCGCTGACCGCCGCGCCATAATGGTGCTGCCACCGCCGCAATGCGTCGGTCGAGAGCTCGTCCAGCGTGCGCGAGACGGCGGTGACGGCGGCGAGGGCCAACGCCAGCCGCTCGCGGTCCTCGTCGCTTGCCGCCACCGTCCCGCTGCCGGCGAGGGAGAAGAGTACCACCTGCAGATGGTTATTGATCCGGTCGCGCAGCAGGCCGCGGATTTCCCCGATCAGCTGGCGCCTCACCGCCGCCGCCCGGCGCCGGAGCAGCCAGTGGAGCAGGCCCTGGACGACGCACGCGACGAGCGCGGCGCCCGCGAGCTCCTGCACGTCCGTCCCGAGCTCGAGCAGGAACGGGACCACCAGGGCGATGCCGAGCGCGATGGCGGACAGGTAGAGCTCGACCTGCGACGCAACGTGGCTCTCGAGGCGCTGCCACCAGGGGTGGCGACGAAAAGGCGGGCGCCCCTCCTTGCGGAGGGGCGTGCGACGCTGGAGGCGGGGCCGTCCGCGCTCCATCGCCGGTGGGAGGGGGGAGGCAGCGGTCAGGCGGACTTCAGCTTCGCGAGGACGTCATCACTCAGCTTGCCGGTGACCGGCAACTGGTTCCGTTTCTGGTAGGTCCGCAGGGCCCTGCTGGTCGCCTTGCTGAACACGCCGGTGGCCTTGCCGTGGTAGAGCCCCATCTTGGCGAGGCCCTCCTGGGCCTCCTTGATCTGGTCCTTGGTCCATGCGGCGTGACCGGCGGCCGGTGCCTGGGTCTTCGCGGCCACCGGCTTCGCAGCCGCGGGCTTCGGGGCGGTGACGGCGGCGGCCTTGGCGCCGGAGTCCTGCACGGCAGAGACGTGCTTCATCGCGGGGGCCGCGGCCGGCTTCGGCGGCACCGCGGCGGTGTTCTGGGCCGAGAGGGCGCTCGCGGACAGCGAGGCGGCCGCCAGGGCGGAGACGAGGGCGAGCGAGCGGATCATGGAAGTCCTCCTCAAGAGTGCGCGGCGGTCCCGCGTGGATCACCGCGAGTACGCCTGGGGAAAGGGCAATCCACATGCCACTCGGCAGGACCGTCTGGCGAAAGGTTTGGGGGCGGGTGGCCGGTCGGCGGCGGTTATTGGCCCGCCACTCTGTCCGCTGAGGGACAGAGTGGCCTCACTCGCTTCGGCGAGGGAGGTTCCAGCGCAGGATCATCCGGCTCAGCGTGCGGCGGCTGATGCCGAGAATCCGCGAGGTCTCGTCCCGGTTGCCCCGGGTGGCGGTGAGCACGCGCAGCACGTAATCCCGCTCGATCTCCTCGAGCGAGCGGAGCGGTGCACCGGCAGCGCCATCCGCTCCGACCTCGTCGGCCATAGCAGCCGGCTTCCCGACCGGGGCGCGCACTTCCGGCGGGAGATGCTCCGGCCCGATCACGTCCTGCTCCGCGAGGAGCATGGCGCGCTCGAGTACGTTCTGCAGCTCCCGGATGTTGCCGGGCCAGTCGTGGGCCAGCAGGCGGCGCTGCGCCTCGGGATCGACCGCGACCGGGCCGCGCCCGTGGCGCGCCGCGAGTTCGCGCAGGAAATGGTCGATGAGCAGGGGAATGTCCTGTCGCCGGGCGCGGAGCGGCGGCAGCGTCAGCGTGACGACGTTGAGGCGGTAGTAGAGGTCCTCCCGGAAGCGCCCCTGCCGCACCAGCTCCGGCAGATCCCGGTGGGTCGCCCCCACCAGTCGCACGTCCACCTTGACGGGCGTTTCCGAACCCACAGGCACGATCTCGTGCTCTTGGACGGCACGAAGTAACCGCGCCTGGAGTGCGGGGGAGATGTCACCGATTTCGTCGAGGAAGAGCGTGCCCCGGTCGGCCTCCCGGAAGAGGCCCGGGCGGGCAGTGGCGGCACCGGTGAAGGCTCCGCGCACGTGCCCGAAAAGCTCGCTCTCGAGCAGTCCCTCCGCGAGCGCGGAGCAGTTCACGGCGACGAACTGCCGGTCGGCACGGTCGGAGAAGTGGTGCAGCGTCCTCGCAACCAGCTCCTTCCCGGTCCCGGTCTCGCCCAGCACCAGCACCGTGGCCTGCGACGGTGCGACGCGCGCGAGCGTCTTCA
>DAIPLK010000030.1:4378-9123 GCA_036769285.1 Gemmatimonadales bacterium | reverse complement strand
TCGCCCAGCACCAGCACCGTGGCCTGCGACGGTGCGACGCGCGCGAGCGTCTTCATCACCTCGATGATGGCCGGGCTGTGGCCCACCAGCGCCTGCCCGACGCCGGCGGCCGCGCGATCCATGCCCTCAGTGGTGCTCTCGTCCCGGCGTACGCCGGCCAGACGCCGCCGGCCCAGCGAGCGTGCCAGGGTCTCCCGCAGGGCCGCGATGTCGTAGGGCTTGCTGATGAAGTCGTACGCGCCCGCGCGGATCGCCTCGCCGGCCGCGGCGGCATCGCCGAATGCGGTCAGCACGAGGACTAGGGCCCCGGGATCGCGCTCGCGCAGCACGCGCAGGAGGTCGAGCCCACTCCTTTCGGGCATCCGGAGATCGGTCAGCACCGCGTCGAACGGACCTGCCTCCTCGACCTTGGTGAGCGCCTCGTCCGCCGAGAGCGCCGGCACGACGTCGTATGACTCGCGCTCGAGCACCTCCGCCAGAAGGCGGCATGCCTCCTCGTCGTCGTCCACCAGCAGGAGCCGGGCGTGGCCCGGAGACGGCGTGCTCATGTGGTTTGCTCCACCGGTAGGGTCAGGTGCCAGCGCACGCCCCGTGTGCTCGGCAGGTGGACCAGGTCGCCACCGAGCAGCCGGGCCAGCCGCCGGCTCACCGCGAGCCCGAGGCCGGTGCCGGCCGGTCCCTTCGTGGTGGTGAACGGACGGAACAGGTTTGATTCCGCCTCCGCACCGAGACCGGGTCCGTCGTCCTGCACGTCGATGAATGCGAGGCGGTCGGTCCGGCCGGTCGTGATCGTTACGACACCTCCTGCCGGCAGCGCCTCGACCGCGTTCTTCAGCAGGTTGAGCAGGATCTGCTCCACCATCGCCGGGTCGCATGCGGCGAGGACCGGATGGCCGCCGTCCAGCTGCAGATGGGCCCGCACCCCCGCGTCGCCGAATGACGGCTCCAGGAATCGGGTCATCCGAAGCGCGATCTCGTTCAGGTCCTGCCGCCGCACGAGCGGCGTTGGCCAGGCGCCGCGGTCGAGCCCGGCGCGGACGATGCCCGCCACTCGATCGACCTGGGCCAGGAGCAGCCGCACGCGGTCCACGCCCTTCGGGTCGCGCTGCGCCTCGAGGTCGTCCCGCAGCAGCTGGAGGTGGCCCCTCACGGTGTTGAGCGGCGTGCCGATCTCGTGCGCGAACACGGCCGCCGTCTCGTGCATCAGGGCCAGCCGGTCCAGCCCGCGGGCGCGCTCCTCCAGGGTGAGCAGCATCGCGCGGGCGGCGCTCTCCCGCTCCCGCGCGGCGAGCGCCTCGCGCATGTGGTTGTAGCGCCGGGTGAGCTCGCGGAACTCCGGGGGCCCGATTTCCGGGGCCGAGGGCGCGTCCTTGGCGCCGCCGTGTGCACCAGCCATGGCGGTGCCGAGCGCGGATAGCGGGCGGCCTACCCACCGCGCCGTCAGCACCGCCACGAACAGCGCCACCAGCAGTGCCGCTGGCAGAGCAAGGAGGTAGGCTCGCTGGCGCTCGAGCCGGGCCCAGTCCTGCAGCCGCTGGGTCGAGACCCGTACGTCGAGCACGCCGTACGGGCGCGGGAGCCCGAGCGGCAGGACCACCTGCCATCCCGGGGCCGCCCCGTGATGGAGACGCAGCTCCGTCGCCCGTCGGGCTAGGGCCAGGGAGTCCACCGGACCGGCCGGGGTCGAATCGGGCATCCCGCTCGCCGCGGCCGGCACCAGGTGCTCACCCCGGCGAACGTACACCACTGCCTTGGATTCGGTCGTGCGATGGCGCGACCATCCTTGAAGCCCTTGGGCGAGGCTCGCCGGATCGCCGGTGGGAGCGCTGCGCACGAGAAGCGACGCCAGCGTGTTGGCCAGAGCCACCGATTCGAGCCGGAAATCCTCCAACCGGCTGCGCGCCGACCAGGAGAGGGCGATCTCGGTCGCCCCGCTCACGAGCAGGATGGCCATCACGGCCGTCAGCAAAGCGAGCCGCCGCGGCAGCCCCATGGGCATCAGAGCGCCTCCGCGGTACGGCGGCGCATCACTTCGCGTACTCCGTGCCGGCCCAGCAGGGCGAAGCCGATCACCATCACCGGGAGCACCTGCACCGCCTGCAACGCCAGACCGGCCGCCATCCCCTGTGACGCCGGGATGCCCGCTGGGCGGAGGCCTAGCACCACCGCACCCTGCACCACGCCGACGTTCCCCGGGGTCAGTCGAAGCACGCCGCCCACGTTCGAGAGCACCAGCGCAAGCATCGACAGCGTCGGAGTTACCGCCGCGCCGGTGGCGGCGATCGACCACTGATAGGTGGCCCACTGCAATCCCCACGAGGCAATGCCGAGCCCCAGGGGTGCGGCAAGCTCAGCAGCCGACCAGCCTTTGGCCGACTGATCGCCTCGGGCCGGCCGGAGCCACGGCACCCAGCGCAGCAGGGCCACGGCCCCGCCCAGAAGCACCAGCGCCGCGCCGAGCAGCCGCCATCCGTGCTCGGAGGTCGCGCCGGCCACCACGCCGAGCAGGACGATGCCGAGAGCGGCCGCCTCCACGATGCGGCTCGCGGCGATCGAGCGCGCCGCCGGACCGGCCGACACGCGGTCCCAGGTGCCGAGCAGATGGAGGCGGGCTGCTTCACCACTCATGGCGATGGCCACCGAGTTGATCGCGGCGCCGGCGAAGGTCGCGGCCTGCGCCGTGCGGAACCGGACCGGGACCAGCGGACGAAGGACCAGCTGCCACGCCCAGGCCTTGCAGGCGAGCGAAAGGAGGTTGAGCCCGCCGGCGGCCGCCAGGAGCCACCAGTTCGCGGTCGCCAGAGCCGTCCACGTGTCCAGCCAGGGAAAGCGCGCCGCATACCGTAGTCCGGCCAGCAGCACGACGACCAGCGCGAGCCAGAGCCACCGGCGCCGGTTCACGCCGGGCCGAGCCGATCGAGGGATCGAAACTCGTACCCCATCCGGCGGCAGTCGTCGATGATGCCCGGCAGCGCGTCGGCGGTCTGGGTGCGGTCGCCCTCGAGATCGTTGCCGTCGCCGTCGTGCAGCAGCAGCACGGCGCCGGGTCGGATCCGCTCGCGCATCCGGCGCCGAATCACGTCCGAGCCGGGGCGCGCCGTGTCCCATACGCCGAAGGTCCAGCCGAACACCCGGTAGCCATATACCCCGATCGCCTGCTGGAGGAACGGGTTGCGGTAGCCGTGCGGCGCGCGGAAGCACGCCGGGGCGACGCCGGTCTGCGCCACGATCGCCTCGTGCGCCCGCACGACCTCATCGGCGGTCCGCCTTGGCCCGAGCAGGGTCAGCTTCGGGTGGGTGTAGGTATGGTTGCCGATGCCGAATCCGCTCCGCGCGACCGCGCGCGCGACCTCGGCATAGCGATCGACGTGGCGTCCAACCATGAAGAACGTCGCCGGGACCCGCTCGCGCTCGAGCACGCGGAGGATGCGTTCGGTCGTTCGTGGATGCGGTCCATCGTCAAAGGTCAGGTAGACCCCCGGGTCGTGCGGCCCCCGCCCGATCACGCGTCCGAAGACGCGGCTGTTCGGGTCAAACGCGCCGTGGGCCAGGAGCGCCGCGCCACCCGCCGCGGCCGCCAGCACGGGCGCCAGCACGGGCGTCAGCACGTGAAGACCCGCCGGTACACGTCCAGCACCTGGCCGGCGATCCTGGGCCAGGCAAATGCCTCGGCCTTGCGGCGGCCGGCCGCGCCCATGGCCGCGAGCCGCCGGCGGTCGCCCAACAGGTCGACCACGGTGGCCGCCCAGGCCGAGGGATCACTCTTGGGCACTAGCACCGCCTCGGGGCCGCGGTCGACCAGCTCCCGGAAGCCGGCGATGTCGGAGACCACGAGCGGGGTTCCGCAGGCCATTGCCTCGAGGAGGGTGATCCCGAATGACGCCTTGGTGGTGGGGCACAGATAGACATTGGCGCGCGCGTAGTGCGCCGGCCGGTTGCCATTCACTCGCCCGACGAACTCCACCCGGCGGCCCAGCGGCCGGGCCAGTCGCTCGTAGAGCGGCCGGAGTGGTCCATCGCCGGCCACCGTCAGGCGGGCCCCCGGCAGCCGTGCCAGGATCTGAGGCATCGCGGCGAGCACTGTGTCGAGTCCGTTCCTCGGATCGAGGCGCCCCAGAAACAGGAGTTCGGGGTCACCGGTCGGGGGGCCGCTGCTCGCGTCGGTCCGGAAGAAGTCGGTGTCCACGCCGTTCGGAATGATCTCCCACTCGCCCTCGAAGTATCGCGTGTGCGCGTCCACGACCGGCTGGCTCACGGCGATGAGCGCGGCATGCTGGTCGAGTCGCCGCTGCAGTGGCCGCCGGAACAGCCGGCACAGCGCCGACCGCGCGAACCACGAATGGAATGTAGCGACGACTGGGAGCCCGAGCTCCCAGGCCGCCGCCGGCGCTACCAGACCCAGCGTCGGGTTCAGGCCGCCGTGCACGTGGACGACGTCGATCCGCTTGCTCTGGAACAGCTCCCGCAGCCTTCGCCGCAGACCGACCCCGGTCGTGACGCGGGCGAACGACCCGGCGCTGTAGATGGTGCGGCTGGTGCCGACGCGGTGGACGAACGGCGGATCGGCCGCGAGGTCGTCGGTATCGTGCGGCCGGGCCGGTCCCCGCATCCGGGACGTGACGACGATCGTCGGATGCCCCAGCCGCTCGAATTGCTGGGCCAGATTGTGAACGTGCTCGGTGACTCCGCCGAGGTGCGGATAGTAGTACTCGGTGACCAGGGCAACGCGCATGCGTGGATGCTCC
>DAIPLK010000030.1:0-4278 GCA_036769285.1 Gemmatimonadales bacterium | reverse complement strand
GTAGATTCAGCGTCGCTTGTCGCCGCGGGCCCACTCGCCCGGCTGCCGTTTCGATAGCCCTCGACCTGGCCGATCTTCGGGGAGTTCCGGTGCTCGTACCCAAGCTCTTTACCACGCTCAAGACGTACAACCGCGCCCAGTTCGTATCCGATCTTGGCGCGGGCGTGATCGTCGGGATCGTCGCGCTCCCGCTGGCGATCGCGTTCGCCATCGCGAGTGGCGTCACGCCCGATCGCGGGCTCTACACCGCCGTCATCGCCGGCTTCGTCATCTCGGTCCTGGGCGGGTCGCGGGTCCAGATCGGCGGGCCCACGGGCGCGTTCGTCGTGATCGTCTACGGCATCGTCCAGCGGTTCGGAGTGGACGGGCTGATGGTCGCGACGCTCATGGGCGGGGTCATCCTCGTCGGCTTCGGCCTCGCCCGGCTGGGCGGGGCGATCAAGTTCATCCCGTTTCCCGTCGTGACCGGGTTCACGAGCGGGATCGCGCTGATCATCTGCTCGGCCCAGGTGAAGGACCTCCTCGGGCTCCAGATGGGCTCGCTGCCGGCGGATTTCATCGGCAAGTGGAGGGAATACGCGCACCACGCAGGCAGCGTCCACCTGCCGGCGGTGCTTGTGGGCGGTCTCACGCTCGCCATTCTCCTGCTCTGGCCGCGCCTGAACTCGCGCATCCCGGGGCCGTTCGTCGCCCTCATCGCCACCACGGCGCTGGTCCGTATTCTCGAGATGCCCGTCGAGACCATCGGCAGCCGGTTCGGGGTCATTGACGCGGGCTTGCCGAGGCCGGCGCTCCCGCACGTCACACTCGAGACCGTCACCGCTCTCGTCGGGCCGGCGTTCACGATCGCCGTTCTCGCCGGCATCGAGTCGCTCCTCTCGGCGGTGGTGTCTGACGGAATGATCGGCGGCAAGCACCGGTCCAACATGGAGCTGGTCGCCCAGGGCGTGGCCAATATCGTCTCGCCGCTCTTCGGCGGGATCCCGGCCACCGGCGCGATCGCCCGAACCGCCACCAACGTGAAGAACGGCGGACGCACGCCCATCGCGGGCATCGTTCACGCGATGACGCTGCTGCTCATCACGGTGTTCTTGGGCCGCTGGGCCGGGCTCATCCCGCTCGCGACCCTCGCCGGGATCCTCGTGGTAGTGTCCTACCACATGAGCGAATGGAGGACCTTCCGGTCGGAGTTCCGGGCGCCCCGAAGCGATCTGATCGTGCTGCTCGCCACCTTCTTCCTGACCGTCCTGGTGGATTTGACCGTGGCGGTCGAGGTCGGAATGGTGCTGGCCGCCTTCCTCTTCATGCGGCGGATGGCGGAGGTGACCAACGTCAGTGCGATCACCCGCGAGTTCGAGGAGGCGGACGACGAAGGCGAGGGCGACCCCAACGCGGTGGGCCGACGAGTGGTGCCGCCCGGGGTCGAGGTGTTCGAGATTAATGGCCCGTTCTTCTTCGGCGCGGCCGAGAAGTTCAAGGAGACCATCACCCAGCTCCACCGCAATCCCAAGGTGCTGATCCTCCGAATGCGCAACGTCCCGGCGATGGACTCGACTGGGCTCAATGCGCTCCGCGACGTCGTCACCCGGTTCCGCCAGGCCGGCACTCGCGTCATCCTCTCCGATGTGCACGCCCAGCCGATGGTCGCCCTGCAGCGCTCGGCACTGGCCGACGAGCTGCAGGAGGACGATCTCGTGGGCAACATCGACGACGCGCTCAACGTCGCACGCGTCCACCTGGGCCTCGCTCTCGTCGGGAGACCCGCCTTCGCAGTGCCCACGGTGGCGCGCGAGGATCGGCGCCACCACCCCCGCCCGCCGAGCTGAGCGCGCATGGGTCTCGAGCAGCTGGTGATACGCTACGGCCTCGGCGCGGTCCTCTTGGGCGCCGCGGTCGAGGGTGACTTCACGCTCATTCTCGGCGGCGTCGTGTCGCACCTCGGCTACTTCCCGTTTCCCCTGGCGGTGGCGGCGGGCGCGTTGGGGAGCTTCCTCGGCGACCTGGGCTGGTACGCGGTGGGCCGGATCCGCGGCCCCCGGTTCCGGGCGGGTCGGCTCTACCGCCATGTGGGGCCCCGCATCGAGGCGCTCGCACGGCGCCTGGGCACGGCCCAGCTCATCGCGAGCCGGTTCGTCTACGGCACCAAGTCGGCCAGCATGATGTTCTGGGGGCTCCACGGGCTGCCGCTGCACCGATTCGCGGCGGTGGACGGCGCCGGCTGCGTGCTCGGCGCGCTGGTGTTCACCGGCCTGGGCTATTTGGTGAGCGGGAGCGCCACGGTGCTGCTCGGGCGGGTCCGGCGCATGGAGTTCTGGCTGCTCGGCGCGCTGGTCGTGGGAGTGGCCCTCGTGGTGATCATCCACCGGACTGCCAAGCGGAAACTGCACTTAGGCGACGGAGACGACACCGCGGGCTAGCTGTCCCGCTCGCTTGCCTCTGCCCGGGGGCAAGGCGACCTTTCACCCATGGACCCCGACCTCCTGCTCGCGGGACTGCAGGCCGGCAATACGGCCGCCCTGGCACGCGCGATCTCGGTGGTCGAAAACGCCCGGCCGGGGTTCGAGCGCCTCCTGGCCGACGCGCATCCCTCCCTGGGCCGCGCCCGCCGGATCGGCATTACCGGGCCGCCCGGCGCCGGCAAGTCCACCCTGGTCGAGCGCCTGGTCACCGACTACCGACGGGCGGGGCTCCGCGTCGCCGTCGTAGCCGTGGATCCCACCAGCCCCTTCACGGGCGGCGCGCTTCTCGGCGACCGCATCCGCATGGAGTCCGTGGCACTCGACCAGGGCGTCTACATTCGCTCGATGGGCAGCCGCGGGTCGCTCGGCGGGCTCGCCACCACCACCCGCGAGGTGTGCGATGTTCTCGATGCGGCCGGCTTCGACCGGATCCTCGTCGAGACCGTCGGCGTGGGCCAGTCCGAGCTCGACGTGGCGCGCATGGTCGATGCGACCGTGCTCGTCCTCGTGCCGGAGTCGGGGGACGCCATCCAGACGCTCAAGTCCGGAGTCATGGAGGTCGCGGATGTCTTCGTCGTCAACAAGGCCGACCGGCCGGGCGCCGAGCAGCTGCGGCAGGAGATCGAGGTGACGCTTGGCATCCGACGAGGAAATGCGTTCCGGCACGTGCCGGCGCACCACGGGTTCAAGTCGGCGCGCGTGACGACGGGAGTCGCCCTGAGCGAAGCGAAGGGGCCATCACCCGACGCAAGGCCCCGTCGTGGAGTTGACCCTGAGCCTAGCGAACGGGCGCAGGGTGACTCCCCGTGGGCGCAGCCCGTCATCCTCACGGTCGCCGCGAAAGGTGAAGGGGTTGCCGAGCTGATTGCCGCGCTCGACCGCCGCCATGCCTGGCTCCTCGAGAGCGGCACCCTTGCTGCGCGGCGCCGGCAGCGGCTGCTCGATCGCACGCGCGAGGTCGTGGATCGCGCGACGCGGCGGTGGGTGTGGGAAGAGACGCGGGCGGATCAGCGCATCGCCGAACGGCTGGACGAGATCGTGGCGGGCCGGGTCAGCCCGTACGAGGTGGCGGCCGAGGTGCTGGACGGGCTCAAACAGGGCGAGCGGATATGACAGCGTGGGGCACCGATCTCGACGCCGAGACCGCCCGGCGCCTCGCCGCGCAGGAGCGCGAGCTCGCGCAACTGCGCGCTGAGGTGGCCGCGTGGCGCGCCGCGGCGGCCGCGCTCCGCACTCGCAGCGACAGCGATTTTACCTCGGTGTCCGGCCGCGTGCTCGAGCCGGTCTACACGCCGCTCGACCTCGCCCCCGGATACCAGGGCACGACCGGTCTTCCCGGCGAGTACCCCTACACACGGGGCATCCACCCGACCATGTACCGTGGCCGGCTCTGGACCATGCGCCAGTTCGCCGGATTCGGCACGGCGGAGGACACCAACGAGCGCTACAAGTTCCTGCTGGAGCGCGGCCAGACCGGCCTCTCGGTGGCGTTCGACTTCCCGACGCTGATGGGGTACGACTCCGACCACCCGCGGTCCGAGGGCGAGGTCGGAAAGTGCGGGGTCGCGATCTCGAGTTTGGCCGACATGGAGACGCTCTTCGACGGCATTCCGCTCGACCGGGTCTCGACCTCGATGACGATCAACGGTCCCGCGGCGATGCTGTTCTGCTTCTACGTCGCCGCCGCCGAGCGCCAGGGGGTGCCGATCGCCCAGCTCCAGGGCACCCTCCAGAACGACATTCTCAAGGAGTACATGGCGCAGCACGCCTGGATCTTTCCGGCGGAGCCCGCGCTCAAGATCATCGTGGACCTGTTCGA
>DAIPLK010000029.1:0-22995 GCA_036769285.1 Gemmatimonadales bacterium | reverse complement strand
AACGAGGAAGAGGCGATCGGCCCCTGCATCGAGCGGATCCAGCGGACCTTCGCCGCGGCGGCCATCGACGGCGAGATCGTGGTGTGCGACAACGGCTCGACCGACGCCTCGATCTCCATTGCCGAGCGGATGGGCGCGCGCGTGGTGCACCAGCCGCTCCGGGGGTACGGCAACGCCTACCTTAAAGGGTTCGCGAGCGCGCGCGGCCGTTATCTCGTGATGGGGGATGCGGACGACACCTACGACTTCACCATGATCCCCGAGTTCGTGACCGCGCTCGACGTCGAGGGACACCAGTTCGTCACCGGCAGCCGGTATCTCGGCGGCGGCGACACGCACATCACAACACTGCATCGGTATTTCGGGAATCCGGCGCTCACGCGGATCCTCAACTTGCTGTTCGGCACCCGGTACACGGATGTCTACTGCGGCTTCCGGGCGTTCTCACGGGAGACGTATGACGCCATCCGGCCGGTGAGCCCCGGGATGGAGTTCAACCTGGAGCTCGCGATCAACGCCGGCCTCGCCGGTCTCAGGACGAAGGAGATCCCCATCGTCTTGGCTCCGCGCAAGGGCGAGTCGAAGCTGCGGACCTTCCGCGACGGGTGGCGCAGCCTGCGCATGATGCTGCTGTACTCGCCGAACAAACTCTTCCTGGCGCCGGGCGCCACGCTGCTCGCGCTCGGCCTGCTCATTCACCTCGCGGTGCTCCTGGGCCTGGTTCGGTTCGGCGGGCGGCCCGCCGCCGGGGTCACCGCGGTATTCGCGACTATCTTCAGCGTCGTCGGGTTCGAGATCCTGAGCCTCGGCCTGCACACCAAGACGTACTCGTGGAGCCGCCGCTTCGATCGGGACAACCGGGCACTGGCCGCCTTCTACCGGCGGTTCAAGCTCGAGACCGGCCTCCTGCTCGGCGCCGGCCTGATCACTGCTGGCGGCGCGATCCTGGTCACGGTCGTCGCGGAGTGGCTCCGGTCCGACCTCCTGCCGCTCCCCCATCCCGAGTGGGTTTCCTTCGCGGCGACGCTCGTCATCATCGGGTGCAGCACGCTCTTCTCCTCGTTGTTCATCTCAGCCATGTCGATGAGCCGGCCGAAGGACGCTACGTGAAGGAGCTTGCCCGGTCGGTCGCGCGCACCTCCCAGCCGACCGCGCTCGTGATCACCATTCGCCCGCCGAGCGGGTGGGCGCCGCTCGACCTACGCGAGTTCGCCGGTGCGCACGAGTTGCTCTACTTCCTCGTGCTCCGCAGTCTCAAGCTGCGATACAAGCAGACGGCGTTGGGTGCGGCGTGGGCGCTGCTGCAGCCGCTGCTCACGATGGCCGTATTCACATTGGTGTTCGGCCGCCTCGCTCGGCTGGGCTCCGACGGGCTGCCCTATCCGGTGTTCGCGCTCGCCGCGTTGGTCCCGTGGACATATTTCGCGAACGCGCTCACTCAAGCCAGCAACAGCCTCGTCGATCAGCAGCAGCTGCTGACCAAGGTCTACTTCCCTCGCCTGCTCCTGCCCCTCGCCGCGGTGATCTCCGGCGTGGTCGACCTGGCGATCTCCTTCGCTCTGCTGCTCGTGGTGCTCGCCTGGTACGACCTCGCGACTTCGCTCCGGCTGCTCGCCGCGCCCGGCTTCGTGCTGCTCGCGGCAGCCAGCGCCTTCGCCCCCGGCATGTGGCTTGCCGCGCTCAATGTCCGCTACCGGGACGTCCGCTACGTGATCCCCTTCCTGGTGCAGATCTGGCTCTTCGCCACGCCGGTGGCCTATTCCAGCGGCCTCGTCCCGGAACGGTGGCGGCCGCTGTACCAACTGAACCCCATCGCCAGCGTGGTCGACGGGTTCCGCTGGATGGTCGCCCCCGACGCCCCGTGGCCAGGCCGCGGTCTCGCTATCTCGGTCGCAGCCGTGGCAGTTCTCCTCACGACCGGGCTGTACTTCTTCCGGCGAGTGGAACGCTCCTTCGCCGACGTGGTCTGAGCGATGAGCGGCTACGCCGTCCGGATCGAGCACCTGGGCAAGCGGTACCGGGTCGAGCGGACCCGAGGACGGCGGACGCTTCAGGAGGAGCTGGCGGACCTGGTATCCGCGCCGTTCCGCCGGCGGGCATCGCCGCACGGCCCCGGAGGTGACGGCACCGTCTGGGCGTTGCGCGATGTCTCCCTCGAGGTCCAGCGCGGCGAAGTGGTGGGAATCATCGGCGGCAATGGCGCCGGCAAGAGCACCCTGCTCAAGATTCTCTCCCGCATCGTCGCCCCTACCGAGGGCCTGGCGCGGATCGAGGGTCGGGTCGGATCGCTGCTCGAGGCGGGTACCGGCTTCCACTCGGAGCTCACGGGACGCGAAAACGTGTACATGAGCGGTGCGATCCTCGGCATGCGGAAGGCGGAGATCGACCGCAAGTTCGACGAGATCGTGGCCTTCGCCGGGGTCGGACCCTTCCTCGATACGCCGGTCAAGCGGTATTCGAGCGGGATGCAGGTCCGGCTCGCCTTTGCCGTAGCAGCGCACCTGGAGCCCGAGGTGCTGATTGTCGATGAGGTTCTCGCGGTCGGCGACGCGGAGTTTCAGCGGAAGTGCCTGGGCCGGATGCAGGACGTCTCGAGGGGCGACGGCCGGACGGTGCTCTTCGTGAGCCACAACATGGACGCCGTGCAGCGGCTCTGCACCCGGGCCGTCCTGCTGGAGCACGGCCGCGCCATCAGCCAGGGTGCAACCGCGAGCGTCGTCGCGCAGTATCTCGCTCGGGCCCAGACACCGTCCTCGGCCGGCGCCTGGATCGACCTCTCGAGCGTCGAGCGAACGGGGAGCGGAATCGCGCGTACCGTGCGGGCCCGGTACTGGAGCGCCCCCGACACCGCCGGTGGCCGGCCCTTTCCGGACGGGCCGTTGACCGTCAACCTGGCGATCGAGGCGGCGGCCCCTTGCACGCTCGCGAGTCTGGCCGTAACGCTCTACGACCTGCAGGGCACGAAGCTCGTCAACGCGGACACCATCTCGATCGGTCGCTCCCTGCGACTACAACCAGGCGAGCACGAGATCACGCTCCGTATCTCCGAGCTGCATCTCCAGCCGGGCGTATACCTGATGGGGTTCTGGCTGGCGGGACCGCTCGGCGCCGTTCATGACTACGTGCTGAGCGGTTTCGAGATAGAAGTCGTCGCGCATCAAGCACAGGGATTGGGCCGGGCGCCGGGCGATGACGGCCTGGTTACCTGCCGGCTCGAACTCCTGGACGCAGAGTGAGGTTCTGGAGCGCCGGCAACGTCACCGTGCGGCGGTGTGGCGCACCTCCTCGGCCCAGAGGGCGAGGAACAGGCTCCGCGCGAGAGCGTGAGCGGGTGGCGGGCCGCCGGCATCTGCGGCGGCGTGCCGGAAGTCTGAGGGCGCGTGGATCATCCACACGAGCAGGCGCAGCGGGCCGAGCTGCGAGTGGTCAAGGCCGAGGGCGTCGAAATAGCGCGCCACGCACTCGCGGCGGACCGCGCCGGTTGGCGTCGAGGGATCGAGGGACCGGCGGTAGGACGCCATCCGGGTCTCTCTATCATGCGCCCGGTCTACGTTGAACGACGCGTACGCGAGGTAATAGAGCAGATCGAGACCAGGCAATCCGTCCGCCTCCGCCGATTCCCAATCGAGCACCCCCAGCTCACCCCCCGGCGTCACCAGCACGTTCCATGGTCCCAAGTCACGCTGCTCCGGCACCTCGGGTAGTGCGCCGATCGCGCGTACGATCACCTCGCTCTCCCTGAGCAGGCCTCGGTCCGCCACCTTTCCGAACTGCTCCTCGAACCGCGAAAGTGCCGGCTCGACGACTGTCTCACGCCAGTGAGCCGCGGAGCGTCCCGCCGCCCGGGCGGCGAGGCTGGCCAGCCAATCGGCGACCTTCACCGACCAGGCGCGGAGGCTCCGTGCCCCGAGCAGGTTCTGAAGCGGACGTCCCACGAGGACGCTCTCGCCCACGAAGGGGACACCATCGATCTCACGCTGGAAGAGCAGCCGGGGAACACCCGGAACCGGGCTCCCTCCTCCGAGGCTCGCGAGCACCGAGCCCTCGCGGCGGACGCCGGCCGCGGCTGCGTCCACCCGCGGCGCCTTGACCACGATCCGCGGGACCGGGCTGGGCTCCGCGAAACCCAGCAGCACGGCCTTGCTCACGCTCCGCGGTCCGCCCGTCATGAGGAGCGTGGACAGACACTCGGGAGACGGCCCCAGTCCCCAGCCCGCCCAGCCTTCCCGGAGCCACGCCGTCGGAGCGAGCCCTCCTGAGGCGGAATCCGCCGGACGCCGGGCGATGGCGGAAATCGGGGACGCATACCGACCCACGGCCAGGTCGCGCGCACGCTGCCGGATTCCCGCGAGGATTCGCCGCACCCGCCCACCGCGCAGCTGCCGCCGGGAGCGCACGAAGGCCGCGGCGCCGGGCGCGCCAAGCGGAACCCAGTAGACCGGCATGGCAGCGGTCGCGGGCCAGGGGCGATAGCAGGTCACGTCCGCAAAACCGGCGGCGCGGAGCGCGCGCGCGATCCGCCCGCCACCACCCACCAAGTGGTGCCACTCCGTGTAGCAGGTACCGCCCGGACGCAGGGCGTCGTAGAGCCGGGTCAGCATCGGCGGATCGGGATCCTCGCCGACCGCGAGATCGCAGGTGCCCTGCGGGGCGGTCGTGATGACCTCGCCCGCGATGCTCGCGACGGCTTCCGTCAGACTTGCGCTCGCATCGCAGAACACGTGCTGCGGCCGCGGCGTGGCCAGCAGGAAGCGCCAGTCGGCCCGGCGCAGTCGTGGGTTGAGCTCCCCCTCGCGCAGCTCAGGCAGGAGTGCCGTCCGCGTACCGGGTCCCGCCAAGGACCTCGTCGTAGATCCGCATTACGCTGCCCGCCGTCACCAGCGATGAGAACTCGCGCTCGACCCGCTCGCGCCCGGCCGCGGCGAGTCGTTGAGCGAGCGCGGGATCCGCCCGCAACTTGCGGATCGCCGAGGCGAGGGCGGCGGAATCGGACGGTGGGACGAGGAGCCCGGTCAGCTCGTGCGTCACGGCCTCGTCGGTCCCGCCGATCGCCGTGGCCACCACCGGGCGCCGGGCCGCCATCGCCTCCAGCACCGAGACCGGGAGGCCCTCATAGAGCGATGGGAGCACGAACAAATCCGCCGCCGCGAGGAGGTCGGCAACATCCGATCGGTGCCCGAGGAAGACGCAGCGGTCGGCCACACCGAGCTCCCGGGCCCGCGCCTCGAGTCCGGCGCGGAGCGGACCGTCGCCTGCCAGAACGAAGGTTGCATCCGGTACCTGCGTGGCCGCTTCGAGCAGGAAAGCATGCCCCTTCTGCTCATGGAGGCGCGCCGGCGTGAGCACGACGTAATCCGGCCGCCCGTGGACTAGCTCCGCCCGGAGCGCCGGGTTGGAAGCCTGGACGAATGGCGGCACCGCAATCCCGTTCGGCACCACGGCGAGCTTCCGGTCCGGCACCCCCAGGTTCCCGGCGTAGCGCGCCTGGACCTCGCGGGAGACGGCGATGATCCGGCCCAACGGCATGAGCGCAAGCCGCGCCCAGCACGGATCGCCCGGGTCGACGTAGAGCTGCGCCGTCCCAACGATGGCCGGCACGCGGGCGAGCCACGCAGCGAGCACACCGTACTTGCAGGCGAGCGGCCAACTCAGGTGCGCATGGAAGGCTGCCGGGCGCTCGGCGCGAATCACCTGCCGCAGCTGGAGCACCCCGGCGACGCGGGCTCGCGGGGCGACGCGAGATGCGGCACGCGTCCGAATGCCGAGTCGCGCCGCGCCTTCCACCAGCCGGGCAAGACCCGACTCCGGATGGTGCAGCAGCACCGGCTGCCACCGGGCTTGGTCGAGCGACGCCAATAGATGCAGCGCCGCTTCTTCGCTGCCACCAAAGACGTCGGCGTCCACGTAGTGAAGAACGCGGCGCGTCACGGCTGCAGCGCTCGCCCAGTCATGCCGCCGTTCACCACGTCCGACAGTGCCTTCAGATTCCGCTCGTGATACCGGCAGGCGAATTCTGCGGCGCGCTCGGCGAGCGCCGCTCCCCGCGCGGGGTCGCGCAGCACTTCTACGAGAAGCTGCGCGAACTCCTCGGCCGATCCGGCCTGCAGGAAGGCGGTCCCGGCGCCGTCCTCCAGCCCCCGGCCGCCGGACGCGGTGGCCACCAGCGGCCGACCGTGCAGCAACGCGTCGACAGACTTGATGCTGAGGCCCGTCCCGAACTGTTGTGGATTGATGACGACGGCCGCTCGACGGTAAAGGTCCCCGAGTGCGCCAACGAAGCCGAGGCGGCGCACGCCCCGTGCGGTAGTCCGGACCCGCCGGCCGATGCCGCCGACCAGCCATAGCTCGGCGTCGGGTACCTGCCGGCGGACGATCGGCAGCACGTGACGGATGAACCAGGTGACTCCGTGCACGTTGATACCCATTGATCCACCCACGAACAACATGGCGGGCGCAGTGGGCGCGCTCCCAGCCCCGATGAATTCGACCGGAGGCGCCAGATGCCCGACGACGGCCACGGGCGTCCGGCTGAGCGAACGGAAATGACCTGCATCCCATCCCTGGATCGCGAGCACGGCATCGGCTCGATCGAGTGCCTTCCCTTCTTCCTCTCTCCCCGTCGAGAAGAACTCTCCCGATTGGCCGTGCGCTCGATACAGGCGGTACCGGTCCGAGAACACGTCGTGCGTGTCTATGAGCTTGAGTACGCGGGCAGGCACGGACTCCAGCAACCTGGAGTAGAACACGTAGGAAACGATGACCACGTCGAAGGGACGACGGGCCAGCAGCTCGCGCAGGTACCGCGCGCTGGCGGGATCGAAGTAGCTATCCACCGGCAGATTCAGGTGGAAGGTCTTGGCCGTCAGCCGCAGCAGCTTCCTCCGGCCGCGGCCGACGCAGCTCGCAGGGGAGAGGCCGCGAAAGACATGCAGGTGATCGCCCCAATACTGCCGCAGGGCCGTATCGGAGACCCAGAGGGGTTGCTGGAGGTGGAGAAAGTCTACCTCGTGCCCCAGGGACAGTAGACCCTCCGCCATGTGCCGGACCCGCGCGCTGGCCCCCGTCGTATTGGGCTGCGTTGGAACGGGCGCGACGAGGAGCACTCTATGCACTGGCGCTCGGCGGGCTCAGTCGATCGGCCAAGCAGGGAATCATCGGGGCCTCAGGAGACTGCGCGCTCAGTTGCTCGCATGTACGACACCTCCGCCGTGAGGCTGGATCCGGCGACCGCTGTCTGATGAGAGGGTCGGCGGGAAGGTACCGAATCCCAGGGGTGGAGTACAGCACTGCAAGGACCGACCATCGGGCGCTTGTGCGGTGCCAGAGCGCCAACCTGCGGTCGCTCCACTGCGGCTCGAGCGGGTCATACAGGCTCGCGCCCACCACGCGGCCCACTGCTCCTCTCCAAGCGATCCTTCACGCGATTGATCGGCCCTTCGAAGGAGTGCCAGGAAATCGCGGCCACCGCGACCGACGCGGCGCTGTAGAACGCCAGGTAGGACAGCGTCTGATCTCCGAGCGGCGCGAGCAGATCGGGGTATCCCAGCCGCCGCGCGATCCGCGGCAGCAGCTCGGGCAGCATCAGATGGTAGACGTAGATTCCGTAGCTGATCGTCCCGAGGTAGCGGAGCGGAGCGAGACCCAGGACTCCCCCGGCGAGCCCACCCATGCCCCGTGCGGCACGGCCGATCAGCCAGGCGGCGGAGAGCGCCACGGCGAGATCGAAGGTCGCAATGCGGAAGAGCGACGCGCCCTCGAAACCACCGGCCGCCTGATGCGCTACGAAGAGCAGCACGCCACCCCAGAGCGCGGGAGCTCCAACGGGGCGCACCTCGGGATGCCCCTGGAACTCGGGAACAACCGTCATCGCGAGATAGGCCCCCAGGCCCAAGGAGTCGACGCAGCCCGGGGCGAGGATGGACGCGAGATCGTTGCCGGTGGTCGCCAGCACGACCGCGCGGAAGACGGGTCCGGCGACGACCATGCCCAGGGCGATGCGCGGGAGCCAGTGCCGCGGCGCGAGGAGGATCACCCAGGGCCAGATGAGGTAGAACTGCTCCTCCACCGCGAGGGACCAGAAATGAGCAACGTGACCGCCCCACTGTCCCGGTCGCGCGGCGTTCTCGAGAAAGAAGTACAGATTCGACAGGTAGGAGGCGTGCCACACGATCCCTTCCCGGGCGCCCGACACCTTCCCGTACCACGCAATCACGAGCCCGAGGTAGTAGAGGGGGAAGATTCGCAGGATACGCCGGATGTAGAAGCGCCGGATCGCGGTTCCCGCCCTCATCTCGCGCCGGTCCAGCAGCCTGCGGGAATGCAGTAGGATGCCGGTGATGAGAAATCCGCTGAGGACGAAGAAGATCCGTACCCCGATGCCGCCGAAGTGCACCGACTGTCGCGCGGGGCGCCAGAAGTGATAGAGGAGGACCAACCCGACCGCGAACGCGCGCAGCGCGTCCAGTTGAGCCATGTAGCGCAGGGGCGTCCCCGGCGACCAGATTGTATCGCGTTTGATCATCAGGCTCTGCTGGAGAGGTGGCGAGTGGCGTCTGCCCGAATGGTCCTGACCTTCCACTCGCCCGGCGTGGTGCATATGCTGTTCCAGCGCAACAGGGCGGAATTGTGAGGCAATGCACCCCGGGTGCCGGGAACCGGGCCGGGGCATCGCGGCCGCTCCTCCGGGGGGTGCCGGTGGAGCAACGGAGCACAGGGTAAGAGATCATCCACGTGGGACATAGACTGAAATGTCCGATCGGCGACGCAGCGGGTCCCATCCCCAGGGGAGGGGTGGTATGCTTTCTGCTATTCGGCGGCGGGCGCACCCGCCGACGGCACCGGCGCGTGCCACGCTCGGCCCCGTCGCTCTCGCGATCAACATGGAGTCACGCTCATCCAGGCTGACAGGCACGGCCCGGCCGCATGCGCTCGGACCGACTCGGCGACGACCGATGTGCGCGCCGCGGCGGTCGAGGCGCTCGTGAAGTCGTCTCCGCTCGTGTCCGTCGTGGCCATCTTCCTGAATGCCGAGCGCTTCCTGGAGGAGGGGATCCAGAGCGTACTCGCGCAGACGTGGCCGCGGTGGGAGCTGCTCCTGGTGGACGACGGCTCCACCGACGCCGCCAGCGCCATCGCCCGCCGCTACGCCGAGCGCGATCCCGAGCGCGTGCGCTACCTGGAGCATCCCGGGCACCGCAACCTGGGGATGAGTGCGTCCCGGAATCTGGGGCTCCAGCATGCCCAGGGAAAATACCTCGCCCTCCTGGACGCCGACGACGTATGGCTGCCGGAGAAGCTCGAGCGCCAGGTCACGATCCTCGAGGCCCATCCGGAAGCGGCGTTGCTGATCGGCGCGCCGCTCTACTGGTTCGGATGGACGGGACGCCCCGAGGACCGCGAGCGTGACTACGTGATCGACCTCAAGCTGCCGGCCGACCGGGTCTACGCCCCGCACTCCCTGCTGCTCCCATTCCTCCGACGCGCGGCTCCCACGCCCTGCCCCTCTGATGTGCTGGTGCGGCGGGCGGCAGCCGTAAGCGTCGGTGGGTTCGAGGCTCATTTCACCGGGGTGTACATGGTGTACGAGGACCAGGGCTTCTTCTCGAAGCTGCTGCTCCGCTACCCGGCGTATCTGTCCGGCGAGACCTGGGACCGGTACCGCCAGCACCCCGAGTCCTGCTACGCCGTCTCCAAGGCCACTGGGGGGCGGGAGATCGCCCGACGCTACTTCCTCCAGTGGTTCCGGCAGTACCTCCGGGAGCAGGGTCTGGCGAAAGGCCGGGTGTGGCAGGCGGTCAGGACGGAGCTCCGGCCGTTCAGTCTCCGCGGCCGAGCCGTCGAGTGGCTCCAGCAGATCGCTCGATCCATTCTGCCTGACGGTCTCCGCACCTGGCTCAGCGCTCGTCTGGACCTGGGCTCACGTCCGGTTCGGTTCGGGACCCTGCGCCGTCTCACGCCGGTGAGCGGAAAGTTCGGGTGGGATCGCGGCGGGTTGCCGGTCGATCGCTACTACATCGAGCGCTTCCTCGAGCGGCACGCGGATGACATCGCCGGCCGAGTGCTCGAGGTGCGGGACGACGCCTACACCCGCAAGTTCGGCGGCTCCCGGGTCACCAGAGCCGATGTCCTGCATCCGACCTCCGACAATCCGAACGCCACGATCGTAGCCGACCTCACCAGCGCGGAGCAGATCCCGAGCGGCATCTTCGACTGCGTCGTCCTCACGCAGGTCTTGCCGTTCATCCTCGACCCGCAGGCCGCCCTCCGGACGCTGCACCGGATCCTGCGACCCGGTGGCGTCGTGCTCGCAACGATGCCGGGCATCAGCCAGGTCGTGCGGTACGACATGGACCGCTGGGGCGACTACTGGCGGTTCACCTCACTCTCGGCCCGCCGCCTCTTCGAGTCGGCCTTTCCGCAGGGAGAGGTGCACGTTGAGGCGTATGGCAACGTGCTCGTCGCCACGGCGTTCCTGTATGGCCTGTCGAGCCGGGAGCTCCGGCCGGACGAGCTGGAGTACTATGACCCGGACTACGAGGTGCTCATCACGGTTCGCGCGGTGAAGGGTGAGGGGCATGCCTGAGATCCCCGTCCCCATCCTCATGTACCATGAGGTGTCGCCGGACCCGCATCCGTCGTTTCGGCGGTACACGGTCACGGTGCGGGAGTTCGCCCGCCAGATGCGGTGGCTCGCCGCCCTTGGTTATCAGGCCATCGACATGGACGCTCTGGCTCGCGCGCGCCTCGGTGCGGGCGTGCTGCCCAAGCGCCCGGTCCTCATCACCTTCGACGACGGCTTCCAGGGCTGCGTCGATCACGCCGCACCGGTGCTCCGGGCGCACAAGTTCACCGCGGTCTTCTACTTGGTCGCAGGCATGATGGGGCGGACCAGCCGCTGGATGCTGCCGGAGGTCGGGTTGGAGCTCCCGCTGATGAGCTGGGACGCCGTTCGCGCGCTTGCTGCGGAAGGTTTCCAGTGCGGCGCCCACACTGTCACGCACCCACGATTGGCCGGGCTTCCGCCCGAGCGATGCCGAGCCGAGCTGGCGGACGGCCGGAAACGCCTGGAGGACGAGCTGGGCCGCCCCGTGCTGCACCTGGCCTATCCGTTCGGCTCCTACGACCCCGCCGTGCAAGCGATGGCGGCGGAGGCCGGCTACGTCACCGCCTGTTCGACGCGGGCGGGGCTCTCCGGGCCGGACGACGAACTGCTTGCGCTCCGTCGCGTCACACTCTACGGCCACGACTCCCTCTTCGACTTCATTTGTCGCCTGCGGACCGGTACCGCCATCCGGGAGCGCTTCCGGCAGCGGGGAGGTGCCGGAGGGTGACGACCGGCCCGCGGGTCAGCGTCATCATCCCGACGTACCAGGGCCGGGACTCGGTGCTGCGCACGCTCGCGTCACTGCGGCGCCAGACGATCCCGGCAGACGAGTACGAGGTCATCATCGCCGTCGACGGATCCACCGACGGCACCGTCGAAGCCGTGCGCGGATTTGCCGCTCCCTTCGTGCTGTCGACGCTCGACGGGCCCAACCGGGGGCGGGCGGGAGCATGCAACGCAGGCATTCGCGCGGCGGCCGGGCCGGTGGTCGTGCTGCTCGACGATGACATGGAGGCATCTCCCGGCTTCCTGGCGACCCATGCGAACGCGCATGTGGGGCCGGGCCGGCGGGCGGTGGTCGGCGCCGCGCCGATCGTCGTTTCCGCAGGGTCTCCTCCGTTCGTGCGCTATGTGGCCGATGGATTTCGCAAGCGCCTCGACCGCCTCGCCCAGCCCGGCTACCGGCTCACCTTTCGGGATACGTACACTGGAAATTTCTCCGCCCGCCGCGACGTGCTGTTGGCGATTGGCGGGTTCGACGAGGCGTTCCGGGCCTACGGGCACGAGGATTACGAGCTCGCGCTGCGCCTGCAGGAGGCAGGGGTCGAGCTCACCTACAGCGCGGAGGCACTCGCCCACCAGCACTACGAGAAGACCTTCGCGGCGTTCGCGCGCGACGGTATCGCCCGAGGCCGAACGGCGGTCCTGTTCGCCACCAAGCACCCCATGGTCGTAGACCGCATCAAGCTCTCGGAGTACCGCCAGTGGCCGTGGCGGTGGCGCGCGCTGCGTGGGCTGCTGCTGTGGCTGAGCCGGGCGACGGATCGGGTGCCGGTGTGGGTGGTGACGGTGATCGAGCACCTGGAGCGCTGGGAGCCACCGCGTCTCGACAAGTACTACACCATGGCCAGCGATTACTTGTACTGGTATGGCGCCTTCGGCGCTCTGCGCGAGCAGCGGGCGAGCGGCTCCAGCGGCCCGTCTCCCCTCGGCGTCCACCCGACCTCTCAGAGAATCGGTGACGCATGACCGCCTCCACCCCGCCGACACCCGACAACGGCAACGGATCGTGGGCGGCGATTCGCACGCGCCTTGCGCTCGCACTGGTGCTGCTCTACGCCGTTGCCTCCGTTGCGGCCTGGATCAGGCTGGCCGCGACCGCGCCGGCCCGATCGGTCCCGGATGAGATCTCGACCTACGAATTGCGCTTCCAGGCGCTCCGAGGGACCCTCCCGACGCAGGGCGTGGTCGGGTATCTCGGCCATCCGGATCCGACGGGCCCCACGCCCGCCGAGTCGAACGCGAACTCCCTGCTCCACTTCAAGCGTTATTTGCTCGCCCAGTATGCCCTGGCGCCCGTGTTGCTGCTCGAGAGCACGGAGCCCGAGTTCGTGGTAGGCAACTTCGATCCAGAGGCGATGCCATCGACCCCGGCCGGGTTCCGGATCGTGCGGGACTTCGGCGATGGCCTCGTGCTGTTCCGGCGGTCGCCATGACGGTCGGTCTCTGTCTCTCGCTTCTCGTCTCGGCGGCGGCGGGAGTCGGGCTGCTCCGATTGGCCTGGCCCCGCACCGGGGCCGCGTGGCGGTGGCCACTGGGCACGGCCCTCGGCGCGGCCTTCGGGGTCGGGCTGTCGTCCGTCCTGCTCTACCTCTGGATGCTCGCGTTCGGGCCGACGCAGGGCTTTCCGCTCGCGGAGTCGGGCCTCCTCGGCGTCCTGATGATCGCCGCGCTGGTGCGCGGGAGGACGGCCCCGCAGCCCCAGCCGGCCCCTTCACATCGCGAGCGCCGCGGCCGGCCGTTCTACCTGCTCGCCGGCACAGCCGCCCTTGCACTCGTTGCGGCAGGCGCGGCTTTCCTCGGCAGCCTGCGACGGCAGCCCCACGGCGAGTGGGATGCGTGGATGAACTGGGATCTCCGCGCCCGCATGATCTTCCGGGGTGGCGAAGGTTGGCGTACGGCATTCTCGGGCATGATTCCCTGGTCTCATCCGGACTATCCGCTGATGGTGCAGTCGCTGGTGGTTCGGAGCTGGCTCTATGCGGGACGGGAGACGCTGTGCGGCCCCGCCCTGGTGGCCGCCGCCTTCACCTTCGGAACGGTCGCGCTTCTCGTAGCCGCACTCGCCGCACTGCGGAATACGAGCCAAGGGCTGCTGGCGGGTTTGGTCCTGTTGAGCACCCCGTTCTTCATCATTCACGGCACCTCGCTCTATGGCGACGTACCGATCGGCTTCTTCTTCCTTGCCACGGTTGTCTGCCTCGCGCTCGATGGACGGTACGGTGGGGCGACCCGGCGCTTCGCCGTGCTCGCGGGAGCCGCGGCAGGCCTCGCGATGTGGACCAAGAACGAGGGGCTCATGTTCGTGCCGGCCATGTGCGCCGGCATCCTGGTATCGGGAACGTTCAGCGGGTGGCCGGCGGCGCGCCGGCGCCTCGTGGCGTTCGGCATGGGCCTGTTCCCGATGCTGCTCGTGGCGGCCAGCTTCAAGCTCCGCCTCGCTCCCCGGAACGATCTGCTCGCCACACTCGGCATCGAGCGAACCATTGGTTGGATCACCGACCCCAGGCGCTACTTCCTCACGCTGCGGGAGTACGTCGCGCACCTCGCAACGTTCGGCAATAACGGTCTTGGCAGCGCGACATGGCTGCTCCTCGCGTACTTCCTCGCCATGGGCATCGGCCGCCGGGAGGTCGACCGCGTCTGGACGAGGATGACCGCCGTCGCTCTCGCGCTGATGCTCGCGGGCCACTACGTCGTCTTCGTCGCCATGGCCTACGACCTGCCCCGACTCCTGAATAGCTCGCTCGACCGACTACTGCTCCAGCTGTGGCCCAGCGCCCTGTTCCTGCTATTCATGGCGGTCCGCACGCCGGAAGAAGTCGGCTCCCCTCTCCGCCAAGCGAGCCCGAGCTAGGCGCCGCCGCGCCCTTGGCCGCACCCTCGAACCCGGATCTCGTCGATGCTTCTCCTGCCGCTCGTCGCGGGCTGGCTTCTCTATCGGCTGCTCCGGTATGCCTTCAGTCCGCTGAACGCGTTTCGGCGGAGCGCCGTGCTCTGGGGGGTCACCCTGCTCGCGATGACCGAGCTCCTATCCCGAGCGCATGTCCTCACCCCCGGGGGAGTGGCCGGGGGGTGGGGTCTCGCCTCGGTCGTCCTGGCCGTCCTGCTCTGGCGATGGCGCGGCCGCCCCAAAGCGCCAGCCGAGGCGACAACTGTAGCTTGGTCCACGACGGTCCCTGTCGCGCTCACCCTTGCGACAACACTGGTCATCGGGGTCGTTTCTCCCCCGAACAGCACGGAAGGGTTGATCTATCACCTGGCCCGGATCGACCAATGGATCCAGCGCGGCAGCATCGAGCCGTATGCAACCAGCACCACGCGACAAATCTTCATGCCACCGGGGACGGAGCTCGCGATCCTCCATGTCCGCCTGCTCTCGGGCGGCTCGGACCGGCTGTCCACCCTGGTGCCATGGCTCGCGCTCGCGGGCTGCCTGGCCCTCGGCTACGGCATCGCCCGCCAGCTCGGCGCCGGACGCGAGGGGGCGAGTCTCGCCGTTCTCGTGATCGCGTCGATTCCGATGGCGGTACTGGAGGCAAGCTCCACCCAGGTCGATCTCCTCGTGGCCTTCTGGGCGCTCGCGTTTGTCGCGTTTGCCCTCAGCAGTGTGCAGCAGCGATCGAGGAGTGATGTGATCCTCGCCGGGGCCGCATTGGGACTGGCGTTCGCGAGCAAGAGCACGGCGTACCTCGTGTGTGCCCCGTTCTGCCTCTGGTGGCTCGTGAGCCGCGCCCGTCCCCGCGGAATCAGGCGGGCCCTAGTGGAGACCGCCGCCATCGGTGCGCTTGCGCTTCTCCTCAACCTACCGTTCTACGCGAGGAACCTGCGAGTCTTCGGCCATCCGCTGGGGCCGGCCGGCACGGCGGCGGCGTACGGCAACGAATCCCATGGACTCGGCACGTTGGCCTCGAATGTCGTCCGCAACGCGACGCTGCACCTCGGGACGCCGTTCCCCCGGTGGAACGACGGCCTCACCCTGGCGGTGGTGCGTGCCCACGAGGCGGCCGGCCTGGATCCCCAGGACCCGCGGACCACCTGGTTCGAGGATACGCGATACCGCGTGTGGCCCATGAGTACCTACGAGGGGCGCACGGGCAACCTGCTGCACTTTCTGCTCGTCCTCGCGACCGGCGGGCTGCTCCTGCTTACCCCGCAGCCACCGGCCCGACGATGGTATGGCATCGCCGTCCTCACCGGCGCGGTGCTGTTCTGCTGGATCCTCAAGTGGCAGCATTGGCACGGGCGCCTGCACACCCCGCTGTTCATTTTGGCCGCCCCCGTGCTCGCCGTTACGCTCGAGCGGGCGGTGTCCGCCCGCCACGCTGTGCTGCTCGGTCTCCTCCTCTGGCTGGGGTCGTTGCCGTGGCTCCTCGCCAACGAGATGCGGCCGGTCCTCACCCTGCCTCGGTCGAGGCTGGTGAGCATCTTCGGCATATCGCGCGAGAGGCAGTACCTCGTGAACCAGCGGGACCTGGAGGCGCCGTACCTGCGGGCCGCGGCGGACCTGGCTCGACTGGGATGCAGCGAGCTCGCCGTCGCGGGGACCGAGGACACGTGGTCCCATCCGATCGCCGCTTTCGCGCGCATGCGCGGCGTGCAGCTCCGCGTCCACTACGTGTTCGTGGAAAACGAGACCCGCGCGCTCGAGGAGCGACCCCCGGCGTGCGCGTTGCTGGAGATCGACCGGGAGCCCGATTGGAGACCTGGCCCGCCCTACTTGGAGCTGGTCCTGAGCTGGCGCATGCCGCGAGTTGCCTTGTGGCTGCCACCCACCCGGTGATGCGAGGGTTCGGCGGCCCTCGAATGCGTGGCATACCTTGTGCGGAACCGCGCGTCGGGGAAACACTTAGCCAACATTGGCCGGCCCCTCGACCTGGGAGGTGGCGACTCACGGCGGCGGCAGACGCTCGAATCTTGCCGTCAGTGGGAGGGAGGCCCCTGCCGATTACCGCAGAATGCCCTCCCCCGCGGTTCGGAGCGCATCCATGAGCATCCCGGCAGCCAACGAGCGATCGACGAGCGGCGCGACTCGCGCCGGCAGCGCCTGGTCGGTCATCGTCGTATGGGGCGTGTGGGCGGCGACCCTCGCGAGCATCCTGGTGTCGATCGCCCGCCACGGGCGCAACATTCCCTTCGAAGAAGATTGGCTGATGGTGGGCGCAATGACGGGCCACGAGCCGAATCTGCCCCAGTGGCTCTGGAGCCAGAACAGCGAGCACCGGCTCCCCCTGCCCCGCCTCATCAACCTGGCGCTGCTCCGCGCCACGGGTGATTTCCGTTCGACCATGGTGTTCGACACGCTGGCCCTCGGTGCCGTGGCCGCCGCCATGCTCCTCGCCGCGCGGCGATTACGGAACCGACGCACGAGCGTGATGGACGCGTTTTTCCCGTTAGCCCTGTTGCACCTCGGCAACTGGGACAATCTCGTTTGGGCCTGGCAGATCCAGTTCGTCCTGCCCACCGTGCTCGCGTGCGGTCTCCTCGTAGTCATCGTCGCACAGCCAACGGCGCCCGGCACCGGGCTCGTCGCTGCCGGCGCTCTCGCGCTGGTCTGCCTTCCCCTCTCCGGCGCCAACGGACTGCTGTTCGCCCCAATCCTGGCGGCCTGGTTCGCGTACATCGCGTGGATTGGGCGTAACGGGCCCGACCAGCGGGCCGCCAGCCGCCTGGCCGCCACCGCCGCAACGATCGCCGTGCTGCTCTGCGGCGCCTATTTTGTCGGCTACCAGGCCTCGCCGTGGTACGAGCCCAATCCCGGACCGCTCGCGACGCTGGAGACCGCGGGCAAGTTCGTCGCGCTCAGCATCGGCCCGGTCGCCGCGAAGCATTGGCCGCTCTTCGGCACCGTGGCGGCGGCGATCCTCCTGACCAGCCTCGGCTTGCTGGCCGCCGCCCGGCGCCAGTGGCGGGACGAGCGGGTCCGGATGCTCGGGCTCGTGGCATTCTTCGCAGCCGCCCTCGTGCTGGCCCTGGCCATCGGCTATGGTCGGGCCGGCCGCGCCATGGCGACCGGTCGCATGCCGACACGATATGTGCTACTGGCGGCGCCCGCGCTGTGCGCCGCCTACTTCACCGCGCTCGTCGCAGGGCAACCCTGGATCCGACGCTCCCTGCCCGCGGCGCTGGCCGCCCTCGCGGCGCTCCTCTTCCCGCTCAACACCCGCGTCGGCTATCAGCGCCGCACCTGGTTCGGGGCGGGCTTCACCGCGTTCGAGCGCGACCTGGCGGCCGGCACGCCGGTCTCGGTGCTCGCCCAACGCCACCACGCGTTCATGCTCCACTGGGACGAATCGCTGATGGTCACCAGCCTGCTGCAGCTGCGCGATGCTCGCATCGGACCGTTCACCAAGTTGCAACCGGATTCCGGCTCTGCCGCGGCGGAGCCGCCGAGGACGAGTGGGGCCGCCATCGGCACTCGGTCTGCGCCGTGAAACACCGTAGTGCTTGTGGGATCCCGAACGCGATGCGCCACCCGCACACTCAGGAGATCCGAATGTACATCGACCCCGCCGCCGGGAGCATCATCCTCCAGGTACTGGCCGCAGGTGCCCTCGCCGGGGCGGCCAGCATCAAGCGCATACGCGAGTCGCTCAAGCGGTTCCTGCTCGGCCGCTTCGGCCGGCGCAAGGACCCGTGATGGCGGAGGTGGTTCCCGGCTCGTTCCGCGACCCCAGCGGCTTCGTGTTCATGGCCGGCGGCACGCTCTACCGACAGGTCAATCGCGCGTTTGCTGAGGAGTTCGATGCCTGCGTGTCCTCGGGCCTGTTCGAATCCCTTGCGGCCGACGGACTTCTCGTGCCGCACCGTGTCGTGGGTCTCGAGCGGGCGTGGAGGCCCGACGCGCACGCGGTGCTCGAGCCCACGCGTATCGACTTCGTGTCGTTTCCCTACGAGTGGGCGTTCGGGGCGCTCAAGGACGCCGCGCTGCTCACGCTGGAGGTACAGGAGCGCTCGCTCGCCCGCGGGTTTGCCCTCCGCGACGCGAGCGCATACAACGTGCAGTTCCGGGACGGACGCCCCATCCTGATCGACACCCTCTCGTTCGCCCGCTACCGTGAGGGCGAGCCGTGGGTGGCCTACAAGCAGTTCTGCGAGCACTTCCTGGTGCCGCTCGCGCTCATGAGCACGCGCGACATTCGCTGCGGCCGACTTCAGCGCGAGTACCTGGAGGGCGTGCCGGTTGACCTCGCCAGCGCCCTGCTTCCCCGCCTCACGTGGGCCCGTGCCGGCATCCTGCTGCATGTCCACCTGCACGCGCGCGCGATGCGGCGGTACGAGGAGGCCTCGGTCGCCAGCGTGACCCGGGGCCGCGGGATGAGCAGGCAGGGACTGCTCGGGTTCGTAGGCAGCCTGCGCAGCACGGTGGAGAAGCTCTCGTGGCGTCCAGCGGACACGACGTGGGCGAACTACGCCGGGGACCATAACTACTCGGAGTCGGGGTTGGCGGAGAAGCGCCGTCTGGTGCGCGAGTACCTCGCTGCGGTTTCGCCGCGCAGGGTGTGGGACCTGGGAGCGAACACGGGGACCTTCAGTCGCGTCGCGCGGGAGGTGGCGCCCTCGGTCATCTGCTTCGACGTGGATCCCGCCGCCGTGGAGCTGAACTACCGTGAGGTGCGGGACCGCCATGAGACGGGGCTGCTCCCACTGCAGCTTGATCTCATGAACCCATCGCCCGCGACCGGCTGGGCTCACGAGGAGCGATTCTCGCTCGAGGCACGCGGGCCGGCGGACGCGCTGCTCGCACTGGCCCTCGTTCACCATCTGGCGATCGCGAACAACGTCCCCCTGCCCCGCATCGCGGAGTTCTTCGCGCGGCTCGGCCGAGCGCTGGTGATCGAATTCGTCCCGAAGTCGGACTCGCAAGTCGAGCGCCTGCTCCGGAACCGCCCGGATGTGTTTCCGGAGTATACGCGGGAGGGTTTCGAGCGCGCGTTCGCGGCACATTACGAGATCGCTGCAACCGCGGGCATCCCCGACACGCAGCGCTCGCTCTACCTCATGCACCGGCGCAGGACGTAAGGTGCCTCGTCGCGCCAGCCTGTTCTTCCCCCTCGCGTATCCACCGCTCGTCGCGGGGGGGCTCGTGCTCGGGGTCGCGGCGCACAGCCCCGGACAGTACCGCCTGCCCGATTTGTTCGAGATCCTGGCCTTCGTGAGCCTCGCCACCTTGTTCGCCGAAGTGGCCGTGCTGGCGGGCGTACGCGCGATCGATCGATCGGGCCGCGCCGCGCCGCTGGCGGCGGCGCTGACCGGCGTCGCGGTCGCCTGGTGCTTCTACTACGTGCCGCTGCGGAGCACCCTCTCGAGCGTTGCCCACCCGTTGGCGCGCGGCCGGGTTCTCGTCCCGCTCGGCGGGCTCGGAACGCTCCTGGTGGTGGGCTGGCTCCTGCGCCTGTCGCGCGAGCGGCTCCTGACCGTGAGCACGTTCTTGACGAGGTTCGGCGTCGTGCTCGTCGTGATGCTCGCGGCCCAGATCTTCACGGCCCACGCGCGCGCGCCAAGCGCGGTAAGGCGAAGCACGCTGGTGGATTCCCTGAGCCAACCGATTCGAACTACCGGCGCGCCTCCGCCGGGCCGAAACACGCCGCTACGTGATATCTACCTGATCGTGCTGGACGGGCATGCCAACGCACGCGTGCTCCGTGACATGTTCAAGTATGACGCAGCGCCGTTCGAGGACAGTCTCCGCACGCTCGGGTTCCTGGTACCGCGGGACGTGCGGAGCAACTACATCCAGACTTACCTCTCGGTGGCCTCGCTGTTGAACGCCGCGCACGTGACGCGCCTGACGGACGACGCGGGGCCTACGAGCACGGACCACTCGTTACCGACGTACCTCGTGAAGCACAACCGTGTCGCCCGTTTCCTTAGGGAGCACGGATACAAGTACGTGCTCTTCCCTTCGGCCTGGTGGGCCCCCACCCAGGACAGTCCGTTGGCGGACGAGGAGTTCGAGGCCGACACGGAATCCTCGTTCGCGGACGCGGTCCGTCGCACGGAGCTCAGGCGCGCCGTGCTGGCATCGACGCTGTTGCGCCTGGTGCTCAAGCCGGAGCGGGACCCGGTCCCCATGGTGCAACAGATCATCCGGTCCTTCGAAGGCTTGCGGGATATCCCGGCCGATCCGGCCCCCACCTTCACCTTCGCGCACATCCTGCTGCCGCACGCGCCCTACCTTCTGGATGAGCGCTGCCACCCCCTCGCGCATCCAATTGCCGACGACATGCAAGAGGATACCCCAGAGCAGCGAGCCGATTACATCGGCCAGGTGCGCTGCGTGGACCGGCTCGTGCTCGACGCCGTGACCGCCCTGCTCCAGCGATCCTCGGCGTCGCCAGTGATCCTGCTGGTGGGCGATCACGGTTCGGGATTCTCGGACCTGGGCTTCTACGGGCACCCGGAAAGCGTCCCGTTGGCGTTCATCCGCGAGCGCTTTGGTGCCTTCGGCGCCTTCCACCTGCCCGCGGGCGGCCATAGTGTGTTCCGCGAGCCGGTCACGCTGGTGAACATCCTCGGGAATGTCCTTCGGTACTATTTCAATGCCGATCTGCCGGAGAGCCTCGATGACATGCACGTCTCGGGTCAGGAGCTCTTCCACTTCTATCCCATCGATCCGCGGCAGTATTCGGCGCCCTAGAGCAATCGCAGCCACGGACGATTGGAAGCGGCAACAACGCGGCAGGACCCTATGGATGCGGTTCGGCCTCGACACGGGTGGTGGACGACCCGGCAAAGAACGTGGTCCCGTCCGACGGCTCGAAGTACAGCACTTCCGCGCCGGATTTGGCGAAGGTGTCCCGCGTAAGGAGTCGTGCATGCTCCTGCAACCAGGCTTCCGCCGGTGACGGAAGGTGCAGGTAGTGAATCTTGACCAGTGCGACACGGCGCCGGCCGGTGAGGAGAAGCTGCAGGTCGCTGGGCACCTGCCGGAGGCCAAGCCGCACTACCCATGAGGCGATCGGGATATCGCGCTTCAGGTAGCGCGCCACGCCCACGACTCCGGCGGGGATCGAGTGGACCAGCACGATGTCGCCGGGGCCAGCCCACGACGTGAGGCGTGCGCCGATCTGCCGGTACGGCTCCCAGGGCCGCGGGTCGCCCTTGACCGAGGCATACGCGCCGGGGAGCCAGGCCAGGAGAAGCGCGCTCAAGGCCACGACGTGGAGCTTTCGGGGAAGCTGACTCATGACGAGGGCTGCCAGCAGCATCGCAGCAGGAAGGGCCGGCAGCACGTAGCGGTCGATGTAACTCGTGGTCGTGTGGAGGAGAAGATCGAAGGCGAGCAGCCCAAGACAGGACGCGGCGAGCCACAGCCACAGCAAGAGGCGCCGACGGCCGAAGAGCCGGTGCATCGATGACCGGCTAGCAGCCCAGATCGCCAACATGACGAAGAGACCGAGCGTGAAGCGGTCGGCCCAGCGCCAGCCGCCGAAGGGGCTCGTGCCCGACAGCAAACTCGCCGCGAGGAGGAAAGGCCGGTACAAGGTCCTGGGCCACTCCAGGCTGCCGTTCTGCCAACCCGCGGTGACGCGCCACAACTTCAGGCTCGTCGGCACTTGGGCGTACCACGGCAGCACCAGCAGGAGCGTGAGCCCCGCGAGCGCGCCCACGCGCCAGCGCCGGCGCGTACCGACGAAGAGCCACGCCAGGCAGGCCAGCCAGACGAACGCAAAGAAGTAGTGGGTAAGCAGTCCAGCCGCCCCTGCGAGCACCCAGCCTGTCGCGGCCGCGAGGTGGCTCGGCCGGCGTGACAATCGAAGGGTCAGCCACGCCAGGCCGGAGGCAAGGGCCCAGAGCATGGCATACATGCGGCCCTCGGCCGAGTTGTAGATTGCTACGTGAGAGAAGGAGAACAGCAGGCAGACGGACCACGCCAGCCGAGGTTGTCCCAGCTCGCGTCCCAAGAGCCAGAGCAGCGGGAGTGACAGGACCCCGCACCAGACGGAGAAGAGGCGCAGGGCGGCGTCGCTAGTGCCGAACAGGCGTGTCCATCCATTCAGCAGCAGGTAGTAAAGCGGTGGGCTGGTATCGGAAAGCAGGACTGCGCGGACGACGCGTCGGGCACCTGCGGGTGGCTCGTCGTGCTCGGCGTAGCGCTGGAACACTTGTGGAAGTTGCGCCTCGCGCGGCTCGACGAAATCGCCGAACGAGCGCCGGGCCGCGACAGCAGGATGCTCCAGGCTGTGACCCGAGGCCATGGACAAGGAGAAGATTTCGTCACCCCACAAGCCGGGCCGCACGGCCGCCGCGACTCGAAGGCCGATTCCCGCCAGCACGAGCACAAGCACGACTGGTACTGGCCACGTCGGGCGGTTCATAGGCACGGGCCTCATCGCATGTCGGTGTGAGCAGCCAAACGTAAGAGGGGGTGAGAGGTGCCGACAAGCTTCAGGCCGGCGGATCGTACTGCCGGATGACGAATCTTTCTGCGGTGATCCTCGGCGGCGGGCTCTCCGGCGTGGCCGCAGCCTACACGCTCGCACGCTCGGGCGTCACCGACGTCACCGTGGTGGAGCGCGGCGACACCCTCGGCGGGCTGGCCGGCAGCTTCGAGCGGGACGGCCACTTCTACCCGCTCGGCTACCACCACATCCTGCACCGCGATCGCG
>DAIPLK010000028.1:7608-23079 GCA_036769285.1 Gemmatimonadales bacterium | reverse complement strand
AGCGCGTCGCTGATCTCGCCGAGCGTCGCGCGAGCGCGGACGGCTTCGAGGATCGGAGGCATGAGGGGGACGGTGCCGGTGGCGGCGGTGCGGAGGGCGCTCAGGGCCGATTGGACCGCCGCGCCGTCGCGCCGACGGCGGGCCTCCGCGAGACGGGCCTTCTGCTGCGCCTCGAGGGCGGAGAAGTCGGGGGTCTCGATCGCCGGCGGCGGCGAGCCGTCGGTAAACTTGTTGACCCCCACCACCACCAGCTCACCCGACTCCTGCGCCTTCTGGATCTCGTATGCGCTGCGCGCGATGGCCTCCTGGAAGAAGCCGAGCTCGATCGCCCGGGCGGCGCCGCCGAGCGCATCCACCTGGGCGATCAACTCGCGCGCGCCGGACTCGATCCGGTCGGTCAGGCTCTCCACGTACCAGCTCCCGCCGAGCGGATCGATCACCGTGGCGGTTCCGCTCTCGTAGCCGATCACCTGCTGCGTCCGCAGTGCCAGCGTGGCGCTTTGCTCGGTCGGGAGCGCCAGCGCCTCGTCGTAGCCGTTCGTATGGAGCGACTGGGTGCCACCGAGCACCGCGGCGAGTGCCTGCAGCGTCACCCGCACCACGTTCGTGAGCGGCTGCTGGGCCTGGAGCGTCACCCCGCCGGTCTGGGTGTGAAAGCGGAGGCGGGCGGTCGCATCGCCCGCGCCAAACCGCTCGCGCGCGATCCGCGCCCAGAGCCGCCGCGCCGCCCGGAACTTGGCCGCCTCCTCGAACAGGTCGTTATGGCAGGCGAAGAAGAACGAGAGCCTGGGCCCGAACGCGTCCACCGCGAGCCCCGCCTCCATTGCCACGCGCACGTACTCGATCGCGTTCGCGAGGGTGAACCCGACCTCCTGCACCGCCGTCGCCCCCGCCTCGCGCATGTGGTAGCCGCTGATCGAGATGGGGTTGAAGCTCATCCCCTCCTCGGTCACGAAGCGGAAGATGTCGGCCACCAGCCGGAGCGACGGCTCGGCGGGGTAGATGTACGTCCCGCGCGCGATGTACTCCTTGAGCACGTCGTTCTGCACCGTGCCGGTGAGCTTGGCCCGCGGCACCCCCTGCTCTTCACCAACCACGACGTACATCGCGAGCAGGATGGCGGCCGTGGCGTTGATGGTCATGGAGGTGGAGACGCGGTCGAGCGGGATCTCCCGGAAGAGGTCGGCCAGGTCGTCCACCGTGTCGATCGCCACGCCCACCCGGCCCACCTCGCCCTGCGCCATCGGATGGTCGGAGTCGTACCCCATCTGGGTCGGCAAGTCGAACGCGGTCGAGAGCCCCATCTGGCCCGCCGCGAGCAGCTGCCGGAAGCGCTGGTTGGTCTCCTGGGCGGTGCCGAAGCCGGCGTACTGGCGCATGGTCCAGAGCCGTCCGGCATACATGTTCGGGTAGACGCCGCGCGTGAAGGGGAATTCGCCGGGGCGCCCCAGGTCGCGCGCCGGGTCGCCGGCCCAGTCGTCGGGGCCGTACGCCCGGCCGCTCACGAGGCGGGCTGCGACCCGGCGCCGCTGGTCGCCGAGGAAGTGGTCACCCGGCGGATCATGTCGGCCACGAAGCCGACGTCTTCCCGAGAGCCGATGACGAGCGGCGTGCGCTGATGCAGGTGGGTGGGCACGATGTCGAGGATGCGGTTGAGCCCGTCGGTGGCGCTTCCCTGCGCCTGCTCGGCGATGAACGCCATCGGACTCGCCTCGTAGAGCAGCCGGAGCTTGCCGTTGGTGTTCTTGCTGTCCGCCGGATAGAGGAAGACGCCGCCAGCGATGAGGTTGCGGTGGAAATCCGCCACCAGCGAGCCGATGTAGCGGCTGTTCTTCGGCTTGACGGCGTCGGGGACATCGCCCTTCAGGCCGCGCACCGCCGTCTGCACCGCCTTGTCCCATCGGCCGAAGTTGCTCTCGTTGACGCTGTAGTACTGCCCCACCCGCGGCGTGATGATCCGCTCGTGCGACAGGAGAAACTCGCCGATCGTCGGATCGAGCGTGAAGCCGTGGACCCCCTGCCCCGTCGTGTAGACCAGCATCGTGCTCGAGCCGTACATGATGTAGCCGGCCGCCACCTGGAGGCACCCCGGCTGGAGCACATCCGCCACAGTGCCGCGGCCTTCCAGGCTGATGCGGCGGTAGATGCTGAAGATCGTGCCGACCGCGGAGTTGACGTCGATGTTGGAGGAGCCGTCGAGGGGATCGAAGAGCACCGCATACTTGCCGACGGAGGATTCGGGAGGAACCGGAATGATGTCTTCGTCTTCCTCGGAGCCCATCACGCACACCCGGCCGGTGTGCTTGAGCGAATTCTTGATGGTCTCGTTGGCCAGGAAGTCCAGCTTCTGCTGTTGCTCGCCCTGGACGTTCTCGGCGCCCTGCGCGCCGAGGATGTTGACCAGTCCCGCCCGCCGGATGGCCGCGGCGATGATCTTGGCCGCCAGCGCGATGTCGTACAGCAGATTGGACAGCTCCCCCGTCGCCTCGGGGTAGCGATCCTCCTGATCGAGGATGAACCGCTCGATGGTCGTGACCGACGTCTGCACGCAGCCCCCGGGTGTCTGTGGATGAACCATTACCGCACATCGTAGCCCGCCGCCCCGTCTCGGGACCGCACGGTCATGCGCCGGCCGTCGGTGACCACGGTGATCATTCCCTCGCGGTCGGTGCGGTGCACCGCCACGCCGTGCGCGTGGAGCCGCTCCAGCGTGAGGGGCGAGGGATGGCCGTAGTCGTTCCGTCCGAGCGAGATCACCGCGACCGGCGGCGCCAGCGCGTCCAGCCACGCGTCGCCGGTGCTGCCGCGGCTGCCGTGATGCCCGACCTTGAGCAGGTCCACGCGGCGGAGTCGCTCCCGCATCGCCGCTTCCGCCGGAAAGCCGGCGTCGCCCGCGAACAGGGCCTGGAAGTCGCCATACTCCAGCAGCAGGACCAGCGAGTCCTCGTTGACATCCTCGCCCCACCCGGTCCATCCCGGCACGGGATGCAGGACCGTGAAGCGCACGCCGTCGAGCTCGAACCGGTCGCCCGCGCGCGCAGGGTGCCACGGCACGCCGTCGGCCAGCAGCCGGTCGAGGAAGCGCGTGTAGCGAGGGTCGGGGACGTCCGCGCCGGGTTCGATCACGAGCCCCGTCCGGAGCCGTGCCATCACCGCCGGGAGGCCACCGAGGTGATCGGCGTGGGCGTGGGAAACGACCGCGAGCGACAGGGACCGCGCGCCCTGCCGCTGGAGGAACGGCGCCACTACCCGGCGCCCCGCGTCCGCTCCCTCACCTGCGGGCCCTGCGTCCACCAGGATCCAGTGGCCGCCCGGGGTGCTGACAACCGCCGCATCGCCCTGGCCCACGTCCAGAAAATGTAACGTCAGGCCGCGACCACCGTCACCCGCGGCGAGCAGCGGCGCGTCGGCGAGGACGACCCACAGCGCCGCCGTCACCGCCCAGCCGGCGCGTCGGCCCGCCTCGGGGAGCGTCGTGCGCGGCGCGGTGGTCCAGAGTCCTGCGGCAAGCACCACCACCCAGGGTGCCGTCCCGGCAAACCGGCCGGGCTCGAGCAACAGGTGGCCGCCGGGAACGACCGCTCCTGCCGCCGCCACCAACTCCAACAGGTGCAGCATGAGTCCCGCCCCCGCGGCGAACGGCTTCGCGAGCGGCAGGAGCACTGGGTACATGAGCAGGCTCACGAGCACGCCCGGCACCGCCGCGGCGGCGATCGGGATTGCCGCGAAGTTGAGCAGAATGCCGACCGGCGCGACCGTCCCGAGAGCCCACGCCGTGATCGGCGCGGTGGCCAGCGTCGCGCCGACCGACGAACCGAGCGTGCGCCAGCCGAAGCTTCGGCCCAGCGCCTCGTCGGTCCAACGGCTGAAGCGGGTAGCTCCCCAGAGCGCCGTCGCCGAAAGCCAGCCGCCGAGGTCGAGCGCGGCCCACGGATCGATGAGGAGGACTGCCAGGCAGGTGGCGGCCAGGACCTCGTCCCCGCGAACATGCCGCTGCCGCACGCGGCAACGCGCCACCACCACGGCCAGCACGGCGGCGCGGGTGGCGGGCGCCGGCCACCCGAGAAAGGCCACATATGCCGCGCTGGTGGCCGCGGCGGCGACCAGCGCTGTCTCCCGCCGCGCGCGCAGCAGGCGAGCCACCAGCAAGGCCCAGGCGGCGATGAGCCCGACATGGAACCCGGAAATGGACAGCAGGTGCACCAGTCCCGATTGTGCGAACCGGTCCTGGAGCTCGGGCTCGATGCCCCCCCGGCGGCCGAGTACCAACGCGTCCACCAGTGGTGCCCGGCTGCCGTACAGCGCTCGGCTGGCCAGGCTGAGCGCGGTGCGGAGCCGGGCGGGGAGCGAGGGTGTGCCCCCCGGAGGGCCGGCGCCCTTTACCACCAACACGCCGCCGGACCGCCCCGCCGTGCCGGGGCGCGGGATCCAAGTGGCTTCGACCAGGGTGACGTATCCGGCCGCGACGGCCAGGCCTGCAGGCCACCGGGCGGCTACCTCGCCTGTGCAGCCTGCCCTGAGGGGCTCCACCTGAACTCGCCCGCCGCCCCGGTCCGCCGGCTCGGCCAGTCGCACGGTGAGGCGCAGATGCCCGGCGCGGAGCCGCGCGGCGCACCGATCCCCCTCCGCCGTCCAGGCCAGCTCCCCGCTCACGCGGCCGATGGCGGCGCCGGCGGCGAGGAGAACCGGAAGCGGGCGTCCGCCGGCGATGGCCGCTCCGAGGATCGCGGCCGCGCCGAGGGGGCTTCCGAAACGCAAAAGGCCGGTCGCGAGACCGGCCCCATAGCTCAGCGTGAAGAGGAGCGCCGGCCGCGGCGTCACCGCGGCGGGCCCGGCGTCAGGGTTGGCGCGTCCCGCGGGGCGCGCCGCATCGGGGCGCGATCGAGATCTTCCTGAGACCGTCCATCATTGCCACGTCGATGGCCGTCCGGTTCTGGTCCTTCTCCAGATTGACCTCGGTGAGCACCGAGCCCTGGCGGCTGGAGACGTAGCGTGCCGGAACCCGGTTGAGCGTGTAGACCAGCACGTCGTCCCGGCAGATGTCGCAGCCGCAGAAGTCCGGAAAGAGCGGGCGCAGGGATTCGTACGAGGCGTGGACGTGCTCTTCGACGAGGTTGTGGATCACAGGACCGCCAGTGCGGGCGTGACGACCGCCCCTGTGAAGGTGGATCCGGTGGTACCGGTGAGCCGGCAGGTGTGGTACTCGCCCACGGCGCTCGGCGGCAGCTCCAGCAGGACCATCTGGTTACTGCGGGTGCGGCCGAGCATGAGGCCGCCACGTCGCGCCGGGCGCTCCACCAGCACTTCGTGCACTTGGCCGACGCGGGCCACCTGCTTGCGGCGCGCATTCGCCCGCACCACCTCGATGAGACGCTCCAGCCGGACCGACGCCACCGCGTCCGGCACGTGGTCGCGCAGCCGGGTAGCGGGGGTGCCGTCGCGAACGGAGTACTTGAACGTGAATGCGTCGTCGAAGTCGGCATCGGTGACGAGGCTCAGCGTTTCCTCGAACTGCGCGTCGGTCTCGCCGGGAAACCCGACGATGATGTCGGTCGAGAAGGTGATCCCCGGGACGGCCGACCGGAGCCGGGCCACGACCTGGAGGTACCCCGCGCGCGTGTACCGCCTGAGCATGCGCCGCAGGACGGCGTCGGAGCCGCTCTGCACCGGCAGGTGCACGTGCTCGCACACCGCCGCAGTCGTGGCCATCGCGTCGATGACCGGCCCGGTGAACTCGGTGGGGTACGGGCTGGTGAACCGGAGCCGGCGGATCCCGTCCACCGCGCCGACGGCCCGGAGCAGGTCGGCGAAGTCGTGCCGGCCGTCGTGGTAGCTGTTGACGGTCTGCCCCAGGAGCGTCACTTCGGTGGTGCCATCGGCCGCGAGCGCCCGGACCTCCCGCACCACGTCCTCGAGCCGCCGGCTGCGCTCGGGCCCCCGGGTGTGCGGGACGATGCAGAAGGTGCAGCGGTAATCACACCCGCGCTGTACCGTGACGAATGCCGTGGGGGCCTTTTCGCGCGCTGGCGGCACGTCCTCGTAGTGCTCCCATTCGCGGAATCCGGTATCGGTCGCCCGCTGGCCATGCCCTGCCATCCCGATCAGCGCGGGGAGGTTGCGGTAGGCGTCGGGCCCGACGACGAGATCGACGCGCGGCACGCGCTCGAGCAGCGCCGGTCCGAGGCGCTGCGCCATGCATCCCACGACACCGAGCACGTCGCCCGGCCGCTTGAAGCGCTGCAGCTCGCCCATCCGGCCGATGACCCGCTGCTCGGCGTTATCGCGGACGGCGCACGTGTTGACCAGCATCACGTCGGCCTCTGAGGGGTCCTCCACGCGCACGTACCCCTCGCGGCCCAGAACCCCGAACAGCAGCTCGGAGTCGGCGACGTTCATCTGGCAACCGTAGGTCTCGATGTAGATGCGCTTCATAGTGTCATCGGCATTCGTCGGAGGCGACCCCCAAAGATACGTGGCTACGGCCGCACCGTCATGCCGAGGTTCACGAGCAAGGCACGCTCCGAATAGGCGCCGGCTGAGCGCCACACGTGCTCCAGCCCGAGGTCGATCCCGGCCCGGTCCTGGGCGAACCGGATCCCGCTCCCGATCGACACGCCGAACTCGTGCGGCTGCTCGCCCGGCACCAGGAGGAACGGCAGCGAGCCGTAGCGGGCGCCGAAGCGGAGCGGCCGGCGGGCGGGACGGCGAAGATCGGGGGTGTACTCGCCGCCGAGCGACACTTCGACGGTGTTGTCCGCCCCGTTGCCGCCTTGCGCCAGCAGGTCGCTGTTGGCGGCCGACCAGGTCTTGACCACCACCTGGCTGGCGAGGTCGAGCTTCGGCCACGCCCGCCAGCGCAGCCCGAGGCCGAAGGTGTACGGGAGGTCCACCGTGGCCACGCGGGCCGAGTCCCGGTCGACGTTGGCATGGCCATCCGAGCGGACCGTGGCCGCCACGCTGAACGCCGATCCGAAATTGCGAACGACCCCCAGCGACACGCCGATGCCGGCATACGACACCTCCGAGCGCTGCGTGGCCGACTGGTAGGTCGTGTCGGCGAAGACCCGGCGGAATCGGAGCCGGGTCGAGCCGGTGATGATGTGAAACGAGCCGCCGAACACCCACGCGTCCCCGGCCCGATACGCAGCAGCCAGCCGCAGATCGCTCAAGCCGCCCCGAGAAGCGAACGTGTCGCTCACCGGAACCAGGATGCCCCGGAGAATCACCGTGTCGGCCGTGGCGAGCGTGAAGTCCCGGCTGGTGTAGTTCGAGAAGCTGATGCCGACCACCGCGGGGATGCCGCGCACCGGACCGGCGACCGAGGCATGGGGGAATCGGATCTCGCGGAGCGACTTCGTCCCGGCCGGGTTCTCCACGTGGCGGAAGTCCTGCAGCCCGCCGAACCCCGCCGTGAGCTGCGAGATCCGCCCGAGCGCGGCCGGGTTGAGTCCCGACTCCGAGTCGAACATGCCGAAGGCCCCGCCGGTCGAAAACGTGCGCGCGCCGAGCGACCGGCCCGGCAGGCCGAGGCCCCGGACGCCGAATTGCGAGGACTGGGCGGCCGCGGAGGCGGGAGCTACCGCGAGCACGAGAACGAGGAGGGCTCGGCGCACTTAGGGATTCTCGAAGGGGAAGGACCGCTGGTAGGTGATCCGGAGACGCGGCACCCCGAGTGCGGGAGTGCGGGTCGAGCCGAACACCGCGCGCGCGAACGTGGCCGCCTCCGGCGCGATGCGGAGGAACACGCTCTGCGGCCGGCTTCGGGTGCCCTGCCAGAGCTGCACGATCCGCGTCACCTCCACCCGCACGGTGTCGCTCTGGATCTGCGGCAGTGTGTCCTGCCGGATGAACGTCACGTCCGTGGTGAGCGGCGACTTGGCTCCCAGATCCCCGACCACGGCGAGGACCTGAATCACCGCCGGGTCGGTCGGCAGCCCGATGATCGGCCGCACCGGGACGAGCTCCAGCGTGGCGCGCACGATCGTGGACGAATCGAGGAACTGGTCCGACAGGCCGAAGCGGACCAGCGCACGGGACGAGGGCTCGCCCCCCACCGTGAGCAAGGAGTCCACCGGCACCACGGGGTCCTGCGTGACGAAGATGTTGAAGCCGGTGGCGCGGTTCAGCGTCTGGTTCCGCACCGACCCGGTGTCGGGAACATCCACGGTGACGTAGCTCGTGAACGTGGCGGCGCTGCTGGACGCGAGCGATCCGAGCCGGATCCCGGTCGGCGTGCCGGCCGCGATCCGGACGCCGATCGCGAGCACGCTGTCGCCCCCCGGCGGCAGCGCGACGCGGGCCACGTCCGCCCCGCGCACCACGGTGGTGATCGCACCGGTGTTGACCGAGTCCGGCACCGCGATGCTGTCGATCAGGTTGACATCGGACAGGAGCGGTTCGACCTCCGCGAACGTGGCCGTGCTGTCCACCGTGCTGGGGAGGCGATACAGGTAGACCGTGAGCCCGTTCACCAGGGTGTCGCGCGCCACCAGGGTCAGGCTGAGCAGCACGGAGTCGACGGTATACGCCCGCAGGGTGTCCCGGACCGTGATCGAGTCGCCCCGCGGCACGAAGCGGTAGATCGCCCGGTCCTCCGACGCCGCGAAGCCGTTCGAGGTCAGCAGCGCGGTGCCCCGCCCGCGATCCACATACCCCGTGAAGCTGCTGTCACGACCCTGGAGCGCCGGGACGATCGTGTCGAACACCTTCGCCGTCCCGCCCGGGCAGAGTGCCGGGCACTCGGCGGGCGCGGTGAGCCGCTCCTGGCATCCGGTCATCGCGGCAGCCAGCCCGATCACCGCCGCGACCCAGCGCCACCCGGCGTTCACGCCAGCTGCTCCTTTCCGAACGCCGCAGGCAGCAGCTCTGCGATCGTCCAGCTGACGGCGCCCGCCGCGCCGACTCCATCCACCCGGAGGTCGCGTCCGAACTCCGAGAGCACCTGGCGGCAGGCGCCGCAGGGCGCCGCCGGCGGGTCCGCATCGGACACCACGACCGCGCGGCGGAAGCGCTGCGCGCCGGCCGCAATCGCCGCACACACGGCGGCGCGCTCGGCACAGATTGTGAGCCCGTACGAGGCGTTCTCGACGTTGCAGCCCACGAACACCCGGCCGTCGTCCGCCTCGAGCGCGCACCCCACCCGGAAGCGGGAGTACGGCGCATAGGCGCGTTGCTGAGCGGCGCGGGCCGCGTCCACCAGCGTGTCAGTCACTCCAGACCTCGGGCAGAAACGAAGTGCCCGCCGGAAGCGGCGGGACACCAAGGAAGGCGGCCACCGTCTGGCCGATGTCGGCGAACGTCCCGCGGCGGCCCAGCGCCACCGGCCGGACCCGCGGGCCGACCACCAGCAGCGGCACGACCTCCCGCGAGTGGTCGGTGGACGGGGTCGTCGGATCGTTGCCGTGATCGGCGGTAAAGATAACCAGGTCCTCCTCCTGCACCCCGGCCACGAGGCGCGGCACCGCCTGGTCGAGCGCCAGGAGCCCGGCATGGAATCCCGGCACGTCATTCCGATGTCCCCAGGTCTGGTCGAACTCGATCACGTTGGCAAGCAGCAGCCCTCGGCGCATCGAGCGGAACGCGCCTTCGATGAGCGCGTAGGCCTCGCCGTTGGTGGCGGCATGGATGCTCGAGATGGCCCGGCCGGCGAACAGGTCGTCCACCTTGCCCACGCCGACCCGGGGCACGTGCTGTTCGGCCAGACGGTCGAGCAGCGTGGGGCCGGGCGGCGGGAGGCTGTAATCCTTCCGGTGTGACGTGCGCACCCAGGCGCCCGGCTCGCCGATGAAGGGACGCGCGATGACCCGGGAGACAGCGTGCTCGCCCTGAAGCATCTCGCGCGCGGCCGCGCACGCCGCGTAGAGCTCCTCGAGCGGGACGGTCGTCTCGTGCGCTGCCACCTGGAAGACGCTGTCCGCGGAGGTGTAGACGATCCACCGCCCGGTGCGCCGATGCTCCTCCCCATACTCGTCGAGCATCCGCGTCCCGGACGCGGGCTGGTTGCCCAGCACACCGCGGCCGGTGCGGCGCGAGAACTCCTCGACGACCTCCGAGGGGAACCCCCGGGGATAGGTCGGGAACGGCTCCGGCACGACCAGACCGCACAGCTCCCAGTGGCCGGTCGTGCTGTCCTTCCCCGCGCTCGTCGGCTCGGCGATGCCGTACGCCGCCTTCGGTTGCTGGACCCGGGCGACGCCGGCCAGGGGCGCACAACAGCCGAGTCCAAGCGCCTCGAGATTGGGCAGCACCAGGCCGCCCACCGCGCGGGCGACATTCCCCAGCGTGTTGCTGCCGGCGTCCCCATAGGCGTCGGTGTCGGCCGCGGGGCCGATCCCCAGCCCGTCGAGCACGATGATCGCGGCGCGGCGGCTCACGAGTGGGAAGCGGTCTGCACGAAGCGGAAGCGGAGCGTGGTGAGCGCCTGATCGAGGAGCTGGCGCTCGTCCGACTCGAGCCGACCCTCGGTCCTCTCCTGCAGCATGCCGAGGGTGTCGATCAGCGCCTGCGCCACCTTCCGGGCGTCTCCGGCGGCCTCCGCGCCGGGCGGGAGGGTGCCGCCGAGCGCGGCTTCCGCCTGATGCGCGAGGCCGAGCACGAGCGACGCGAAATGGGGGTTCACGATTCCCCTCCGTAGCGCCGTGGCACGCGGGGCCCGAGCGCCGTCAGCATCTCGTACGCGATGGTCCCCGCCGCCGCGGCCTGTTGGTCGAGGGTGACGCGTCCGCCGTATATGACCGCCACATCGCCGAGCTCGGGCCGGGCATCGCCGACGTCGATCATCGTCATGTCCATCGTCACCCGGCCGACCACCGGCGCGAGTGTGCCGTTCAGCTCGATGAGACGCGGCGGCAGTCCGACGGAGCCATTCCGTGCGGCGCGGACAAATCCGTCGGCGTAGCCGAGCGCCAGCGTGGCGATCGTAGTCGGCCGCGCCGCGCGCCAGGTGGCGCCGTAGCTCACCGTCTCCCCGGCGGCCACGCGACGCACCGCCAACACCCGGGATCGCAGCGCAACCACCGGCGCCGGGGGGAGGGTGTCGCCCGCCCCACCGCCGTAGAGGAAGATCCCCGGGCGGATCAGGTCGCCGGCGAAGGCTCTGCCGCGGAGCGCGGCCGCGCTGTTGGCGGCGTGGACCAGCGGCGGCCGGCGCGGCAGTGCCCCCAGGACTCCCTGGAATCGTTCCCACTGCGTGGTGGCGGAAGCCGGATCGATGTCCGCGCTGTGGAAGTGAGTGAAGACGCCTTCCCACCCCGGTGCCTCGTGCAGCAGTGCGGCCGCGGCGGCGAGCGCGGACGAGTCGTCCCAGCGGAATCCCGCCCGCGCCATGCCGGTGTCGATCTCGACGTGGAACGGGCGCGCCGAGGATGCGCACCACGCCTCGAGGGCGAAGGGATCGCCGATCGTGGGGCGCAGCTCGTGCGCGAGGTGGGCGCCGATCGCGCCGGCGAGCAGTGGGCTCAAGACCACCACCGGCCGCGCGATGCCCGCGTCCCGCAGCGCCGCACCCTCCTCCACCGACGCCACGCCGTACCCCCAGGGCTCCAGCGGCTCCAGCGCGCGCGCTACCGCGATGGCGCCGAGACCGTAGCCGTTAGCTTTGACCATCGGCAGCAGGCGGCTTCCGGTGAGGGCGGACAGCGTGCGCGCGTTGGCGACCAGCGCGCCCAGGTCGACGTCCACCCAGGCCCGGGCCGTGTCGGGAGTAAGGGTCATGGCGAGCCGGCGGGTATCATATTCCTGACGGGGGATAAATGCAAGAGAATTCAGCGCTTGGACGTGCTCTGGCGATGGTGCGGGACCTCCGGGCGCGGTGTCCCTGGGACCGTGCCCAGACCCGGGAATCGCTCCGCCCCTACCTGGTGGAGGAGGTGCTCGAGCTCGACCACGCGCTGGGCGATGGTGAGTCCGGCGCCATCAGCGACGAGCTGAGCGACCTGATGCTTCACCTGGCCTTCCAGCTCGTCATCGCCGAGGAGCGCCGGGAGTTCTCCGCCGCCGACGTCGCGACCCGGCTCGAGGCCAAGATGCAGCGCCGGCACCCGCATCTCTTCGAGCTCGGCGAGCCGGAGCCGTGGGAGCGAATCAAGCGCAAGGAGCGCCATGGCGGCACCCTGAGCGGGCTCGTTCCCACGCTGCCGCACCTGCTCAAGGCGTACCGGCTCCAGGAGCGCGCGGCATCGGTCGGCTTCGACTGGCCGGACACGCAGGGGCCGCTCGAGAAGGTGCGGGAGGAAGTGGCGGAGGTAGCAGCGGAGCTCGCCCGGCGGAAGCCAGTCCGCCCGCCGGCGGGCGCCGGCGCGGACCCCAACGCGCCGGCCCCCGCGCCGAGCGAGGCGCTGGTGGACGAGATCGGCGACCTGCTCTTCGCCGTCGTCAACCTCGCCCGCAAGGCCGGCGTGCAGCCCGAGCCCGCGCTCGACCGCGCCAACCGGAAGTTTCGCGATCGGTTCGAGGAGATCGAGCGGCTGGCGGCAGCGCGGGGGATCGATATCCACGGCGCCGGGCTCGAAACGCTCGATGCGCTGTGGGACGAGGTCAAGGCAGCGGGCGGGTCACCCTGACCGAAGCGACGGGAGCAGGCCCTTGACCATGGCTCCTTCGCTCCGCTCAGGATGACTCGACGGCGGCCGGGCGCGGCGGCCTACGGATACAAGCGATGAATCTGCCGCGGAAACGCGATCGCCTCCCGGATATGCGGGATCCCGGCGATCCATGCCACCGTTCGCTCGATGCCGAGTCCGAACCCCGAATGCACGAAGGTACCGTACTTCCGAAGATCGAGATACCAGCGGTACGCCTCCGGATCGAGCCCCTGCTGGCGGATCCGCGCCAGCAGCCGGTCGTAGTCGTCCTCCCGCTGGGAGCCGCCGATGATCTCACCGTAGCCCTCTGGCGCGAGGCAATCGTTGTTGAGCACCGTCCGGGGGTCGGCGGGGTTCTCCTTCATGTAGAATGCCTTGACCTCCCTGGGGTAGTTGAACACGAAGACCGGCCGGTCGTACTCCCTGGCCAGCAGCGTCTCGTCGTCCCCGCCGAGGTCGGCGCCCCATTTGATGTCGGAGCCAAGCCGATTGAGCCGCGCCACCGCGTCGGTATAAGAGATCCGCGGAAACGGCGCCTGCACGCGCTCCAGCGGCGCCGTGTCGCGCTCGAGCTCCTTGAGCTCCTCCTTGCGGCGATCGAGCACCCGGGCAACGATGGAGCTCACGAATGACTCCTGGAGCCGCATGTTGGCGTCGGAATCATTGAACGCCACCTCCGGCTCCACCATCCAGAACTCGGTCAGATGGCGCCGGGTCTTGGACTTCTCCGCGCGGAAGGTCGGGCCGAAGCAGTAGACCTTCCCTAGCGCGGCCGCCGCCGCCTCGACGTAGAGCTGGCCGGTCTGCGCGAGATAGGCCTTGCCCAGATCGAAGTAGTCGGTGGCGAACAGATTGCCCGCCTCCTCGCCGATGGCACCCGTGAGAATCGGCGTGTCCACCAGGGTGAACCCTTCCTGGTAGAAGTAGTCCCGGATCGCCTGTACCACCTCGTGCCGCACCCGTGCGATCGCCACCTGGCGCCCGGTCCGGAGCCAGAGGTGTCTATGTTCGAACAGGAACGTCGTCCCATGTTCTTTGGGGCTGATCGGGTAGTCGGGGCTCGCGCCCAGCGGCTCGAGAGTCGTGACCGACAGCTCGAACCCGCCCGGAGAGCGCGGGTCGTCCCGGACGAGTCCCGACATGGCCACACTGGCTTCCTGGGCGAGCGCGCCGAACGCGGCCCAGGTCTCCTCGGATACATCCTTCTTGGACAGAACCCCTTGCACGGACCCGGTGCCATCCCGCAGCACCACGAACGCGATCTTCCCGCTCGACCGGGTCGTCACCACCCAGCCGCGCAGGGTGACCGTTTCACCCACGTGCCCGCGCAGCTCGCTGATCTGTACGGCCACCATGTCCGGTCCGCTGTGAAGAGGGGGATGTCGCTGGGAGCGTTGAGTGTAGCCCTGCTCCTGGGAGGCGTCAACGCGGCGTGCGCCCCGGCCCCGTCGGCATCGGCGGCGCTCGAGCCGGCGCCCGTCGGGACCGCCCCGGTGCAGGTCTGGCAGTCCAAGGCCGGACGGCGATTCACCGGGCGCATGGAGGTGGTGGACGGGACGATCTACGGCGGCAGCGTCGACCGGAGGGTCTACGCGGTGGACCTGGCGAGCGGCCAGACCCGGTGGTCGTCCAGGCTCGGCGGCCTGGTCGGCAGCGGCGTGCTCGTCGCCGCGGACACCATCTATGCCGCCAGCTCGCGGCCCGAGGGCAAGGTGTACGCGCTGGACGCGCAGACCGGACGCCGGATCTGGCGCACCTCCGTCGGGCCCGTCAGCGCACCGCTGGCCCTGGTGGATGGCGTACTGGTGGCCGCGACCCAGCGGGGTTACCTGGTCGGACTGGATCCGCAGGGGGGCACGGTCCGCTGGCGCCGGCGGCTCGGCGTGGCCCGGATTCCCGCCGTGGCCGCGGACAGCGCCACGATCGTCGTCGCCACGGTGGACTCGCTGTTCCGGATCGGGATCCGTGACGGGAGGGTGGTGCGACGTGCCCCGTCGCCCGGTGCGATCGTGTCGCCGTGGATCCAGCAGGGCGGCGTGCTCGTGGCGGGCACCACCGATTCGCTGGTCGTGGCCATCGGTGCCGACGATCTCCGCTCGCGCTGGCAGGCGAGGTTGGACGCGCCCGTGCTGGCCTCGCCGGCGGCGTACGGTGGGGCGCTGTACGCCGCCAGCCGGAGGGGCACGCTCTACCGCATCACCGCCGACTCCCTGGCGGTGGCCGACCCGATCGCGGAGCTGAACTGGCCGGTGACCGCGCCCGTGACGATCGTGGACGGACTGGTCCTGCTCGGCGGCGCGGATGGCGTCCTCCGTGCACTCCGGCCGGACGGCAGTGAGGCCTGGCGCGTGCAGCTCCGCTGGCCTGTCGAGATCGGTCCCCTGCCCCTCGCCGACGGCATCCTGGCGATCGGCGGCGATGGCGACCTTCACCGCTACCGCCGATGAACCGCCTCGTGGCCCTGGTGCTCGCCCTGTGCCTGGCCGCCGGGTCAGCCCGCGCCCAGGACGGCGCTCCCGGCGGCCGACCGCTGGTGAAATACGGCAAGTGGGTGCTTGCCGCCGGCGCCCTGGGGATGAACTACCTCGCCGCACGCGCGCACGACCGGGCCGAGGAGCGGTTCGACGCCCTCGAGTCGCGGTGCCTTGCCGATCACGCCCTTTGCGGCCTCGACGGCTCGGGGCGCTATGCCGATGGCACTACCGAGCAGTTGTACCAGGAGTCCCTGCGCTACGACCGGCAGGCACGGCGGTGGTTGTTCGGCGGGGAGACGGCGCTGCTCGGCGCCGCAGCGATGTTCGTGTGGGAGCTCACCCGGCACTCGCCCAAGCCGGACAACATCCCCTTCGAGCCCGAGGTGCGGAGCCTCAGGCGGGCGACGGGGGTGGGG
>DAIPLK010000028.1:0-7508 GCA_036769285.1 Gemmatimonadales bacterium | reverse complement strand
TACCCCACCCTGAACAGCTCCACCGCCCGCGGATACCGTGCCACGGCCCGCTCCCGCAGCCGCTGGTTTTCGGCCCGCTGCAATGCCGGATCCGCGGCGATGAGTTCAATGGCGAGCTGTCGCGCGCGGGCGAGCAGGTCCGCGTCTGCCGGCAGCCTCGCGTGGCGCACCTCCACCCCCCCGCTTTGCCGCGCCCCGATCAGGTCGCCCATCCCGCGCTCCTCCAGATCCAGCTCCGCGATGCGAAATCCGTCCTGGGTGGCCGCGAAGGCGTGAAGCCGGTCCGCCGGCTCCATCTCCGACATGAGAATGCAGAAGCTCTCCCCCTGCCCGCGCCCGATCCGCCCGCGCAGCTGATGCAGCTGCGCCAGGCCGAACCGCTCCGGGTGTTCGATCAACATGATCGTGGCCCCGGGCACGTCGATCCCGACCTCGATGACCGTCGTGGCCACGAGGACATCCAGCTCGGCAGCCCGGAAGCGCCGCATGACGTCGTCGCGCTGCTCGGCCTTGAGCCGTCCGTGCACCAGCCCCACGCGGAGTTCGGACCAGCGTGCGGCGAGACCCTGCGCCATCGTGGTCGCGGCCCGAAGGTCGGCGCGCTCGGACTCCTCGATGACCGGCAGCACCACGTAGGCCTGGCGTCCCTTGCCGCACTCCGTGCGCACGAACTCCATGACGCGCTCCCGCTGACCGCCAGTTCGCACCGCGGTGCGGATGGTGCCCCGGCCCGCCGGCCGCTGACGCAGCGTCGAGACGTCGAGGTCTCCGTACAAGGTGAGGGCGAGGGAGCGCGGGATCGGCGTAGCCGTGAGCAGCAGCACGTCGGGCGCGGCGCCCTTGCCGATCAGCGCGGCCCGCTGCTCGACGCCGAACCGGTGCTGCTCGTCGATCACCACCAGCCCCAGCCGGTGGAAGGAGACGCTCTCCTGCATCAGCGCGTGAGTCCCCACGACGAGCCGCGCCTGTCCCGAGCCCAGCCGGGCGCGCACCGCCCGTTTTTCGGCCGCCGATTGGCGACCGAGCAGCAGCTCGGGTCGCAGCCCGAGCGGCGCCAGCAGCTGCTCCAGCGTCGCCGCGTGCTGCTCGGCCAGGAGCTCGGTCGGCGCCATGAGCGCGGCCTGAAACTCGTTCTCGACGGCAAGCAGCATCGCGAAGAGGGCGACCACCGTCTTCCCGGTGCCGACGTCGCCCATGAGGAGGCGGTGCATCCGGTCCGGCGCGGTCATGTCGGCCGTGATTTCGCGCAGCGCCCGCTGCTGATCTCCGGTGAGCTCCCAGGGGAGCGACACGCGGAGCCGGGTGGTCAGCTCGCGGCGCACCGTGAACGCCACGCCGCTCCGACTGCGCTTGGCCACCGTGCGGGCGCGGATGAGCATGAGCTGCAGGTCGAGCAGCTCGTCGAAGGCGAGCCGCCGGCGTCCCGACTCCGCCTCGGCGGCGGTGCCCGGCCGGTGGACCGCCCGCAGCGCATCGGGGAGCGACGGGAGGCCCAGCGACAGGCGGAGCGGCGCCGGCAGCACGTCGTCCGACAGGGCGATGAGCGCGTCGAGATGGCGGTCCACCAGCCCGCGGATGGCCTTGTGGCTCAAGCCCTCGGTGGCCGGGTAGACCGGCAGCACCTTGCCCCCGGCCAGCGGCTCCGTCTCGCCATCGGGATCGGCCAGCACCACGAATTCGCGGGGCGCCATCTGGCGCCCATGGTAGAAGCGGACCGGCCCCGAGACGAGCAGCGTCTGGCCCACCGCGATGGTCCGATCAAGGAACGCCTGGCCCGGCCAAACGCACTCGAGCACGCCGCTGTCGTCCCGCAACACGGCGTGGAAGATGCGGAGCCCGCGCCGTGTCGGCAGCACTCCCTTGGCCACCACCCTCCCGATGCACGCGACCTCCTGCCCCACTTCGGCGCGCACGAGGGGGGTGACTGTCGATGCATCGATGTAGCGATGGGGAAGGTGCCAGAGGAGATCCCTGGCGGTACGTATGCCGAGCCGCTCCAACTGCTCGGCACGGCGGTCGCCGATGCCCTTGAGAAACTTGACGGGGGTGTCGAGCCGAAGGGCGCCGCTCACCCGCTGGGTCCGGGACACCATCGCGCCATCCGATTGGAGGTCAGGCCGATTCGCCGGGGCCTTCGGCGAGCAGGTGCGCCGCAAACCGCTGCGGGTCGAAGGGCTGCAGGTCGTCCACGCCCTCACCGACGCCGAGGAAACGGATGGGGAGGTCGAGCTCGCGGCGGAGCGCCGCCACGGCGCCGCCGCGGGCGCTGCCATCGAGCTTCGTGACCACGATGCCGGTGGGGCTGACCGCCTGTGCAAAGAGCTTGCCCTGCTGCACGGCGTTCTGGCCCACTGTCCCGTCGAGCACGAGGAGCGTTTCATGAGGCGCCCCGGGCAGACGACGCGCCGTGACGCGCACCACCTTGCGCAGCTCGTCCATCAGCCCTTCCTGCGTGTGCAGTCGGCCCGCGGTATCCACCAGGATCGTGTCGAGCCCCCTCGAGACCGCGGCGTCGATGGCGTTGAATGCCACCGACGCCGGGTCCCCGCCGACCTCGCCGGCCACGCAGGGGAGGCCCAGCCGGTCCGCCCAGATCTGGAGCTGCGCGACGGCCCCCGCGCGGTACGTGTCCGCCGCCGCAAGCAGCACCGTGCGCCCTTCCCGCTGCAGGCGGCGGGCGAGCTTAGCGGTGGTGGTGGTCTTGCCGGTGCCGTTGACCCCAACCATCAGCACGACCGTGGGCCCCGATGCCGCCCGTGCGATGCTCCCCGGATCGGTGCGCCCGTTGAGCAGGGCGGCAAGGCGGCCCTCGAGTGCGTTGCGGAGATCCGCCTCGGTCTTGAGCCGGCCGCACCGGACTTCGTCCTCGAGCGCTTGGGTAAGCTCGACCGTAGCCGGGACGCCGAAATCCGCCTCGATGAGCACCCGCTCCATCTTCTCGAGGTCGTCCGCGTTGAGTCCCCGCACGAGCGCGCCGACGTCGGTCATGGCGACGCGCTTGATACGACTCCAGAGGCTCTCTTTTCGGTCCGTCAATCTGCCGTTGGCCATGTCGAAACTTACACCGGTCCTAGCGCAGCCCCAGCCGTTTTCGCGCCATCCACTCGCCGGCGAGGCCCGCGAGGCCGAGCCAGAAGAGCCACAGCCAGTCGCGGGCCGCGCGGCGACCGCCGGGGACGGGGGCGCGCGCCTCGTGCGCGCTCAGCGCCACCGGGCGAGGCAGCAGCTCGTCCGAGTACTCCTCGACGGCCACCGTCCCTCCCCCACCGCCAGCTAGGCGGTACCGGTATTCCCCCGGAGGCAGCCAGACCGCCGCGCGGCCGCCGCCGTCGAACCGGAGGGTGTCCGCGCGGGGCGCCCCGGCCCCACTCCACGCGACGCCCAACGAGGCAGCCGGACCGGGGGAGGTCCACGCGAACACGACCGGCCGCCCGTTACTCACGACCGGACGCACCGGTCGCGCGGCGCCGCGTGCCGAATCGGCGCCGCCGAGGAGCCAGCTCACCGTCGCCGCCACCCAAGTCCGGTAGGCCTGCTCGCTCGAGCCGCCGCGGAACCCCCACCGCCAGAGTCCGTCGACTGCGACCATCACCCGGCGAACGCGACCCGTTTCGCGTCCAAGCACCGCCGGCCGCGGCGCCCCACGGCGTCCGAGCTGCGCGGTAAGCGCGACCCAGTCGCCCGCCTCCGGCTGCAGGGGCGTGAGCTGAATCGCCGGCGGGAAGGAATCGACCGGCTGGCCGAGGAACGCGCCGGCCAGAGGCGAGGCCTCGTCTGCGCTCAGGTACCAATCGCCCGGAAGTGCGCTGGAATCCGATCCGGCCGGCCAGCGCCACACCCCCCGGGCCGTGGTCCCCTCGGCCAGTGCGCCGACCGGGCCCATCTGGATCAGCAGGTCCGCGCGGCGCGCCGCCTGCCGCACCGCCTCCGTCGGAACCACCGAGAGATCCGCCATCGAACGCCACCGCTGGGGATCGACTCGCGCGAATCCACGGACAGGGAGCTGGGCCACCTCGCGAAGGGTGCGGTACAGGAACCGGCTGTCCCAGTCGGCCGGCCCCGCCAGCAGGACGACTCCCGGCGCCGGTGCCACCAGCACGACCAGCAGCCGTGCGTCCGTTCTGGGCTCGGAGTCTCCCGTTCCCACGAGCCCGACTCGCAGCACGTGCTCGCCGGGGCCGACTGTAGAGGAGCCGAACGTGAGGCGGCCTCGCGCGCCTCCGTCGCGCCACCGGAGCATCCGTCTGCCCAGCCGCTTCGCGCCGAGCGAGGCCTCGACCGCGACGCTGTCGACGGCGATGCCGCCGGTCGCCACGGCTTCGAACTCGATGGAAATCGAATCACCGGCGGTGACCCGCGCGGGACCGGCCACCCGGGTGAGCATCAGGTCTGGTCGAGCCTCGCGCCGAAACAGTCGCACCGCAGCCCGGGACAGGAGATCCGGGGGAAGGTCACTCGCGTCCTCGATCTCGCCATCGGTGACGACTATTACTGGCCGATCGGACGCTGACGCCGCCAGCAACGCAGATCCCAGAAGCGACCGGCCGCGCGTGGGGAGCGTGTCCGCCGAGCCGCGCTCGTCGCCGAACCGGCGGACCTCGCCCCAGCGCGCTGCCGAGTCGCGCGCCGCCGTCCAGTGGCCTCCCGGCGCCGACATGCTGAGCGAGGCGTCCAGCAGTACGAGCGGCCGTCGCGGGGGCCCGGCGACGGGGCAGCTGACGTTGACGAGGAGCAGGCCGAGGGCCGTCCACGCGAGGGCGCGGCACGCGAGCGGCACCCAGCCTCGGCCGCCTGTGCGCTCGAGCCACAGATAGGTGAACGCGGCCAGCGCAACCGCGAGGACGCCGACGACGATCGCCCGGACGATCATCGTGGATCGGCGGCTACGGCGGCCTCCAGCGCCTCGGACAGCAGGATCCGGCCCTCGTAGAGCGCGCGTCCGATGATGGCCCCGGCGAGGCCCGCCCGGCGCACCGCGACGAGGTCGTCCAAACCCGAGATGCCGCCGCTCGCGATCACCGCGGCGCCCGTCGCCTGGAGCCGCCGCGCCCCCTCGAGATCGGGGCCCGCGAGCATGCCGTCGCGCGCCACGTCGGTGTAGACGAGCGTGCGCACTCCCTGCCCGACCACGCGCCCGGCCAGCTCCTCGGCGGTGAGCGCCGAGGTCTCGGTCCAGCCGCGGATCGCCACCCGTCCGTCGCGCGCGTCGATGCCGACCGCGATGCGCTCCGCGCCGGCCGCGGCGATGGCGGCGGGCACCACCGTGGGATCGACGGCGGCGGCCGTGCCGATGACCACCCGGCTCGCGCCCTGATCCAGACCTTGGCGCACGCGCTCCACCGTCCGGAGGCCGCCGCCGAGCTGCACCCGTGCGCGCCGGCCAGCGCGCACGACGATCCGGCGCACCAGATCGAGGTTCTCGCCCTCGCCGAAGGCCCGGTCGAGGTCCACCACATGGATCCAGGACGCGCCTTGCTCGACGAAACGCTCCGCCACCGCCACGGGATCCTCCCCATAAACGGTTTGCCGCGTCGCCTCGCCCTGGCTCAGGCGAACGACGCGGCCATGTCGAATGTCGATGGCGGGAAAGAGGTCCACTACCGGAGCGCTATGGGAGCCACCGGTCCGCGGGTTCGGTCGGCTGCCGGACGATGGCCCGGGGAGTGTCCTCCTGCAGCAGCCGGAGCAGGCGGTCGCGCTCGCGGATGAAGTCGGCACGGAGCCCGGCGCGGATGGGGGTGCCCGTCCCGACCTCCATGCGGCGCGAGTCCCTCGCGACTCCGTTGACCCGGAACTCGTAGTGCAGGTGCGGACCGGTGGCCAGTCCGGTCGATCCGACGAAGCCGATCGTCTGCCCCTGCCCAACGCGCGCCCCTGCCCCGACGCCGCGGGCGAATCCCCGGAGGTGGCCGTAGCGGGTGACGATGCCGTTCCGGTGGCGGATCTCCACCACGTTGCCGTACCCGCCGGCGGACCCGGCACGGAGCACCACGCCGTCGCCCGCCGCCATCACGGGCGTGCCGGGTGCCGCCGCGTAGTCGGTGCCCTCGTGGCGTCGAGCGATGCCGAGCACGGGGTGAAAGCGGGCGCGGGCGAAGCTGGACGAGATGCGGCGAAACTGGACCGGGGCACGGAGGAAGGCGCGACGCAGCGAGCTGCCGTCGGCGTCGTAGAAGGCGGGCCGGCCATCGGTCTCGAAGCGGAACGCGGTCAGGCTCTTGCCCGACATCATCAGGTCGCTCGCCAGCACCCGGCCGAACCGGACCTCGCCGTCCTCGGAGACCAGCCGCTCGAAGACCACACGAAACCGGTCGCCCGGCTGGATGTCCCGGGTGAAATCGACCTGCCACGCGTAGACATCGGCCAGGTCCCACGCGAGCCGCTGCCGGTCCCCGCCATCGAGCAGGTCATCACCCACCTGCGCGTCGAGCGCTTCGTAGAGCGAGTTGTCGATCGCGCCCTCGATCCGGACATCCTCCGCCTTCCACGCAATCGGTTCCACGACCGCGTCCCACCGGTCCGCGGCGCGCCGAAAGACGACCCGCTGCTCGGGACCGGTCCGCACGCTGATGTGGGTGGGGAGAGTATCGGCACCCGACTTGCGGAAACTGAAGACCAGGCCGGGACGGAGGCGCCGCGGATGGAGCGCGAGGGCCGGGTCGAGGCCCGACAAATCGAGGTCCAGCACCCTGTGCCGCGCGAACAGGTGCGAGATCGTCTCGCCGCGCCGGAGGGTGTCGAGCGTCTCGGTGACCGACTCGATGACGACAGGCCGCTCGACCACGGGCGGCACGACCGGCTGAGCGAACGGGCGCCACCGCCACCCGCCAGTCGTCGCGAAGACGGCGGCGGCGGAGAAGACCGGGAGGACGACGCTCAGCCGGACGAGCCGCATCAATCCATCTGCCGTCGGATGAAGGTGGGGATCTCCATTTCGGGAACTTCGGTCGTGCCGCTCGGCGGCGCCTGGCTGACGCGGGGCTGGACCCGCGGCCCGGGCGGCACCTGCGGAGCCGGAGCGCCGGGCGTCGAGGCGCGCGCCTGGCGCTGGGGGAAGTTGAGCACGCCCGTGGCGCCCGAGGCACGGCTCAGCGGCTGGTCGCCCGCGACGGCGCGGTCGAAGCCGGTGGCGATCACGGTGACGCGCACCTCGCCGTGCATGGCGGGATCGTTGCCCGCGCCGAAGATGATCTCGGCGTCGTCGCCCACAGCGTCGTGGATGATGTCGTTGATCTGGGTGGTCTCGCCGAGGGTCAGGTCGTCCCCCCCGATGATGTTGATCAGCACGCCGGTGGCGCCGGCGATCGAAACGTTATCGAGCAGCGGCGAGGAGATGGCCTGTTGCGCCGCCTCGAGCGCGCGGTTGTCACCTCGACCGATACCGGTGCCCATCAGCGCCGCGCCGCCGTTCTGCATCACGGTGCGGACATCGGCGAAATCGACGTTGATGATGCCGGTGCTGGTGATCAGGCTGGCGATGCCCTGCGTGGCGTGGAGGAGGACCTCAT
>DAIPLK010000135.1:0-7240 GCA_036769285.1 Gemmatimonadales bacterium | reverse complement strand
GGGGCGGTCACTCGGCGTCTCCCATCAGGGTGGCCAGCAGCGCCTTCTGCACGTGGAGCCGGTTCTCCGCCTCGTCCCAGACGCGGGACTGCGGGCCTTCGAGGACCTCCTCGGACACCTCCTCGCCGCGGTGCGCGGGGAGGCAGTGGAGGAAGATCGCGGATGCATCGGCCAGGCGCATGAGCGCGCCGTCCACGATGTAGCCCTCGAACGCGCGGGCGCGCACCTCCTGCTCCTGCTCCTGCCCCATCGAGGCCCAGACGTCCGTGGTGACGACGTGCGCGCCGCGCACCGCCTCGCGCGGGTCCGTGGTGAGCGCGATGCGCACCTTGCCTTGGTTGCGCTTCAGGATTTCGGCGTTCGGCCGGTAGCCCTCGGGACAGGCGAGCCGCAGCTCGAAGCCGAGGCTCCCGGCGGCGTTGATCCAGCTGTTGGCCATGTTGTTGCCGTCGCCCACCCAGGCCACGACCTTGCGGTCCCACCCGCCGAGGCTTTCCCGCACCGTGAGCAGGTCGGCCAGCACCTGGCAGGGATGGAGGAGGTCGGTGAGGCCGTTGATGACGGGAATCGAGCCGTATCGCGCCAGCTCCTCGGCGTCGGCGTGGTCGAAAGTCCGGATCATGATCCCGTCGAGATAGCGGGAGAGCACCCGCGCCGTGTCGCGGATCGGCTCGCCGCGGCCGAGCTGAATGTCGCGCGAGGAAAGGAAGAGGGCGTGCCCGCCGAGCTGGTATGCGCCGACCTCGAATGAGACCCGCGTCCGGGTGGAGCTCTTGGCAAAGATCATCCCCAGCGTCTTGCCCGCGAGCGGCTTCGCGCTGTATTCCCCTCGCTTCATTCTGGCTGCGAGATCGAACAAGGTGAGCAGCTCGGAGCGGGTGAAGTCGGGGATCGCGAGGAAGTGCCGCGTGGGCTTCATAGACCGGGAGCTGGGGGCCGGGGTGACGAGGTCGGGGGATTGTAGTCGGGCTTGAGACGGCGCACCAGCCCCGTGGCACGGGGGTCGCGGCGGAGCGACGCAAGCCGGGGATCGAGCGGAAGATCGAGCACGGCCGGGTCCCGTTCCCGGAGCGCGCGATCGAGCGCCTCGAGCGCTGGCCGGGTCTCGCCGAGGGCCGCGTGCACCAGCGCCAGCGCGTAGGGCGACACATAGCGAGCATCGGCAAGGGCCCGCATCCGGGCGAGGAGCGCGCGGGCGGAGTCGGGCGCCCCCGCACCTGCATACAGGCGCGCCAGCTCGGCCATCAGGTCCACCCGGTCCGGCGACGCCGACACCGCGCGTGCGAGCCGCGGGATGCCGCCGGCGGTGTCGCCGGTAGCCTCGAGGAGGACCGCGGCGTGCTCGTCGGTGACCGAAACGCCGTCCAGCGCCCCCGCCGCCACGAGTGCCGCCTCGGCGAGCGTGTCCTGGCCCGCCATCACGTAGTGCCAGCCGAGGTGAACACGGAGCGCTGCGTCGAGCGGGCTGCGCGCGATCGCCGCCCGGCTCGCGGCAAGCGCGCTGTCGAGCCGCCCTTCGGCCACGAACACGTGCGCCAGCCGGTGGGTCGCGCCGGCCCGGTTGGGATCGAGCGCGGCCGCGCGCCGGAGGTCGGCGGCCGCGGCGGCCCACACCCGATCGTAGAGCATGCGCACGGTGCCGCGCGCGAGCAGCGCGCGGACCTCGAGGCTGTCCAAGGCGAGCGCGCGGCCTGCGGCCGCCCGGGCACGCCCGGCGGCCTCGGCTGGCGCACGGACTCCCGCCCGCAGCTCCTCCACATGCGCCTCCGCGAGGCCGGCCCAGGCGGGCGGGTATCCGGAGTCCAGGCGCACCGCCTCACCGAAGGCGGCGAGCGCCTCCTCGAGGTAGTCGCCGGTGCCGCGGGTGAGCGCAGCCCGGCCATGGAGGACGGCGAGATAGGCGTCGGGGGTAGTAGCCGGCATCGGGCGGGCGCGCGCCTGCCGCCGGAGCGTGGCCATGACGCCATGGGCGATGCTGTCGCGGACAGCCTGCAGGTCGGAGGCCGGCTGCTCGAAGGTCTCCGACCAGAGGTCGAAGCCCCGCTCCGCGCTCACGAGGTGGGTGGTGACCCGCAGCCGATCGCCAGTAAGCCGGACGCTTCCCTCGAGCAGCGAGCCGACGCCGAGCCGGCGGCCGATGGCACGGGGATCGCCGGCTGCCCGCGCGGCCACGCGCACCGAGGCCGGATCGGCGACCCGGAGCCCGGGCACGCCGCCGAGCATCTCCCCCAGCTCCCCGGCGAGCGCGGGGCCGAGCGCGCCGGCGGCAGTGTCCGGGCCCAGGGTCAGGAAGGGGCGGACGGCGACCGAGTGGGGCGCCGGTGGCGCTGCCGGCGCGGCGGGCGGCGGCGGCGCGGTGTAGCGGAGCCAGAGGGTGGCCGCCAGCAGGACGGCGACGACGGTGCCGAACACCTTCCAGCGGGTCGGCATGCGGGGGATGGCGGTGAGGCGCAGGATCGGCTCCGGGGCCAGGGGCCCACCGGGGTGACGGCGCGTACCAGCCATAGCTTACCGTATTCTTCGCCCCCGCTCCAACCCCTGCGGCGCAGGCCCGAGGAGAAGCGGAGGGTCGGCGGGGCCGCGGCGGGCAGCGGGGCGCAGATCGGCCGGGATCGTGGAGTGGCAGGATGTGGGAAGGGCCAGGGTGGGCCGCGATGGCGTCCCAGGTGGATCGGCGCCATGCCGCCGCGCCCGAGCACCCTCTCAAGCGTGTTGCGCCCCGCGAGGACGCGACCTGCGCGATCCGTCATGACCCGAGACATTCCGGCACCGCAAACCGCTCACCCAACGGCCGCGCGCCGGCCTTGCCAGGGGACCTACAGGATGTACCGCCGCAAGTCGTCGTCGTTCACGATCTTGGCCAGCCGTTCCCGCACCGCGTCGCCATCGAAGACGATGTGCTTCCGCGGGTAGTCCGGCAGCTCGAACAGCAGGTCCTCCATGAGCACCGACATGACCGTGTGGAGGCGGCGGGCACCGATATTCTCCATCCGGTCATTGGCCACGAACGCCACCCGCGCGATCTCCGCGATCCCGTCGGCCGTGAAGCCCAGTTCGGCCCCCTCGGCCGCGACGAGCGCCTGGTACTGCTTCGTGAGCGCGTTTTCAGGCTCGGTCATGATCCGGATGAAGTCCTGCTCGGTGAGCGGCAGCAGCTCGACCCGGATGGGGAAACGGCCCTGCAGCTCGGGAATGAGGTCCGACGGCTTGGAGACGTTGAACGCGCCGGCGGCGATGAACAGGATGTGGTCGCTCCGGACGTAGCCGTAGCGCGTCTGCACGGTGGAGCCCTCGACGATCGGCAGGAGGTCGCGCTGGACGCCCTCGCGGGAGACGTCGGGGCCGCTGGCCGTGCCGCGCTCGCCGGCGATCTTGTCGATCTCGTCGATGAAGATGATGCCGTGGTTCTCGACCCGGTCGAGCGCCTCGTTCACGACGTCATCCATGTCCACCAGCTTCTTGAGCTCCTCGTCCACCAGCACGCGCCGGGCCTCGGGCACCTTCACCGTGCGCCGTTTGGTCCGCTTGGGCAGCATCTCCTGCAGCATCTCGGTGAAGTTGAAGTCGGTGCCTTCCATCCCTTGCGGAGGCTGCATCATCTCCATCATGGGGAAGCTCTGGGGGACGACCTCGATCTCCACCTCCCGCTCGTCGAGGCGGCCCTCGACCAGCATTCCCCGCAGCTTCTCCCGCGACCGCTGCCGCCGCTCATCGTCGGGAGACGGCGCGCGTTCTGCCTTGGCCTGCCCGCTCGACCCCACGACGAACACCGGGCTCCTCTCGGCCTTCTCCGCCTTCTCTGTCGCTGCCGAGGGAGCGGGCGGCAGGAGCAGATCGAGCAGGCGCTCATCCGCCCGCTGCTCCGCCTGGGGGTAGACCTCGTCCTCCCGCTCCGTCCGGACCATGTTGATAGCGGCGTCTACCAGGTCGCGCACCATGGACTCGGCGTCACGACCCACATAGCCGACCTCGGTGAACTTGGAGGCCTCGACCTTGATGAACGGTGCGCCGCTGAGCCGCGCCAGCCGGCGGGCCACCTCCGTCTTGCCGACGCCGGTGGGGCCGATCATGATGATGTTGTACGGGGTGATCTCGTCCCGGATGTCGTCGGGCGTCTGGGCGCGGCGCCAGCGGTTGCGGACCGCGATGGCGACCGCCTTCTTGGCGGCCTCCTGGCCGACGATGTAGCGGTTGAGCTCCGCCACGATCTGGCGGGGCGGCATCTCCTCCAGCCAGGGGAGCGGGGCGGCAGCCTCACCGGCGGCGGCCGCGGCGGCGGCGGGTGCAATGGCGGAATCGGTCATGTCACTTCTCGCCCGACAGCTCTAGAATCGTGATGTGCCGGTTGGTGAAGACGCAGATGTCGGCGGCGATCTCGAGCGCGCGCTGCGCGATGTCGCGAGCGCCGAGGCCTTCCATCGGGAGGAGGGCTCTCGCGGCCGCAAGCGCGAAGTTGCCGCCCGAGCCGACGGCCACGATCCCGTCGTCGGGCTCGATCAACTCGCCCGAGCCGCTCAGGAGAAAGCTGTGCTCGAGGTCGGCCACGACGAGGAGTGCCTCGAGGCGGCGAAGGATCCGGTCGCTCCGCCAGTCCTTGGCCAGCTCGACAGAGGCGCGCGGCAGGTTGGCGGGATAGCGCTCAAGCTTCTCCTCGAACTTCTCGTACAGCGTGAGGGCGTCGGCCACCGAGCCGGCAAACCCCGCCAGCACCTTCCCCCCCCTGAGCGCGCGCACTTTGGTGGATCGCGATTTCATCACGGTCTCGCCAATGCTGACCTGCCCGTCGCCGCCGAGGGCAACGCGGCCGTCCTTGCGAACCGCGAGGATCGTGGTGCCGTGGAATACGGGCATGCGTCGGGTCATGGCTCCTTCGCTGCGCTCAGGATGACTACCGCTTGCCTAAGCCCGCGGATGCGCCTGGTTATACACCTTCTTGAGCCGCTCCACGCTGGTGTGCGTGTAGACCTGGGTGGTGCTCAGCGAGGCGTGGCCCAGAATCTCCTGCACGGCGCGGAGGTCGGCGCCGGCGTCGAGCATGTGGGTGGCGAAAGTGTGGCGCAGCGAGTGGACCCGGAGGTTATCGCCGCCCACGGCGTCGAACATCACGTGCATCACGCGCTGCACGGCACGAGGCGCGAGGCGCCGGCCCCGCCGGCCGACGAACACGGCCCGCCGGTCGCTCCCCGGCCGCCCCACCACCCCCTCCCGGACGTTAAGATAGCGTCTGAGGGCATGTACCGCCCGGGTTCCCACCGGCACGATCCGCTCCTTACGGCCCTTCCCGCGCACCTTGGCCTGGTCGGAGAGCAGATCGAGATCCTCCAGATTCATCCCGCTGAGCTCGGAGAGGCGAATCCCGGTCGAGTAGAACAGCTCCAGGATGGCCAGGTCCCGAGTGGCGGCGAAGTCATCTGCCGCTGCGCGCGCCTCGGCCCAGTCGAAGAGCTCCTGGGTCCGCTCCCGGTCCAGGTAGCTCGGGAGGCGTTTGTCGAGCTTGGGCACCCGCGCCGCGCGCGCGATGTTGTTCGGGACCCCGTGATTCTCCTGCAGATACCGGTACAGGCTTCGCACGGCCGAGAGCGCCCGCGCCGCCGAACGCTTCGAGAGCCCCCGCCGCTGCAGCTCGCCGAGAAAGCCGCGCAGCCCGAGCCGATCCACCGTCTCCCAGGTCCAGGCACCGGCGTAGTGCCGGTCGCAGAACTCGGTGAACGCGTCGAGATCGCGCCCATACGCCTTGACGGTGTGCGGTGACTGGCCGCGCTCCTTGTCGAGGTGGGTGAGGAACTCGAGGACGTGGCGGTGCATGTGGAGTACCGGATCCCTTCAGGAATCATTCTGAGCGGAGTGAGGGGGCCATGCGTCGGGGCATGGCTCCTTCGCTTCGCTCAGGATGACTCGCCAGGCCTTGCGCGCGATCAAAGGGCGGCCGCCCAGGACGAGAACTCCGCCTGCGCCCGCTCGACGAGGAGCGCCTTCTTCCGATCCTTCTTCACCTTCCCCGGCAGCGGCTCCAGCAGCCCGAAGTTGGCGTTCATCGGCTGGAAGTGCCTCGGGTCGGCCTCGCGGAGGTAGCGGTACAGGCCGCCGAGCATCGTGGTGGGCGGAGGGACGGCCACGGGCTTCCCCTCGAGCCGCCGCGCCAGATTGATGCCCGCCAGGAGGCCGGTGCCGAGCGACTCCGTGTACCCCTCGACGCCGGTGAGCTGACCCGCGAAGAAGAGGCGGTGGTCATCGCGCGCCGTGAGGCCTGGGCCGAGGGTGGCAGGGCTGTTGAGATACGAGTTGCGGTGGATGCTCCCGAAACGGAGGTACTCCGCCCGCTCCAGCCCGGGGATCAGGCTGAACACCCGCCGCTGCTCCGGGATCCGGAGCCGGGTCTGGAAACCCACCAGGTTCCACATCTGCCCGGCCCGGTCCTCGCGCCGGAGCTGGACGACCGCGTGCGGCTCCCGGCCGGTGCGCGGGTCCGGCAGCCCCACTGGCTTCATGGGACCGAACCGGAGCGTTTCCCGCCCGCGCCGCGCCATCTCCTCGACCGGCAGACAGCCCTCGAAGTACGGCACCGCGTCGAAGTCGTGCCCCTGATGCTGATCGGCCTCGAGCAGCGTGTCGAGGAAGCGCTCGTACGCCGCCGCGTCCATCGGGGCGTTCAGGTAGTCGTCACCTTGGCCCTTCCCGTAGCGCGAGAGCGCGTAGAGCCGCTCGTGGTCGAGCGAGTCCGACGAGACCACCGGGGCGATGGCGTCGTAGAATGCGAGCGCCGCGGAGCCGAGACGGGCCACGATCGCCTCGGTGAGGCGGGGCGAGGTGAGCGGCCCCGTCGCCACGACGCCGGGGGACGGGAGCTCCGGAACTTCGCTCCGCACGACCTTGATGTTTGGATGCGCCGTGACGCGCTCCTGCACCGCCCGCGAGAACAGGTCCCGGTCCACGGCGAGCGCCGCGCCGCCGGGCACCCGCGCGAGGTCGGCGCACGGCAGCAGGAGGCTACCCAGCGCGCGCAGCTCCGCCTTGAGCAGCCCGTGGGCGTTCGTCAGCTCCACCGATTTGAAGGAGTTGCTGCAGACGAGCTCGGCCAGCCGGTCGGTGTGATGGGCGGGCGTCCTCACCGCCGGTCGCATCTCGTTCAGCGTCACCCGGACACCGCGCTCCGCGAGGGCCCAGGCCGCCTCCGAGCCGGCGAGACCTCCGCCGACGACGGTGGCGTTCACGCCAGCGCCACCTCCTCGGGCTCGGCGAG